>JBOHJT010000182.1:0-6804 GCA_050728715.1 Methylocella sp.
GCAAGAAAGTGCTTGCCATCCGAGGCCGTCCACATAGGTACGATTGACCGGCAAAAACCTTACAAATCCGCATACGTCCAGCGGCTTGATAATTGAGTGCGATCGTGCGGAAAGCTGCGACGCCGGCGAGGTGTCGCGATGGACCCAGGCGTCCCGAGGCGCATCACGGTCAACACGCCGCCTTTCTCATGCTGACCGATGCCACGGAGCAATTGAGCGCGGCCGGTCTTCGCGCCGCTTGCCGTCACTCGCAAGACCATCTCGGCTCCGGGGGCGCGTAATTGCCTCGCCTGAGCGGCGAGGCTTTGGCCGTCCGTCGAGACCCGTGCCTAGCCCAGAATCATGGAATAATTCCGCTGCCATATTCCGCGCCTGAAAAGCCCTTTCGCTAAAGGCTCTTATGACGTCTATGTCCTCACAATCCATTCGCCATTCCGCCGCTTGGATCACGTTCACTAACCTGCGCCAAGATGATCCCTGCGTGCTTGATACGCGCGGTCACATTTTTGAGGCATTGGGCCGCAGGAAAGATGATTAGCGAAACTTGAGATTGACCGGTATATCAAATCCAGACTTTTACACATTACGCCTGAAAAAGTTTTCACCCGCCAAGCATTCTCTTCACGAGCACGCTAGCTTTCGCAAAATCCATCCGGCCCGGATATTTTCCCTTGAGCGCGCCGGCCACTTTTCCCATGTCCTTGATGGACGAGGCCTTGGTCTCGGCGATGGCGGCGGCGATCGCCTGCGCCACTTCCGTCTCGCTCAGCTGTTGCGGCAAAAAGCCCTCGATGATCGCGATTTCCTCGCTTTCTTGGGTCGCGAGGTCCACGCGGCCCGCTTTTTCGTAGATCGCTTGCGATTCCTTCCGGCTCTTCGTCATCTTCTGGAGGAGCGCCAAAATATCTTCATCGGAGACGCTTTTTCCCTGCCCTCGCGCCTCGATCTCCTTGTCTTTGAGCGCGGCCATGATCATGCGGATCGTGCCGACGCGGCGCTTTTCGCCGGCCTTCATCGCCGCCCTAAGCTCGCTTGAAAATCTTTCGCGCATGGCTAGCTCCTAGCACTTTCGGTGGTGTCTCACTTTGATTTTCGGCCTCCCTCCTCAGCGCGGTCCATGCCAATCTTCGCTATCGGCCACTAGCTAAATTTTTGGCAAGAAAGTTAGGTTGCGATGTGCATCGTCGAAATCCGCCGTTTCGATGTCTTGGATGTCGAGGATTATCGCACCATCCGTCTCGCCGCATTGAGCGAAGCGCCTGAAGCGTTCGGGTCGACATTCGAAATTGAGGTGGCGCGGCCGGTTGCCGCTTTTGCGGATCGACTAACCACCTCAATCGTCTTCGGTGCCTATGTTGGAGGTCATATCGTCGGCATGATCAGCTTCAGACAGGAAGTCGGTCAGAAAAACTGCCACAAAGGCTTTGTATGGGGCATGTATGTGCGGCCTGATGCTCGTCGTCAAGGAGTCGGGACGGCACTGATAGAGGCGCTTCTTCAGTCCACAAGGGAGATCGTCGAGCATCTTACATTGAGGGTCGCGCAGGGCAACGTTGCGGCAATAGCCCTTTATAGGAATTTCGGGTTTCAGGTCTACGGCGTCGAACCCCGGGCACTGAAGAGTTGCCTAGGTTACTTCGATGACGTGCTGATGGTGCGACTTCCGTCCCTTCCCAGAACCGAGATTTCAAACTGAGACACCACCGCCTTTTCTTGGGATTTGACGGGGGCAATCGGCCGCTTTATCGAATTGGAAGGAGCGGATTTAGAGTGAGCATGACAGGCAGGCAAGAGCAAGCTTTTCCGTTTTGGCGCGAGCCCCGCGCGACCGCCGTCCTCGTTTTGGCGAACGGCATGGTGCTCGAAGGGTTTGGGCTCGGCGCGCCGGGCGCCGCCGTGGGCGAAGTCTGCTTCAACACGGCGATGACGGGTTATCAAGAAATCCTCACCGATCCTTCCTACACCGGCCAAATCGTCACCTTCACCTTTCCCCACATCGGCAATACCGGCGTCAATGACGAGGATATCGAGACAAGCAATCTCGCGGCGAGCGCCGGCGTGCGGGGTGTCATCGTCCACGCGCCAATCACCAAGCCGTCCAATCACCGGGCCAAGGGCGATTTCAATGCATGGCTCAAGCGCCGCGGCATTGTCGGCCTTTATGGCCTCGACACGCGCGCGCTCACCGCGTTCATTCGCGAGAACGGCATGCCAAACGCGGTCATCGCCCATTCGCCAAGCGGCGATTTCGACATCGATGGCCTGCGGGCGATGGCGCGGGAATGGCCGGGCCTCGAAGGCATGGACCTCGTGCCGGAGGTCACCGCCGCGCAGCGCTACGACTGGACGCAATCGGCATGGCTGCCCGGACAGGGTTTTGGGGCCGCCGGGCCGGGGACATACAAGGTCGTCGCCATCGATTACGGGATCAAACGCAATATCCTGCGGCTTCTGACCGAGGCCGGCTGCGCGGTCACCGTCGTGCCGGCGCAGACGCCCGCGGAATCGATTCTGGCGATGCGGCCCGACGGAGTTTTTCTTTCAAACGGTCCGGGCGATCCAGCCGAGACCGGGAAATATGCGGTTCCGGTCATCGCGACTCTCCTCGAAAGGGCGGTCCCAACCTTCGGGATCTGCCTTGGCCATCAGATGCTTGCGCTCGCGATCGGCGCGAAAACCTTAAAAATGCACCAGGGCCATCATGGCGCCAATCACCCGGTGCAGGACTTTACCACCGGCAAGGTCGAGATTGTGTCGATGAACCATGGTTTTTCGGTCGACGCGGCAACCCTGCCGGAGAATGCGCGGGAAACTCATAAGTCGCTGTTCGACGGTTCGAATTGCGGTCTCGAAATGACCGATCGCCCGGCGTTTTCGGTGCAGCACCATCCCGAGGCGTCGCCCGGCCCGCGCGACAGCCATTATTTATTTGCCCGTTTTGTCGCGATGATGGAAAAGGCGAGGACGGCGGGGCCTTAACTATGGGCACATGGATGCACCGCCGGCATGCACGAGCGCAAGACCGGCGCCTCCCATGCCGAGAGCGCCGACACGAACTGGACATATTATTTTCTGATCACGTGGAATAGAGTCTGTCATGATTTAGGCGGTCGCTTTGGCGGCCAATTCTTAGCAGCGTCGAAAGCCTGTTGCAGCGCCACCGCGTCGGCATCCTGTTCAAGCTGCGGGGTCTTTGCCGCAGCTTCATTGAGAATGACGCAGACTTCGCCCGCCGATGCGCAATGCCATATCGCGTTGGAGAACGCAGCTAACACGGGATTTTTGAAGCATAGCGATGGCAATAGTTCGGGATACATCCGGCTGAGCGCTCGCGCCGTTTGCGCATTCTTGTAGACGCTGCTTTCGTTGTACAGCTTCGGGCCAAAGAAGTTGCTCAAGAGGGTTTTAATCATCCCTCCGTTCATGTCCCATTTACGTACTAACACCCCGGTTTGCGCGATGGATACATACACGACTTCGCCATTGTCTAATTCAATCGTGGCCCCACAACCTGCTGTTTCGCTGGACCTTAAAAGTTTCGGCATGTCCTGACCCCTATTTTTGCATCCTGGGAACAGATGGATGCTGCTCACCTGCGTGCTGCGGCGGCGGTGCGGATGCTTTGCAGCAATTCCGCGTCTCGATCATCATGTGAAGCGACGCCGGTTCGCAACTTCGGAAGCACGATTTGGGCGTATTTGCATGCCACTAAGAATGCTTCCGATGTCTTCATGACGACAATCGGGCTGATGTCGTCCGGCGTTCTGTAGGTCATCAGTCTGCCGACGCCGTCTCGCGCGCTTTCCAGCAATTGGTATATGATGACCACGTCCATCGCGTCGCCTTCGAGGAGTCCGATTTTGTGAGCATTTGCCGGATAGACGATCGGGACCGGCACTCGCGACAAGCTTTCCACCATCCGCGCGGTAATTGGTCCGTCTGCCTTGCTGCCGAGTTTTTGGAGGGATGTGTGCGCACCGAGGGCTCTCAGGATGAGCTGCCGAAGCTCGATTGCGAGGGATTTGCGAAGGGCATCTACCTCGCGATCAACCTTCCGTCGCTCGACCTTCAGCGTGACGAGCACCGTAATGATCGCGGCGATCAATGCGATCAGTCCAGCGAGCAGAGACTGCCAGTGATCGATAAGATCGATGATGGTCGTGTAGTGCCTCGGCACGTCCGCTTCCCTAGGCGTCGCCCGGCCCGCGCGACAGCAATTTTTTATTTGCCCCGCTTCGTCGCGATGATGGAAAAGGCGACGACCGCAGGGCCTTAACCGTGGGGCACATGGATGCACCGCCGACATGCACGGGCGCGAGACCGGCGCCGCCCGTGCTGAGAGCGCCGGCACGGACTGGACATATATCAACCGTGACAGGCTCGTCGCCGACCTCCGGCGGGCGATAACTGGGGCATTGTGTACCGCTGCCGCGCAATAATTCAATGAGAATCAAAAGGTGCCGTTACGTCCTCCATAAATAAAGCCCATATTTGCGTTCCACTGACGCTCTCCCTATCCATTTTGGGGTACATCTTCATCCTATGGATATGATTCACAAAAATCTTGGCGTCCCGGAAGGGACTCGAACCCCTGACCTGCGGTTTAGGAAACCGCCGCTCTATCCTGCTGAGCTACCGGGACGAAACACAACATTCAAGGCGCCTATCCGGCGTTCGCGAACAACCGGACAGATGATTGCTTAGGATCCCGCCGGGCTACCCCCTTTGGCGTTGGCCGCGGCAAGGCGGCGCCGTCGCGCAATCCCGCTCCTCCGAAAACTTCGATAAGCATGTTTTGGGCTATCGGCAAGCGACAAGCCCGCCGCCGCCACGCGAGCAAGTCGACAACATTCTCGATCGCTCGCCACTTTTACGAATCGCCCGCGAAGCGCCGGCAGCGCTCGATTCAGCGCCTCGTTTCAAGGTAGAGGCAGATTGCCTGTGTCCGGTTACGGACATCGAGTTTGCCAAACAAATTGCGCAAATGAAATTTGATCGTATTGATCGACACGCCGAATTCCCGCGCCAACTGAGCATTGCTCTCGCCGGACTCCAACGCGGCAAGAAGATCGCGTTCCCGATGTGTCAAGCTTGTAAGGGGATCCGGCCTGACTTTATGAATATCCACGAACGGGAACACCATGTTTCCGGCGGCGACCGCCGCGAATACTTCAAGCAGGCGTTCAGGGGAAGAAAGTTTGCTGACGAAGCCGGCCCCCCCGAGCCGCAACGTTTCAGCAGGCGCCGTCGTGTCTTTGGTGCTGCTATAAACCACGATCTTCGGCGGCGCCGGGCGCTTTGCGAGTGCCTGCAAAATTTCCGTGGCCCGAATTGGCGGCAACTCCCAGCCGATGACCCCCAGGCTCACCGGAAGATGGGCCAATGAACTAAGAAATTGTGCTCCATCGCTCGCGATCAGCAAAAGATTGAAGCGCCTGTCCCGGGTGAGAAGCGCCTCCAACGCACGCAGAACCATTGGGTTCTTATCCGCGATGGCGATGTTGACTGGAAAGATGGCCTGCAATCGCCCGGCCGGCCCCGCCTCACGTCCGAAGCGTGTATCCATTCGGTCTAGATTGTCATGATTGGTGTCGCCGGTCATGTCATCGGCGTTTAGCGAAAGGCCGATAGCTTGTGCAACGTGTTCACGGCAGGAACGCGATTGAGCGAGAGCTCGTAAGCCGCCAACCACCTGAATTTGTTTAGCTCCGATCCTCGTCGACGACTCCTGGGCCAAAGGTTTTCTCCCGTCGTTCCTTTTTTACGCGCGCCTCTAGTCATGGTAGCATGTGACCGGCACACAAACAACGGCAATTCGCGCGCGAGCGCCTGGATGTTGTGCTGGCTAGATGCGCCCGCGTGGGCCGGCTTCGATTGCGCTGGACGCCCCTGAACAGGTTTGCAGTCGCTGCACTTGCGGGAGCTTACCGGATATCGCATGGACGGAACACCTGGATGCTCCTTCCCAAAGCCGCTTGCCGATTCTCAATCGGTGAGAACCCACCGGCCGAAAAAATGGAGTGCAGTGACGAAGGCAATCGCGCAAATAGCGCCGAGAGGCGTCCCAACCCAACTCGCAATTTCAAGAAGCTCGCCCATTACCCTCCTCCTTATTTTTGTTATTTACATGCCTTGCGGGATCCACACACCTGCGCCTTTTTTGGTCACGGGTCTCCGTCGAAGGCGCCTCGTCACAAGCTGCCAACTTGCCCTGGCGTCATCTAGTAGTAGCTAGATACTTTCCTCGCCGCGAATCTAATTCGCACGCCTGCCGTTTGCGCCTGGCTATCTAGGTTAAGGCTAGATCATATTCGGTTTTTCCGCTGCGGCCTTATAAATTCAATTCTTAGTCCCGGTCAAGCGGCACTGCGCGAAACTGCCGGCAGCGCACAATATGTCCAGTTTAGGGTAGCGCACGATCTGTCCGGTTACTCTCAAGCACTTTGAGGAGGGTTTGGGTGCGCCGGCGAACGAACGCAAATGGCCAACGCGCTTGACCACGGACATGGGAATCACATGAAAGCCTGCATGGGAATCCCACCCGATTCTGTCAGAGTGGAGGACGCGCTGGGTTCGCGTGCGGCCGCGCGCCGGACTTGCCCGCGGCGGCTTGGCTCGAACATTCAAGATGGTTGCGAAATTCGCCCGCATGGTCCAAATAGATGCTGGGAGGTTGGCGGTGGACGCACCACTCGCCAACCGGGTCAGGTCCGGAAGGAAGCAGCCCTAACGAGACAGGGCGGGTCTCTGTCCAGCCTCCCACTTTAACCTTGCCGCAACTTGAGCGTTGCCACGGGTTGGCTT
>JBOHJT010000183.1:0-6796 GCA_050728715.1 Methylocella sp.
GGCTACGCTGGCGCTCGGACCAGGGCCAAGCTTGCCGCCTCCCGTTGTGATTTGGTGCCCACCGGGGCCTGCCATTGGTTTGGCTTCAGCGATCAGAGCACGGAGCTCCGCGGGGGACAGCGGCGCTGGCGGTTCGGCTCGTGCAAGTCCCACCGAGCAGCCCAACAGTAGCGCTGCTAGTCCGGCATGTTTAAAATACTTGGATGTCATTTTTGATTTCTCCCTGCTTACCTATTCCTCAGCTTGAGGTTGATGCGGCTGATAGCCACATTAACTTTCTTTCATGTAAAAACCCGCCGTGGACAAGAGCGGAAACTGAGATTTAATATAATTTGATATTTGGCGGCGTTTATCGTGGGCATTCACGGCAACCAGGAGTAGGCCGGTTCGGGAGCGATAAGGTGGCGCCATGCCCGGTGACGGGATGGCGGTCAGACCTCCCATTTTCCCAGGTCTCGTTTGTCCCCGAGTTCGAGCAGGAGATGGACGAGTTCGGCCTGACGATGGGTTCCGGTCTTTTCAAAAATGCTGGAGAGTTGGGCACGGGCCGTCGCGACCGAAATACCGCGCCGCCGCGCCGCCGCCGCGCGGCCATCGCCCTTGAGGATCTCCGCGGCGAGCCCCGTTTCGGCGCCGGTCAGGCCAAAGCGGTTGTGCAGATTTTGCGCAAGCTGCCGCCGGCCGGTCTCGGGATCAACCACCGAGACAATGGCCGCCGGCGGGCGCAATCCTAGCCAAGGGATCGCGCTGGCCGGGTCTTTGGATCGAAGCGGCGTCACCGTTACATGGAGGCACGGGCGATATGGGCCGCGCCGGACATCGAGTTCTCCGCCGAGCGGCCCGCGCAGCGCACCAACCCCGCGCGCGCAGGAAGCGATCAGCCGTTGCAAAGTGTCCGCGCCGTCAGTGCTGGCGAGGCAACCGCCCTTGAGAACGAGTCCATTGCCCGTTTCGAGCACTGCCCGCGCCGGGGCGTTGGCGAACAGCACATTTGCCGCGGCGTCGACCAGGATGGCTCCCTGCCGCAAGCTTTCGAACCGCTCTGGCGCTGTGCCGTGCATAAGGTCGAGCGTCCAGAGCTGGCGATGGACGCGCACGGCGCGCGAGACGTGCCGGGCCGCCGTTTCGAAGACGCGAGTCTGCTCGCTGGTCAGCGCATCGTTTCCCCGCGCGTTGACGACGCAGAGCAATGACGACACCTTTTCCTCGCCGGGCAAATTGGCGAGAAGCATCGCAAGGCCATAATCCGCTTGTTTCCACCATTCGTTGAAAATGGGTGTCTTGGCGAAATTCTGCCGCGGCATGATGGCATCGAGCGAGAACACTTCGCCGGCTGGCAGAACCGTTGCGTTGTCCCAGAGCGGATTATGGAACGCCCAATAATTCTTGTAGCTCGCCTCCAAGTCTGGATAGGCGCGCCGCGAGATCGAAGCGAAGGTATCGGTGCGCCGGTCCATGGTCGCGATGATGGCCTGCAACGCTCCCGTGGCATTGGCGAGCTTCGCCAGCACCGTTGGCCAGAGATCGCCATCGAGCACCGCCGCGTAGATAAAATCGATGAGCGCGATAAGCTCGCTGTCTTCGCTCATGGCGCCGCCCCCCCGGACGTGATGCCCGCTACCGGTGCGGGCCGGAGTATGTCCTCCGGCCATGAAGGATGACCGTTGGTGTCCGCCCTCGAATTGTCGTTAACCCTTTGGCGCGGAAGCCTTCGCTCGCAATTCATCCTTCCTCTTGACGACTAGAGCGTGTCCTTAAAAAAGTTGCTCGACTTTTTCGATTCCGACATGCCCCAATTCTTTGAAGTTGCGAGTGATTCCTTTTCCATCACGTGAGTCCACGTGATTGGGAAGCGCTCTCACGGAAACGATCTGGCTAGACCCTGCATGCCAACCCGTTCGCGCGTTTCGAGCGGGGAACCTAAACCAGCCCGCGAAGTCTGGCAATCAGTCGATTTAGGACAAACGTCCGATGCGGAGCGGCAACAATGCTGCAATAATCGCAACATCATGGGACGAGCCGGCGATCCTCCCAAGTCTCGTCCCAGGGATTTTAATGACCAAGCAATTATTGTTGCTTTGGCCGCCGGTCCACCGTGTTTTCCCGCGCAGTCACTCGGGGAGCAGTGGATCGGCGGCAATTTGCGTCAACTTTCGTCAAGAAGCTCATCTAAACCACTTAGAGCCCGGGAAGGCAGCTGGACGTCGGCCGTCGCGCGCGATCATGCGGGCCCGCCGATAATCCGGCCCGGAAGCAATACGTTTGCCGCGTGATTGCCCATATGGTGGTACGCGGTTTTGGCGCTTGGACCGCGAATGCCCCCCGCATTTTTCATTGAGCCGGTGCCTTGAGCGCCGCCGGGATCCTGGCCAGGCTGCAACCTACGGCTGCGACCTTCGCGCGAGAAAAACAACTTTAACGATAAATTTCCTTTGACATTTAACCATAAGTTGTTATTTGTTAATGAATGAAGGAGAGATTCGCGGGAGATTTCGGTGTTAGTGATAATTGACGAACGTGAAATTGTAACATCTGGTTACACATGCCGATTTGGCAGCGAAGGCGTTTCTTCCGCCGGATTTTGCCCTTTGGAATTCCAGGAATGGGTGGCGACGGCGGCCGCCGCCGACCTCTTCGCGGTCGAAGCATTTCTACTTGGGGACTGTAGGGACCGGCGGCTTTATCCCAAGATGATCAAGGACCGCAGCCGCGCTCCATTGATCGCCATGAACGAGACACCGTCGCTTGAGCAGACGCTGGATTTGTTCGCGGCGGGCGTCGATGACGTGGTGCGCAAACCGATCCACGTTCGCGAAATACTGGCCAGAGTGGGAGCAATCCGGCGTCGCCACGAGTGCGAGCGCGACTGTGCCGTGGTTGGTGAATTGCGGGTCTTTTTCGACGGCCGGGATCCTCAACTCAAGGGAGTTTCTCTGCCATTGCCGCGGCGCGAGCGCCGCATTCTTGAATATCTGGTCCATAACCGCGGTCGGCGCGTCAGCAAGGCCCAAATCTTCAATTCCATCTATGGAATTTTCGACGAGGATGTTGAAGAGACTGTGGTTGAAAGCCATATTAGCAAGCTGCGCAAGAAATTGCGTCACCAGCTCGGGTACGACCCCATCAATTCGGTTCGCTATCTTGGGTATCGTTTGGACGAATCTATAAGTGGAGCCTGAGATGCCGGTGGCGCGGGCCACGCTAACTTGCCGGTGCCGGTAATCGCAGTACCATCTGAATCAGCGCGAATAAGCGATGGAACAGGTAATCAATCTGTTCGAAGCGAACGACGCATTCCTGGCTTGTCTCGGAATGACGAATCTGGAGGTTGTTACCGATTGCGGTAAGCTCCTTCGCCTCTCTTTCCAACACCTCGCGGAATCTGGGAGAGGTAGAGCCGGCTGCGGCATCGAGGATGGCGGCCGTCTGAGCTTTCTTGTCGGCGCCGGAGCCTACAGTCTTGAGGCGTTCCCATGCGTCCCAAAGAGACTCCAGCGCCTCGCGGCGCTTGCTTTCGTCAGGATCGAGAAACTTCCGCCGGGCTGTCTCCAGCATCCGATCAAGCTCCGCATCCGATGTGCGGAAGGAAACCGAGCCAAGCGCTTCACGTAGTACAGGTGGCGCAAGCCGCTCGATGCGACCGTGCGCTGTGAGTTCGTAGGCAAGACCATTGCGTCGGAATATCCGGTTGACGGCTTCCCAAAATTCCTGTCGGCCTGCGTCTACATCGAAGATAAGATGATGATGCCTGAAGTAGTTGTGGTACCCCTGCCGCTCCGGCTTTCCAATACATTGCCAGCAAAATTCGAGGATGTCGAGCGCGTCCAGTGTCGCGGGCGCCTCTTGGACGTTTCCGTACCAAGGCCGTTCCTGGAGGTTTGGAATATCGCCGCGCATGGCGTCCCATAGCGCGGCCACGTCGGTACCGACCGCACAACTGCCGTCAGGACAAGTCTCGGGGTAGGTCGCGCCGAAGGAGCCGTCCTCGATACGTGCGCGAACTAACGACCGGATGCCGCCCCACGCGGCTTCCGATATGGCCTCCTGATCCCGGGACCGCTCGCCCTGTTCTCTTTCGCTGAAGTAAGTCACTATCGCTCGTTGTCCTGCCGTCGCCAACCCCTAGCGAAGCAGAGCTGAAACTGTAATGTACATTCCAATAGGAGTGGGCCGGGCAGGATTCGAACCTGCAACCAGACCGTTATGAGCGGCCGGCTCTAACCGTTGAGCTACCGGCCCCGGCAGGCCTAAATCGAGGCCGCAACCTAGCTTTGGCCGCGGGCCCGTGCGGCCCCTCTCGAATTGGCCGCCATTCAACCCAAAAAGAAAAATTCGAGGCCGACCTCTCGGTCATTTCGCATGGCCCTTGGCATACCACCGGGAAGCGCGCATTAAACTTATTTAGCGGCGCGAAGCAATGGCCGCGACAGGCGCATGCAAGGAACCGACCCCCGCGATCGCAAGGAATCGCTCGATATCAGTAAGTTGGGACAGGTTCGTGCGAAAAAGTCCGGCCACCCATTAGTAACGACCTGCTTTAACGTGGCGCCTTTTTCGCCAAAATGCGCTGAAGCGTCCGCCGGTGCATGTTGAGACGGCGCGCCGTTTCCGAGACATTGCGGCCGCAAAGCTCGTAAATCCTTTGAATATGCTCCCACCGCACCCGGTCGGCCGACATTGGATTTTCCGGGAGTTCGGCCTTGTCGTGGCGGGTGGCCATGAGAGCATTGAAAATTTCGTCGGCATCGACTGGCTTGGCCAGATAATCGAATGCCCCGAGCTTCACGGCGGTCACGGCGGTAACGATATTGCCATAGCCGGTCAGGATGATGCCGCGCGCGTCCGGGCGCCTCGCCTTCAATTCGCGGATCACGTCGAGCCCGTTTCCGTCGGCAAGCCGCATGTCGATTACCGCGAAGGAGGGAGCGCCTTCCCCGATTGCCGCGAGACCCTCGGCGACAGAGTGCGCGGCAGTAACGGTGAAGCCGCGCGTCTCCATGCTGCGGCAAAGGCGAGTCAGGAAGGTATTATCGTCGTCGACGATCAAGAGCGAGCGATCTAGCCCGAAACCGCCTCGCACACCTTGATCTTCGCTCGGGTTTCCCGCATTGACCGGCTCGGGGGGGTCGTTTTTCATTGCCAATCGCCTCGCTTGAACTATTTCCAGGACAAACACGACAAAGTAAAAAAGTAAGAGAGAATCGACAAATCTTTTGCGTTTTCCTTGGCTGTGAAAGTGCCCCGGCTTTGGCTTAAGAGCGCGGCCGGAGTTCGGCCCCGGGTTTGGCCGCGGTACCGCTGGCAGGTAATCGTTTGGCCCCTCGCTCGAATGCCGCCCTTTCCCACAAAATCGTAACCACCGCACCGGTTGCGGGGGGCACGCGATTCTCGGTCTTAACGATCGCGCCGGAGCGCTCCAGCAAGGTCTTGGCGATGAATAAGCCAAGGCCCAGCCCCGCACCTTCTTCCGTTTTAGCGCGCCTGTCTTTCTTGGTTGTTACATAAGGCTCACCCACCCGGCTGACGACATCGGGAGAAAAACCGGGGCCGTCATCTTCGATAACCATTGTAACCCATGCCGCATTCCATTTCGCCCCGATACGGACTTCCGAAGCGGCGAAGTCTATCGCGTTTTCGATCAGATTGCCGAGCCCGTACAATATGCCCGGGTTCCGCAGGCAGGCCGGTTCCGGCTCTTGCCCATCTTCGACAATCGAAATGTGAACTCCGAAATCGCGGTGCGGACCGACAACCTCCTCTAGGAGCAGACTCAAGCTCATTTCATCTAGAATATTGCCGTCATCGCCGCCAAGCGAGGCGAGCTTGCCTAGGATGGCGCGGCAGCGGCCGGTCTCCTGCGCGAGCAGGGTGATATCCTCTTCGAGGGGATCGCTGGCGGGAAGTTGCTTTTGGAGATCCTTGACGATGAGCGTGATCGTGGCCAGGGGCGTGCCGAGTTCATGCGCCGCCGCCGCCGCCAACCCGTCGAGCTGCGTTAAATGCTGCTCGCGTGCGATCACGAGTTCTGTCGCGGCCAAGGCGTCGGCGAGTTTGCGCGCCTCGACGGCAACGCGCGACGCATAGATCGCGATGAAGGCCGCGCCAAGGGCAATCGCGACCCAAATTCCCGTGTCGTAGATCAAGGGAAGCCGCAGCTGGTCTCCCGGAAACCAAGGCAGCGGGTCGTGCCGGAAGGTCAGGGCCGACACCGCGCCGATCATGAGCAGGGTCAGGATCAAAGTGATACGGCCCGACAGCGACACCGCGGAGATCATGATCGGCACAAGGTAAAGCATCGAAAAGGGATTTTCGATTCCTCCGGTCAGATAAAGAAGAGCCGTCAACTGAAGGATATCGTAAGCCAGCAACAATGCGGCCGGCACATCCGCCAGCCGTTCGATGCGGCCGAAGCGCAGCCGCAGGCCGATGTTGAGCCCGGCCGAAGCCGCGATGACAAGAAGACAAGGGCCAAGCGGAAGCGAAAACCCAAGCCCGAAATAGGTAACGACAAGCGCGACAGCCTGTCCGAGCAGAGCCAGCCAGCGCAATGTGACGAGCGTATCGACGCGCAGCCGCCGCGAGCGCCCGCCCAGGTCGATGTTGATTAATTCGGCCATGATACCCGCTTACACTGGTCCCTAGCGAAGTAACAGGGCTGGCGCCAAGCGTCGGCGGCGATGATCTGGCCGCGATTTTGTTCGCCGCTAGGAACCCGCGCGCTTTAGGATGGGCGGAGCATCCGCGATTCGGCTTGGTCCATGCGCCTCGACTGGAACGACATCAAGGCCCGCGCGGC
>JBOHJT010000184.1:0-6748 GCA_050728715.1 Methylocella sp.
AACTTCGCGCCGTTGATGGGGCCGTCGAAGACACAGGGAGCGGTCACCCCACCGTGGCGCAGCGCGGCCAGAAAAGTCGTCGTCTTCCAGTGGCCGAAAGGCACGTGTGCGACGAGTCTCTTGCCTTTTTCACAGCGCCCGTAACGGGGGGTCATGTTGGTCGAGGCCCAGGTCTCGTCGATAAACACAAGCCTTCGAGGATCAAGGCTTTTCTGCATCTCGCGCCAGGCCGCGCGGGCGGCCTTGACGTCCGGGCGCTCCTGCTCGGCGGCATGCAGGGTTTTTTTTAACCGTCAATTGCAGATGCCGCAAGAACCGCGCGACGGCTGCACGCCCCACCTTGATCCCGAGCGCGGTGATCTTCTGCCACAGCTCGGTGATCGTCAGATCGGGCTGTTCTGCAAGGAGTGCCCGCACCTTGTCCTCGTGCCCGGCCAGGGCATAGCGCTTATGGCCGCCGAATTTGGCCGGCCGGCACTCGCCTGTCGCATCGCGCCGCTGCATCAGCTTGATCACACAGCTCGCGCTGACATCGAGCAGGCGTGCCGCCTCGCGCCGGGACTGCCCGGAAAGAACAGCCCGCACCATGCGTTCCCGTAAATCCTGCGAATAGGGTCTTGCCATCCTGGCTGGCCTCCTTTCCAGCCAGCAGGGTGAATCATGATTCGCGCCGGTTGGGAATCCCCTCCCGATTCCGCCTTCTCGGGACCCGCTCTAGAAGCTTGCCGGCCTGATCGTATCGACGGGAATTTTTTGACCTTTCGCGGCGGTACCGCTTTACGATCCGCTCCCGCCGTCGCGCCGGCGGGCGGGAATTCGCCGGAGAGAATTTTTACGCGATCGGCCTCTTGCCGCTGGGTTGTGAAGCGCGACGTGCCGGGACGTCGCTGATCGAGGAAAGCCTGGATGTCGCCTTCTTCGAGCGGGATCAAGGGCGGGCAGCCATCAATGACGCAGCCGATCGCAACCCCATGGCGTTCGCCAAAAGTCGTCACCCGGAACAGATGGCCGAAGGTGTTGTGCGACATGGAATTCGATTGGCAAAACGCACCATTAGTCTGCCTTCGCCAAATCACCCGGGCGCCGCCGCCGAGGCGCCGAGCAGACTTGCATTCAGGCGACCGCCCCGGAATAGCATGTCCTGAAGCGTGCTGTCGATGTCCTCCAGGGCAACCACGCCATCCGAGCCGCGCTCCATCGCCGATTGCGCGACCCGCCGCATCAGCTCCTTAATGAACGCAGCGCTGACGCCCTCGGTTCGATTGACGATCTCGGTTGCGACGTCCTTGCCAACCTTCAAGCCGCGGGCATATAGCTTGACGAGCTTTCCCCGGCCGGTTTTGTCGGGTACCGGAAACTCGATCGCCTGGTCGATCTGGCCCGGCCGACCCGTGAGGGCTCCCTCCAGCTGCTCAGGCCGGTTCGTGGTCAGGATAAAAAAGATGTCGGCATCTTCCTTAAGCCCATCCATCTCGTTCAACAGCTTGTTGAGAAGCACCTCCTCGCATGCGCTGCCCATGTTCTCGCGCGCCCGCGCGATCAGGTCGGCGTCTTCGATCACCATCAATGACGGCTGAAGCAGTCGGGCGAGCGTAAAGTATTCACCGATGAGGCCTGCCTGCTCCGAAGTGATTAGCAGGGTCGTATGGTCGGGGAGGGCACCGGCAAGGTATCGAACCAAATGCGTTTTGCCGGTGCCCGGCGAACCATAGAGCAGGATGCCCTTTTTGGCGGAAAGCCCGAGCCTCTTGAGCTTGCCCCGATTTCGGGCGAAATCCAAAATATTGCGCTCGAGAAGACGCAGCGTTGCGGCGGGCAGGATAACCTCGTTTCGATGCACTTTCGGCAAGCGGTGAACCATGACGCCGGTGGACTTGCCTGAATAGCTGTCGCCGCCCTCGAATGAAAGCACCTTGCCGCGATACGAGCGGGCCACCGCGACCGCTGCCGCGAGCGCATTGAACTTCGCCTCGACGAACCGATTGCCGCCCTCACCTTTCGGTACCGCGATCTCCACACGGATGGAGGACTCGCCCCGAAAGCCGTGATTGCGCGCGACCAAAATCGCCATGCGAAGCGTGTCCTCCTCGATGAGCCATAGCCCATTGGCGGGGCACAAGATCGGAGCGTGCGTCCTCCCCGGTATCCACTTCCTCGTAGGTCACTGGAGCGATCGCTTTCGCGTGGTTACCCGTCTGCAGCAAGGCGGTGAAAGTGAGTGGTTCGTAGTGGTTCTGCGCAGCGACGCCGACGAAACGTTGTGAACGCCCGGCGAGTAGATCATGGACGGCCACATGGAGGTCGGCTCGCATGTGCGCAGGAAATGTCCTGCTCGTGGCAACGATATCGTCGGAGTTGTGTCCAGCGAAATGCCATTGCAGGAGTTCGTAGAAGTGTGTGAACGAGCGATGGCTGGCTTGGGCATTGGCATTTTGTGTGACGCCGATTATGCACGCATCATAGACGTTTCCTTTCGCGACCTTCGCAAGTTGGCGCGAGAATTGCCCGCACAGGCTGCAGCAGTCCCCCGCCGCCAGGCTGTTGTCTCGCGCGTGGACATCGAGTCTTTGGCTCGCCGCCGTTATCCGTTGGCGGCACTCCGCGATGATTGCATGGGCGACGGCGGGTAGGTACCAGCCAACTGTAGCCTCCCCGTACCAATGGCTTTCATTGGCAAGTTTCTGTGCCTCTGGCTTTCGCATCGAGAAAACTAGCTCTAACAAATCGCACACGAACGCATATGGCGTCGTTTGGTCGTTACGAAGTATGACAGCGATTGGAGTATCCGACGCGATGGCGATCTCTTGCACGGTACTGTGATTCCCTGGTGGCCAGTAGCTCCAATCTATCCATGCCAGCTATTTTTTGCGATCTGATTAATGAAATCGCGGCGTTTCGTGCATCACCCTTTCTCCCTGAGAAGCCGCCCCTTTTCGCGGTTCCAATCGCGCGCCTTTTCGGTTTCGCGCTTGTCGTGCAGCTGCTTTCCGCGGGCGAGCGCAATCTCGATTTTTGCCCTGCCCTTTTCGTTAAAGTAGATTTTTAACGGCACGATCGTCATGCCTTGGCGTTCGCTCCCCTGCGCAAGCTTAGCGATCTCCCGCGATTTCAAAAGCAGTTTTCTCGGCCGCTTCGGCTGATGGTTGAAGCGGTTGGCCTGCAAATATTCCGGAATATTCGCATTGACGAGAAAAACCTCGCCGGCAAGATCGACGCTCGCATAGCTTTCCGCGATGGTGGCCTTGCCGCCGCGCAGCGATTTCACCTCGGTGCCGGTGAGCATCAGGCCCGCCTCAAAAGTCTCGCCGATTTCATAATTGTAGCGCGCCCGCCGGTTGTCCGCGGCGATTTTTCGCGGGCGCTCCGGCTTGGATGTCATCTAAAAACCTCCGCGCAAGCCCCGTGTATCACACATGAACGAGCCCAACATGGGCCATCGCCGCCTTGATCGCGGCTCGCGCCGCCTCGGACGCCGCCAGCATGGGGAGCCGTATTTCGCCGGAAATTTTGCCAAGCACGGTAAGGGCAAATTTGGGCCCCGCCGGACTGGGTTCAACAAACAAAGCGGCGTGCAGCGGGGCCAACCGGTCATGCAGCTTCAAGGCCGCCGGAAAATCGCCGGCGAGGCAAGCCTCCTGCATCTGCGCGCAAAATTTTGGCGCGACGTTTGACGTCACCGAAACACAACCATGGCCGCCATGCGCCATCACCGCGAGCGCCGTCATGTCCTCGCCCGAAAGCTGGATGAAATCCGGGCCCAGCGCCTGGCGCTGCAGCGCCGTGCGTGCGACATTGCCGGTCGCATCCTTGACGCCCGCGATGTTTCTCAGCTCATAAAGCCGTTGCATGGTGTCGATCGACATATCGACGGCCGAACGCGGCGGAATATTGTAGATGATAATTGGAATGCCGACCACATCGTTGACCGCCTTGAAATGGCGGTAGAGGCCTTCCTGCGACGGCTTGTTGTAGTAGGGTGTGACGATCAAAAGCCCATCGGCGCCGGCGCCTTCCGCAAACCGCGCAAGGTCGATAGCCTCTTGCGTATTGTTCGAGCCTGCGCCAGCGATAACCGGAACCCTCCCCTTGGCCTCGCCGATGCAGGCGGCAATGACCTTGCGATGCTCCTCGTGCGAGAGAGTAGGACTTTCCCCCGTCGTTCCCACCGGCACGAGACCATGCGTGCCATTGACGACCTGCCAATCGACGAGGGCGCGGAAACGATCCTCGTCGAAGCGCCCATCTTGAAATGGCGTGACAAGCGCGGTCATCGAACCCTTGAAAGCCGTCTGTCTCTCAAATGCCACAGTTTTGCCTTTCCGAAGTTCCGCCCAAGTGACGCCGTAATTCACGGGCTCTCTTCAAGCGATAAGCGCGCGAGCGCGAACAAACGCAAAGCATGGACGCAACACGAGACATAAACTCTGAATCAGCTCTCGCAAAGGTCTCTTTTGTCGAGTTCGACCCGTCAATTCCGACGAGGCCTGCGCTTTCCGGCAGGCGAGACGGCGGCGTGCCGGAGAGGCGTCGTTTTCCATTTGTTAAGTAAAGAATGGCTCAGGTTTGTCCGTTTCCGGGCCGCTTTGTAGGATTGGATGAACCATGCTCGCAAGGCAATTTCGTTTCGGGCGCATCCCGGGAATCGGCGCTGTAGCGATTTGTGCCCTCGCCGCGGGATGGACTGCGGGGCAACGGTCGCTATTCGTTGCGAGGCGGGGCGAGAAGCCGTCGTTCGTTTCCCTTCCTCTCGCCCCGCCTCGCAACGAATCCACGGGGCCCTCTTCTCCCAACGATGCGGCTCGTTCGAGGGAAGACGATCTCGCCAAGCCTGCCGCCAAGGCGACGCCGCAAGCCGGCGTGCTCTCGCCCGACTTCACGTCGCAACAAGAACGCGACCTGACCGGCCTCGCCGAGGCAATCGCATTTTACAAAGCCGGGGACCTTGCGCGTGGCGACATCGCAGCTGCAACTGCACAAGACAAAATTGTCAAGACGGCGCTTGAATGGATCGCGCTGCGGAGCTTTCCGCGTGAAACCGGCTTCGAGCGGTTGCGGGCCTTCATGCAGGCGCATCCGGTCTGGCCCGCGCTCGACTGGCTGGAGAAGCGCAGCGAGGAAGCCCTCTTCGGCGATCGCAAAAGCAGCGCGCTCATCAAGACTTTTTTCAGCGGCGCGGATCCCGAGACCCCGGCGGGCAAGCTCGCTCTCGCGCGCGTTTTGACCGACGACGATAAGACGAGCGAGGCGGCCGCCTTGGTCCGCGCGGTGTGGCGGCAAGCCGACCTCAACCCCCAGCTCGAAGCGAAGGTGAGAACCGACTTCGGCGCCTATTTGGACAGAGCCGACCATAAGTTTCGGGCCGATCGTTTGCTCTACAAGGGCGAGATCGCTGGGGCATTTCGCGCCGCCGCCTTGGCCGGACCCGATGTGCTGGCGCTCGCCAAGGCCCGCGCCGCCGTGAGCAAGGGCGCGCCGAGCGACAAGCTTCTCGCCGCGGTTCCCTTGGCGCTTCGCACTGACCCGGGCTTTCTTTTTGCGCAGATCCACAAACTGCGCCACGCCGGCAAGATCCGCGCCGCGGCCGACATTATGCTGGCCGCCCCGCGCGATCCTTCGCGTCTCGTCGACGGCGATGCGTGGTGGATCGAACGCCGGCTTCTCGCCAGAAAACTCCTCGATCAAAACGACCCCGCGACCGCCTACAAGATATGCGCCGAACATTCCGCCGTGTTGCACGAAATGCGGATCGAGGCCGAATTTCACGCCGGCTGGATCGCGCTGCGTTTCTTGAACGATCCGGCGCGCGCGGCTGGGCATTTCGATGCCATAGCCAAGCTCGCCGCAACGCCGGTGTCGCGGGCGCGAGCGGCTTATTGGCAGGGCCGCACCGCCGAGGCAACCTCCGCGCCCGGCGCCGCGACAGCGGCCCGCACGTTCTATGAGCAGGCGGCGGTTTATCAGACAACCTATTACGGCCAGCTTGCGCGCGCAAAACTTGGGCTGATAACGCTGCCGATCCGTTCCATCGGCAACGAGGCGAAGGGAGAGGACCGCGCCGACGCGATCAAGGTGATCGAAGTGCTTTACGCCGCCGGCGAAAAGGATTTGGCGGCTCCGCTTGTCATCGAAGCGGCGCGTCACCTTGCCGATGAGACCCAAGTGGCGGCGCTCGCCAGCCTCGTGGCAAAGCAGCGCGACGCGCACCTTTCGCTTAACTTCGGCAAGATCGTAAGTCAGCGCGGGATGCCGGTCGATGCGCTGGCCTTCCCGGACTATGGCGTGCCTCCCTTCGAGCCTTTGCAAAATTCTGTTGCGCCGCCGGTGGTCTATTCGGTCGCGCGTCAGGAAAGCGCCTTCGAGCCGTCCGCCGTTTCGTCGGCCGGAGCCAAAGGTTTGATGCAGATGATTCTGTCGACCGCGAAAAGGACCGCCGAGCATGCGGGCGTCGCCTTCGACCCAAAGCGGCTCCTGACCGACGCGGCATTCAATGCCCAACTCGCGGCACGTCATCTCGGCGAGCTCATGGCCGAGCAGAAGGGCTCGTACATCCTGACCTTCGCCGCCTATAATGCCGGCGGCAAGAGGGTCAAGGAGTGGATCGAAGCCTATGGCGACCCACGCAAACCTGGCGTCGATCCGGTCGACTGGGTCGAGCGGATTCCCTTCACCGAAACCCGCAATTACGTCCAGCGAGTGATCGAAAATCTCAGCGTCTACCGGGTTCGTTTGGGCGAAACCGAGCCAACAT
>JBOHJT010000185.1:0-6713 GCA_050728715.1 Methylocella sp.
CCAAATTCCATCGTGCGCATCATCCCAACCACGATATGTCCAATATTTTCGTTCCGCCATATCTGTTTTATAGTTACGTGAGTAGAAATACGCAAATGTTTCAGAAATATCGCTTGTTCGCTCACGTGTATAGCCAGCTCCCGCCATAAAAACGCCTACTGCGTAATTGCTTGAATGTTTATATTCTGGATAATATGTGTTGCTGGCTTTATCGCGCTGATAATCGTACTGCCCGTAATGACCAACGTACGCGTTAATCTGAAACGGATTAGTCACTCGCGTTCCCGCAACATAAACATCATGAAAATTCGCCCTTGACGGGGCCACGAGCTGGTTAGTCGTGGAATATGGATCGTCGATCGTCGTGCCATCCGGCCGCTTAACGACGACAGCATCCTTGGGAAGCTCGGGCACCTGGTGGGGTTTGCGAGAACCTGTTGCCGCTGATCTTCCGGTCGTCAGTGTTGATGCCGAGGCGCCGCCCTTCGACCATTCGCCGCTTTCGTGATGATATCCGGGAGGAGTCCGCGCCTCGTTCGGATCATACCCCGCCTTCCCTAGGTCAGGGCGAGGTAGGCTAAGGCCCAGCTCGCGGGCAAGCTCGCGCGGGGTCATGCCCGCCTCGATCAGCTCGTCCGCGAGCGAAAGGCGATAAGCGCCCGCCGCGTCGAGCTTCCCCAAGCCGTTCTGGGCGAGATGAATGGCGGCAAGACACTTGTCGCCGCCGCGCCAATGTTTTGCCGCCCGGCGAAAGGAGCCAAGGGTCGCGGCAGGGACATCGCGTCCATAGGCAACGGCGAGCAGGGTAAGAATCCGCTCTTCCTCGCCCTCGAGGGAAAGGCCGTCATCTTCTATTTTGGCGAGCAAGGTCCCCTCGCCGAGGAGCAGCTCATGCTCCGTCACGGTCATCCGCTGGCGAAAGTGGCGCAAGGGCGCGCCGGCGCCCGGCAATCCATGGTCATTCCGCATCAAAATCTTCCAAGAAGATAAATCGAGCCGAATGTAACCTGTATTCGCCAAAAAACAAAGCTGTAGCGGCATATGCGATTTGCAATCGTACATAAATAAGAAGGAAGGATGCCGCGCATAGCCCTACCACCCAGTATTGGTGTACACATAGGTGATATGAATGGAGCCAACCCTATCCACCTGCGCCCATACGGAGCGGACCTCACCGACATCGATCACGAGCGTGTCGTCGTCGATCCAACGAAACTTCGGATAGTCGTAGTGGGGTTGGCTATGCTCGACCAAGGTCATTGATTTTTCAGTCCCTTGAGCCTGCAGCACAACCGAATAGTCGACGATGGTTCCAAATCCCGTGCAAGCCTTGACATATTCCTCGACAACATCACCCCGCGCATTGGTGGCGCTGCGGTCTGTTACAGGTCCCTCGTCACACCCCGTTCCTGCTGGCTCGATCGCTAACATGACAAGAAAGGGGAAAAGTGGCAGGGTCGCGTATATGATCGTGCCCAGCGCAATGGGAACGAATAAGGCGGCCAACACGATAATCTCGTCGCGTTTCATTTCGTTTTCCAGTCGCCTCTGTGGGCATCATCCCAGCCTTTCCCGGTCCAATATCTTGCGTTGTCATCGTATTTAGTGGACGAAGTGAAAAATCCCCATGTCTGAGCAGCTGCGACCGAAAACCACTTTCCATGTCCGGTTCCGGCCATATAAACACCTACCGCGTAATTGGCGGCATTAATGTACGCTTCGAAAAAAGTGTTCGTCGCCTTGTCCCGCTGGAAATCATATGTCCCCCAATGCGCAAGCGCAGCTTTGCCTGCAACGACCTGTTGCGCTATGGGCCAGTTTGCGATCTTCTCTCCGGCCTCATAGACCTTCTGAAAATTTGCCCATGACGGAGCCATGAGCCGTTTGGTTGTGGAAACCGGATCGAAGATTGTTGATCCGTCCGGCCGCCTAACCATAATGGCATCCTTAGGAAGATCGGGCACTTGGTGGACTTTGTCGGAATCTGTAGCCGCCGATCTTCCCTCGGTCAGCGCCGACGCCGAGGCGCCACCCTTCGACCATTCGCCGCTTTCGTGATGATTTCCGGGAGGAGTCCGCGCCTCGTTCGGATCATACCCCGCCTTCTCTAGGTCAGGGCGGGGCAGGCGAAGGCCCAACTCGCGGGCAAGCTCGCGTGGCGTGACGCCCGCCTCGATCAGTTTTGCCGCGAGCGAGAGGCGGTAGGCGTCTTCCTCGTCGAGTTTCCCCAAGCCGTTCTGGGCGAGATGAATGGCGGCCAAACATTTGTCGCCGCTTTGCCAATGTTTTGATGCGCGGCGAAAGGAGCCAAGCGTCGCGGCGGGCACTTCGCGTCGATAGGCGACGGAGAGCAAGGTAAGGATCCGCTCTTCCTCGCCAGCGAGGCGAAGGTCGTCATCTTCCATTTTGGCGAGCAAGGTCCCCTCGCCGAGGAGCAGCCCCCGCTCCGCTACAGTCATCTGCCGGTGAAGGTGGCGCAAGGGCGCGCCGGCGCCCGGCAATCCATAGTCATTCCGCATCAAAATCTTCCAAAAAGATAAATCGAGCCGAATGTAACCCGTATTCGCCAAAAAACAAAGCTGTAGCGGCATTTGGCGATTTGCGATCGTACATAAATGAGAGGGAAGGATGCAGACCTTCAGCACGCACTACGCGCGACGCTTGCGCTGGTGCGGCGATATCCTGCCCGGATTCTCTCGCGCCGGCGGATCTTTTCACGCTTGCTTAGCCTTTTTCGCTTTTTGCGCCGGCGGTTTCGCAGCCGCTGCCTTCGTCTTCGGCGCGGCCCGCTTGGTTTTTTTGGCCCGCGATCCTGCGCCCGCCTGCTTATCCTCGATCAAGCGGATCGCCTCTTCAAGCGTGATCGTCTCGGGCGACATGCCGCCTTTCAAGGTCGCATTGGTGTTGCCGCGATTGACATAGGGTCCGAACCGTCCCGCGCGCACGGTTACCGGTCCGCCCGAGGGATGCGCGCCAAGCAGGCGGCCTTGGATGCTCGCATTCCCCCCTTGCCCAGCAGCTTTCGTTGCGACAAGCGCAACGGCGTCTTCTAGCGTCAACGTGGTGGCGTCGGCGTTGGGCGGCAACGTCGCGTTGATCTTGCCGTAATTGACATAGGGGCCGTACCGCCCGGCCTTGACCACGACGTCGCCGCCCCCGGGGTGTTGCCCGAGCACGCGCGCGGGCGCGCTCGCGGCGTCGCCGAAACGCCGGCCGGTCAAGCCGCTTTCCTTGGCGACAATGAGGTCGATCGCGCGATTTTCGCCGATGCTCAGGATGTCGTCATCCTTGCCGATGCTCGCATAGGTCTTGCCGTGCTGGACGTAGGGACCGAAACGGCCGATCCCAGCCAGGATTGGCTCCTTTGTCTCGGGATGTCTGGCGATTTCGCGCGGCAGCGAAAGCAAGCCAATTGCCTGGGTCAGGGTGATTCCGCCTGGATCGATGTTTTTGGGCATCGAGACCCGCTTTGGCTTTTCACCCTCGCCTTGTTGCACATAGGCGCCAAACCGGCCGTCGCGCGTGGTGATCTCGTCCCCCGTCGCCGGGTCCTGGCCCAAAATCGCGACGCCCGCCCGCTCGCCATTGGCGGTTCCATCCGCGCTTGTGTTGGCCAAGGTGCGGGTGAATTTGCATGCGGGATAATTCGAGCAGCCAATGAAGGCGCCGAATTTACCAAGTTTCAGCGATAGCTGGCCTGTGCCACAGGACGGACACGCGCGCGGGTTCGAGCCATCTTCCTTGGCGGGGAAAATATGCGGCCCCAAAAGCTCGTTCAGACTGTCCAAAACTTGGGTCGTGCGCAGGTCCTTGATGCCTGCGAGCGCACCGGAAAAATCCACCCAAAAATCCCGCAGCACCTGCTTCCAGTCGAGCTCATGGTTGGAGACGAGGTCGAGTTTCTCCTCAAGCGCGGCGGTGAAATCATAGCCAACGTAGCGGGTGAAAAAACTTTCCAGAAAAGCCGTGACAAGACGGCCCTGGTCTTCGGGGATGAGCCGCTTCTTGTCGAGGCGAACGTAGTTGCGCTCGCGCAAAACCGCGAGGGTCGAAGCATAGGTCGAAGGCCGGCCAATGCCAAGTTCCTCCATGCGTTTGATGAGTGTCGCCTCGGTGAAGCGTGGCGGCGGCTCGGTGAAATGCTGGTCCGCCGCGATTTTGTCCTTGGCGAGCGCCTCGCCTTTGGCCATCGCGGGCAGACGGCCGCCGTCTTCATCCTCTTCGTCGTCGCGGCCTTCCTGGTAAAGTTTCAAAAATCCGTCGAAGCGAACGACCTGCCCGGTCGCGCGGAGATCAATCGTTCGCGTGCCGGCATGTGCCATGATATCGGCGGTGGTGCGTTCGAGTTCGGCGGATTCCATTTGGCTCGCGATCGTGCGCGTCCAGATGAGTTCGTAAAGCCGCCTCTGATCCGGTTCGAGGCCACGTGAGACAACTTTTGGCAAGCGGGCGAGATCGGTCGGGCGGATTGCTTCATGCGCTTCCTGCGCATTTTTGGCTTTCACCGTATATTTGCGCGGCGCCTTCGGGACATAACGGGCACCGAACTCGTTGCCGATGACATTGCGGGCGCTCGCGATCGCCTCCGGCGCGAGATCGACGCCATCGGTGCGCATATAAGTAATGAGACCCACTGCCTCGCCGCCGATTTCGGCTCCTTCGTAAAGCCGCTGGGCGAGCTGCATGGTCCGCGCGGGCGCGAAGCCCAGCTTGCGGGAGGCCTCCTGCTGGAGGGTCGAGGTCGTGAACGGCGGCGGCGGATGCCGCTTGGAGGGCTTGGCCTCGATCCCAGCCACCGAGAATTTGGCCGCGTCGAGGGCCGCCTTGAAGGCTGCCGCTTCCGCCTCCGAGCCAATGTCAAGGCGATTGATCCGCTGGCCGTCGGCACCCGCGAGCCGGGCAACGAAAGGCGCTCCGGCCTTGGTCCTCAAATGCGCCATGATCGACCAATATTCGCGCGACACGAATTTTTCGATCTCGAGCTCGCGGTCGCAGACCAGGCGCAAGGCGACGGATTGCACCCGTCCAGCCGAGCGCGCGCCAGGCAATTTGCGCCATAGCACCGGTGAAAGATTGAACCCCACGAGATAATCGAGCGCGCGGCGGGCGAGATAGGCATCGACGAGCGCGGCATCGATCTCGCGCGGATGATTGATGGCCTCGAGGATCGCGGATTTGGTGACCGCGTTGAACACGACTCGCTCCACGGGTTTCGCACCGAGGACTTTTTTCGCCTTCAAGACTTCGACGACGTGCCAGGAAATCGCCTCGCCTTCGCGGTCGGGGTCGGTGGCCAGAATGATCCGGTTCGCGCCCTTCGCCGCCTTGGCTAGTTCCGCCAACCGTTTGGCCGATTTGGAATCGACATCCCATAGCATGGCGAAATCGCCGTCCGGATCGACCGAACCATCCTTCGCCGGTAAATCGCGAACGTGGCCATAGGAAGCATAAACCTCATAGCCTTTCCCGAGATATTTGGTGATCGTCTTGGCCTTCGCCGGCGACTCGACAATGACGATATTCATGCAACGGTCCTCGTTTTCCAATGCGTCATTTTTGGCGCGCGGCCAAAGCAGCCAAACTCTAAAAAATAATCGAACGGTAGCGCTCACGATCGATGAGGGGAGGATGGGGGAGCGCGGGCCTATAGTCAAATCGGGCGGGGCGCGCCAGGTCGCGGGTGGGGGTCCGCGCCGCGACCCTTTGCTTAGAGCAGATATTATCGATGATCAATTGACATTTATCAAGTATCAGCCAAAAATAATCAAGAAACCTGCAAACTTGTTGGACATTCACGACAATAGCGCGCCGTCAACCCCTGATTAGGGGGTGCGGAGAAACGGATAGTGTGAGATTTTTCTGTACGCCGCCTGTCATTATGGTGTCATTACGAGAGTCTACTCTAGGGGCTCCCGTTTTAGGACATACGGCCGATGCAACGCGGCGGGATCCGAGCTATGTATCTCGGCGTTAGTGAGCGCCTGGCTGCGTTAGCCTAGGCATCTTCAACCAGGAGGGACAATTATGCGTTATACAACCTTAGGTTTAGCATTCGCTGCGATGGTCGCACTTTCAGCGACACCGAGCTTTGCGAACGACAAAGACGACAACTTCTCTTTCGACCTTGTCGTCTCGAGTGGGGCAAAGGCGTGTACAAACTTGTCGAAGCATGCCTTCGGGCACGCGACGATCGCGGCCTTCCCCCCGAGCGGGCCGTTCGAAAAAATGCATGTCGAACTTTTTAATATGCCGCCCAAGAACGACTTCGTCATATTTATCATTCAGGTTCCCAACAAACCGTTCGGTTTGGCCTGGTATGACGGAGATATCTTGACCGACGACGACGGTCACGGCGTCACCGACATTATCGGACGTTTCAGCACCGGGACCTTCATCGTTTCCCCGGGTGCTGTTCCATCGGTCCCGGTTTTCCCGGATGATTCAAAAACAGGCGTCAAAACCGCGCCAGTCCAACTCTACCATGTCGGAATTTGGTTCAACAACGTGAGCGAAGCCAACGCGGCCGGCTGTCCACCCAACGTAATAACTCCGTTCACAAGCAATCACCAGGCCGGCATTCAAGTCCTGAACACCTCAAACTTCCCGGACAACTTCGGTCCTCTCCTCCACGTGCAATGACAAATCGGGATGAAGAAAGTTAATTCTTCCCAATATTGAGAACGGCGATCATCATTGTTGGACCCGGCCAAGCT
>JBOHJT010000186.1:0-6706 GCA_050728715.1 Methylocella sp.
CCGCCGGAAAGGCCGCGAAGGCCGCGCTCACGGCCATCATGCGAAAGCTGCTCGCCCTTGCCAACGCCCTTCCGAAAAGCGGTAAAACCTGGACGACGAACCCGGCTTGACCAAAGCAGATACTCTAGCTGGCTTACTTGACAGTTGGCCATTGCGGGCAAGCGCTCGAGTTCCGAGATGCAGAGCCTTGCATAGCGCTATTCAAAGCGCGCGAAAAGTGTTACGGACGCGGTGGGTTCGTCGCGAATTTGTTCGATGGAAGGTAGAGGAGGAGCTCTGCTATGTCGCAAACGAGACGCGCTTCGAAGGGGAAGCGTCCAAGTAAAGCTGTATCCGTGCTGGGAATCGCCGGGGTGTCTTGGGCAACATCGGCCGGTGGATCGGTAGCGGATATACCGTCGCACAACACGGCACCGTTTCAGGTCATCACTTTCGGTGAGGAGGAAATCTCCGACGTCAGCCTGGCGACATTCCATGTCTTTGACAAGGAAAACCTCGGAACACCGCGGTCAGGCATACAACTTGCCCGGGGAGGCTGCGGCTGCGGACATGGCGGCGGCTGTGGACATGGCGGCGGCTGCGGACACGGCTGCGGCGGCTGCGGACACGGTTTCGGCGGCTGCGGACACGGCTGCCGCGGCTGCGGACACGGCTGCCGCGGCTGCGGCGGCAGAGGCTGCGGCTGGGGAGGCTGCGGCGGCTGCAGCTGGGGCTGGGGCTGGGGCGGTTGCTGCTTATCGTGGGGAGGCTGCGCCTGGTGCTAGATTTGAGCCGCTTCCGCTTACACTGACAAACGCAGGTCTTCAGGGCCAGGTGTGAGCAAGTGCGACGCGGCCAACCCACGTCTTACTGGGGCGATGCCCACGCGGATGCGCGCGTCAGGCATGAGCAGGGCGGCCGACCGGGTCGCCAACCTTATCGAGAAACGCGAGACTCAGAAACTCTAGCGCGCGAGCTAGATGACGGAGCCCTGGCAACCGGGGCCTTGCACTTGCCTCCGGAGTTGTGGCGAAGGTGCGCGCACTGACCTATGACAGCCGATCACGGAAACAGCTTTACACAGCATCACGGCAAAGACGTTCCGCAGTTCGCGCCGAATTTCACCGTTTATGCGCTACCACCCGATGTCGTGTGCCTCTATTCCGAGGACCGGAAGTTCCTTCTTCACGGCGAGCTTTATTGTGCACTCGCCTCCGCGATAGGAGAGGGTGGAAGGAGCTTTCGAGAGCTCGTTCGCGAGCTGGAGCAGGATTTTCCGTCCGGCAAAATCCACGAAGCCCTGAAGCGGCTCGTCGACCGCCGCTATGTCCTCCCGGCATCGCGCTTTTCGAATGGCGCCGTGGCCGCCTATTGGGCGAGCCTCGGCCTATTGCCGGAGACCGCGGAGAGAAATCTCCAGAAATGTCGTGTGCGCATTCAATCAATTGACGTGCAGGGGGCACCGGAACTCGGCGGCGCGCTGAGCGCGCTGGGCGTTCGCGTCGTCAAGCGCTCCCCCGGCCTGACCGTCACGCTGGTCAGCGATTATCTCGAAGGGCGACTGCCGGAATTGAACCGGCAGCATTTGTCGGACCGCACCCCCTGGGTGCTCGTCCAACCCTCCGGCATTTTTCCCCTGGTGGGGCCGGTGTTCAGCCCCGGCAAGAGCGCCTGCTGGATGTGTCTTGCCGAGCGGATGAAAAGGAACCGAGAGGTCAAGGCGCTCCTCGACCGCGGTCAGGCCCGCTGCCTCGCCGTTTCGCCTCTGGCCCGGCACACGTTCGGACAGAGTGCCATCCAACTTGCGGCCGTCGAGATCGCGAAAGCGATCGCCACCGGCTTTCGCACGGAATTGCGCCAACACATCATCAGCCTCGACCTGTTGGGCTCGACCATCGTGAAGCATTACGTGGCGGGCCGCCCGCAATGTCCGGCCTGCGGCCGCAAGAAGCTGCGCGAGCCAAGCCGTGCGCCGGTGCCGGTCGAATTGGGCGCCGGCGGCAAGCTGGTCATGACGAGCGGCGGGTACCGGACCGTTTCGCCGCGGGCCACGGTTGCACGTTACCGCAAGCATGTGAGCCCCCTCACCGGCGTGGTCTCGCGTCTCGAGCGCATCGAAGCCGATTTGCCCTTGAACACCAACTACTATGCCACGCACAATTTTTCGGCGCCCGCCGAAACGGTCAATGAGCTCAAGGCAGGACTGAACGGTGGCAGCTTCGGCAAGGGCAGCACTGCCGAGCAGGGGGAAGCCAGCGCGCTCATGGAGGCGATCGAGCGTTATTCCGGGATTTTTCAGGGCGACGAGATCAGAGTGACACGGCGGTTCACGGATTTCCCGTCAGGCGATGCCATTCCTCCGAACGACGTCTTGCTGTTCAGCGACGCGCAAAACCGGGGGGGCCTGGCGCCGACGCCCGGCTCCGACGATTCGCCGATGAGCCCGACCCTATTCGACCGATCGGCCGAAATCGAATGGTCGCCGGTGTGGTCCCTGCGCGACAAATGCTTCAGATATCTTCCGGCCAGCCTCTTGTATTTTTTCTACAGGGGCCCCGCCCCCTTCCTGGCGGATTCCAACGGTTGCGCGGCGGGCAACACGCTCGAGGAAGCGATCGTGCAGGGATTCCTCGAGCTGGTGGAACGGGATGCATACGCAATCTGGTGGTACAATCGATTACAGCGGCCTGCTGTGGACCTTGGCCAGTTCGACGATTCCTACGTTCGTGACCTGCAAAGCCAGCTTGCCGAAACAGGACGCCGCCTTTGGGTGCTCGATGTCACCAGCGATCTCGGGATTCCGACCTTTGTGGCGGTAACGCACTGGATGCAAAACGGGCACGAAAATATCGAGTTCGGTTCTGGCGCGCACTTCGATGCGCCAATCGCCTTGTTGCGGGCGCTGACCGAGCTAAACCAATTCATGTCCCTGGGTCTGATGGGCGGCGGGACCGGGGAGAAATCGAGCCTTGACGGCACCACTCCATTGCGCCTGCGGGACCATCCCTTCTTGACGCCAGGCAACAATCCGGCAGTCGAACTAGGTTCCGGCTCAAAGTTCGGCCGCCTCGACACGCGCGAGCAAGTAACCGCCTGCGTGCGCGTTGCCAAGCGAGAGCGCCTCGATTTCCTCGTCCTCAATCAAACGCGTCCCGACATCGAGGTCCCGGTCGTCAGAGTGATCGTTCCGGGATTGCGGCATTTCTATCGCCGCTTCGCGCCTGGCCGCCTTTACGATGTTCCGGTAAAGCTCGGATTGCGTGACCGGCTGCTCAAGGAAAACGAGCTCAATCCGATTCACCCCCATACCTGAGGGTCCCCGGCTTGCGCGCTCCCGAAATAAAGTCAGTGCGACGGGCTGCGCCGCCAACCATTTCCGCCCGGCTCGGCGGTCGCGTCACGCTCGAAGCGCACGCCAATGGAGAAATCGTCGCCTGCTTCGATGGCTATTCGCTCGGCTTGGGAACGTTTAGCGCGGGCGCGGCGGATCGCGCGCAGGAACTGCGCATAGGTCTGCCACTCAGCTCGTTTGCGTCCGGCAGCCGGAACATCGACAAAGAGATTAATCAATTGGTCCGGCGATTGGCTGGGCACGGCCTGTTGGAGTACCGCGTCGGGCGCTCAAACGGCGTGGACCTGGTCGTCATCGAACCGCAGGTTCCCGATTATTGGCCGCAAACGCCGCAGCTCGGAAATGCCGACGCTCTCGTCCTATCGCGGTTCGCGTACATGCGACGGCGCGGCAACGAGATGGTGCTAGAATCGCCGCGCGCCGGCGCGTTATTCAAAATTTGCGATCCGAAGCTTGCGGTCGTCATCGCCATGCTCTCTACCCCGCAGCAAATCAAACACCTCCGTCGGCAGGACGGTTTTCCGGGGGCCGAGTTTCTCGCTTTGCTGGTGGACTGCCAAATCGTTTTCAAGATCGACGTTGCCGGCGAAAGTGGCCTTCGCCCGGCCGAGGGTGACTGCAACCTCGTTCTTTGGGACTTTCACGATCTTTTGTTCCACACGCGCAGCACGGAAGGCCGGCACGCCAACCCGCTGGGCGGAGTTTATCCGTATGCCGGCGTGATTTCTCCGCTGCCGGCGGTGCGGCCCCGCTGGCCCGGAAAGAAAATCGATCTGCGCAAGTTCTCGGCCCCGCATCCGGAGGCGATCTCGCCGGTCGCAAAGCTCCTGGGGGAACGTCATTCGACGCGCAGTTTTGACGATCGGCGACCGATCACGCTCGCCGAGCTTTCGCGGTTTCTCGACTGCACCGCGCGTGTTCTGTCGAGATCGAGAGGCACGGTCGGCCTCGGTGACGGCGCTCCGGTGGAGACGTATACCGTTAGGCCGTATCCGTCGGCGGGCGCCAGCTACGAGCTGGAATTCTATCCGGCCGTCAACATATGCGAAGGGCTTGCCCGAGGTTTCTATCATTACGACGCCGGCGCTCACGTGCTGGTGCCGATCGGCGTTCCCACGAATGAGCTCGAAGCGCTGTTGGCGAAAGCCAGATATGCAATGGGTGCGCCCGCCGCGCCCCAGATCTTGATCACGATCGCTGCGCGCTTTGGCCGTATTTCGTGGAAGTACAGCTCGATCGCCTATGCGCTCATTCTCAAGGACGTCGGCGTCTTGACGCAAACGCTCTACCTGACGGCGGCCGACATGCGGCTCGGCGGATGCGCGATCGGAATCGCGAATATCGATCTGTTCGCAAAGATGACGGGGATCGAATTCCACGTCGAGGGCCCGGTCGGTCAATTTGCGATCGGTCGCGGCGCGAAATCGGGGGCTTCCGGCTGACAATCGCACGGCCTCAGAGTGGCTGGGCCACCACCACCCAAATGGGCCGAGCGCGGCGGGTCAATAGCGATTAATCCGCGGTTCCCGGCTTTACCAAGACCGTCGGCGCCCCCGCGCGCCGGGAGTATCGCGCGGTGCGATGAAATATCCGATAGCTTTGCGGTTGCGCTTATCCACTAGCGCGAATATGGCGCCCTGAGGATCCGTGCAATGGACGATCCAAGCGCCGCCGGGCACTGCAGTCGGGCCATAGAGGATTTGGCCGCCGCCGGCCTCCACGCACTTCGCCGCCGCCTCGACGTCGCCAACGTTGAAATAGTAAAGCCAGAAGGGAAGCGGCAACGTCGCAGGCTTGGTGAACATGCCGCCGATCGTCTCCCCTCCGGCGGAAAACCGCTGATACGTGCCCATCGCGCCGATGTGGGCGTCCGCTTTTTGCCAGCCAAATAGCTCGCCATAGAAAGTGAACGCCTTCTCCCAGTCGGCGGCGAGCAACTCATGCCAGCCCACGCGCCCCGGTGTGTCCGGCTCGGCGGACCGCGCTTGGCCGGGTTTTAGCCCCTTGACCAACGCAAACGTTGCCATTTGCCTATCGGCGACGACCGAAAAGCGGCTGATGTTGGGGACGTCCCTCGGTGGGACGTGCACCGCTCCGCCAAGGTGCTTGATCCGGTCGACGGCAGCGTCCACGTCGTCGACTCCGACATATCCGATCCAGTGCGGCGTCGCCCCCGTTCTCCTCGCGTCCTCCGGCAGTTTCATCAGCCCGGTGATGGGGGCATCTCCGGCGGTAAACAGGCTATAGGCCGAAGCGGGCATCGAGGCATCCCGCGTGCCCCAGCCCACGACATTGGCGTAGAACGCCTTGGCCGGTTCCATGTCCGTCGTCATCAGCTCGTACCAGACGAAACGGCCATGAGAATTGGTCATGCCTGTTTCTCCGTTCGAGCCTGCAAAGAAGCCGCGGCGCCCGAATTTGAGCCGGCCTAGCTTATTTTCCGGAGCAGAATCGACAAGCCAAGTTTTTTGGGCCTGAATAACGAGAATTTGGCGGCGCAAAAAGCCCGGTGACCCATGTTTTCACGCAGAGGATCATAATATTCTCATGAATGCCGACAAGGGCCTTTTGGATAGGAATTGGCCCGCCGTTTCGATCGGCGGCAGCGGTATTTGTACGACGGATATGCGGCGCAGGAGACGGAACTTAGACGTTGCGAAGCTTGACAATAATGGTTTTGGTGGGGTCCCGCATGGCAAAGCACCATCTGGCGAGGAACACAGCGAAGAAGAATCATGCTGTAGCCATGGGCGACAGTCGAGCCTGGCCTCATGATTGCTATGGCTTAGGGACAGCTCATATGTCGAAACGATGACGGGCAAGTAGATGTCCTGGCTCACGACATATGAGACTGGGGTTTTTCCGGCAAGGGCTCCGTGCGGTCTTTGGTGATTGTTGAGGTGCTGGAAGGCCTCGACATGGGCGGCGATTTTGGCGATTTAAGTGGGCCGTACCTGCGTGGAACTCGTATCGCCACACGCCGTTGCACCGTTCGACAGCCCCATTGAGCTTGGGCGATCGCGGCGGCGGAACACGCGGCAGAACATAGAGCGGGATTTTCTTCGCGGCGCAGGCTGTCTCGAACTCGGCCATGAACTCCGGTCCGCCGTCGATCTGGATGGCTTCGATGGGGTGCGGCATTTCGGCGAGGACCGGGGCCGAGGAAGCCGGCGGCGTTTTTCGCGGTGGCCGTACCCGCCCTCCGCGCCGGAGGGGCGTCCCTGGCGCTCCGCCCACCGCGCCGCGGGCGCCTTTGCTCGCGGCGCCACGGTTCGATTGCAAGGTCCCGGTCAAAGCACCACGACGCGGGTGCCGACCTTGACCCGCTCGTAGAGATCGATGGCATCGGCGTTCATCATCCGGATGCAGCCGGAC
>JBOHJT010000187.1:0-6704 GCA_050728715.1 Methylocella sp.
GCCTGATGCAGCAACGGCACCGTCTGGGCAAGGTCGATGATATGGATATTGTTGCGGGCGCCAAAAATGAACGGCGCCATTTTCGGGTTCCAGCGATGCGACTGATGTCCAAAATGAGCCCCAGATTCGAGGAGACCGCGCATCGTGAATTCGGGCAAGGCCATGGCCGATAGTTCTCCGGTTAAAGCCGCCGGGGATCGTTATGGACCGCCCGCTCCAGCAGGGATCGAGAGGCCACCGGGAGCGGCCCTTGAAGCAGGGCCGCGCGATCCGCGTGTGGAATGGGCGCTCTTGTAGGGTGCGGGAAGCCGGAAAGCAAGGCACGGGTAGTGGGTCCGTTTGACTTTCGCCTTGCGACCCTAAGACGACCATCGTGGGGCGGCTCTGGTCATGCGGTCGACGGCGGCAGTCAGATCCGCACCGGTGAAAACTGGCGGGGAGCGGTTCGATTGGCACAGGCGAAGGCGGCCGGCTTGTCGAGTTCAGGATAAGTCACATCGGGATTGGTCACGGGACCTTCACTTGTGTCCCACCATTCAAGCCGCTCGTAGCGAGCCGGGAAGGCGCGCGCGACGGCAAACAGCATCGCGGCGTCCTTGTCGTACTTGTGTCCGACGATCGTGATGTGGGTCCGTTCGCGGCCGAGCTCGAGGCCGGCGAGTGACACGCCCGGCAGCGGACGTTGCAGGCCCTTCGATGCGCCAACCGCATAGCGCATCGCATGGACGGCGAAGCCCCGGTACCCGGAGTTGCCGGTGTAGCGATTGAGAAGGTTCATGTATCGGACGACGGCAACTTGGTCCTCCAACAGCTTTGCCGAGGCCGTAAAGACGCCGACGCCCGCTTCAGACGTCTGCGTCGAAAGAAGTCCGCCGGGGGAATCGTCTATGTGACATTTAATTCAACCGTGCGCTTTCCTGAATAAACGTCGGCTGTGGCGCATCGCCTCTCTCAATCCGAATCGTTGGATCTGGCGATCACAAAGCCGTGAGCTCTGTAACGCTTTTCTCCGCTGGGGCGTTAAACGTTTCGTGTGCTCACGCCTGAGCCCACGCAGTGCTCGCCTTGCGAGCGGATTCCAGCGAATTCCCGAGGAGATCAATATGAAGACCAATGTCGTATCCGGTGCCACCCTCGCCATTGCGGCGATCACGCTTGCGATCGGCGGCCTGTCCCCCACCCCGGCTTCCGCCAAGCATAAGGCGAAAACCGTCATGTGCATGGGGATCAACGCCTGCAAGGGCGAGAGCGCCTGCAAGACCGCGAAGAATGCCTGCAAGGGTCAGAATGCCTGCAAGGGCCAGGGCTGGCTGCCGACGAAATCGAAGCACGCTTGCACCGAGGAGGGCGGCACCGTCGGCTGATCCATTTCCAAGCCGGGCGGATTGCATGCTCCGCCCGTCTTCTTCTCGGGTTACGGCGCAAGGAGCAACCCATGGAACAGCCTCCCCCGCTGGGTTTCGGCCTCGGTTTGCGGCCGGTCTACTACGAGGACATCCTCGCGAAGAACCCGAGGGTCGACTGGTTTGAAGTGATTTCAGAGAATTTCATGGTTCCCGGCGGCCGGCCGCTTGCGATGCTCGAGCGGATTCGCGGCACCTATCCAATCGTGATGCATGGCGTCTCGATGTCGATTGCCTCGACCGCCCCGCTCGATTTCGAATACCTCAGGGCGGTCAAGAGCCTCGCCGGCCGGTTTCAGCCGGAATGGATTTCGGATCATTTGTGCTGGACCGGCGTGCACGGCATCAATCTGCACGACCTCCTGCCCATTCCCTATACCTTTGAGGCGCTGGACCATGTCGTCGAGCGCATAAGGCGAGTCCAGGATTTTCTCGGGCGGCGCATCGCGATCGAGAACGTGTCCAGCTACGTCACTTTCGCCGAATCCGAAATGGACGAATGGACGTTTATCCGCGAGATGGCGGAGCGCGCCGATTGCTGGCTGCTGCTCGACATCAACAACGTCTTCGTTTCGAGCTTCAATCATGGCTTCGATCAGGCAAGTTTCATCGGCGCCGTTCCGGCCGATCGCGTGGTCCAGCTCCATCTCGCGGGCCATTCGGAGGCGGGAACGCACAAGATCGATACGCATGATCAACCGATCTGCGAGGAAGTTTGGTCGCTCTATGATGAGGTCTGCCCATGTTTCGGATCGATCTCGACGATGATCGAGCGTGACGACAACTTTCCGCCGTTCGGCGAACTCATGGCGGAACTCGATCGCGCGCGAGCGGTCGCCGCTTGCGCGAGAACCCGCGCGCAGGGGGCCGCGGCATGAAGCTCGCCGAACTGCAAATGCGGTTCCAGGCTGGAATAGTGGACGGCGATAACGCCATTCTCGCCTCGATCGTGGATTCGCGGAGGACGGATCGAGCGACCCTGTTTGCGGTCTATCACGACGCCTATCGCTTGCGTCTGGCGGAATTTTTGTCAACCGACTTTCCGGTTCTCCGGGCTCACCTCGGCGAGGAAGCGTTCGGCCGTCTTGTCGAAGACTATATCGAGTCGGCGCCGTCGCGTCAGCCCAACGCGCGATGGTACGGCACGCGCCTGCCCGATTTCATGCAAAGGACGGCGCCGTGGCGAGGGAACCGAAGCGCGATTGATCTGGCGCGGTTCGAGCGGGCGCTGTCCGACGCCTTCGATGCCTCCGATGCGACTGTGCGCACTATCGATGCCTTGCGGGACATCCGCGTTGAAGATTGGCCGCGCCTCGCGTTCGAATTCCATCCGAGCGTCAGGCTTCTCGATTTCGCCGGCGGAACGGCGCAGTTCTATGCGGCTCTCGCCGAGGAAGAAGAGGCGCCGGCCAACCAGCAAGGCGAGGAAGCGATCGTCTTTTGGCGCAACGATGGCCAGTCCTTCTATCGCCCTGTCGCGGAAGACGAACGCCTGGCGCTGTTGGAGGCAAGACGGGGCAAGAGTTTTGGAGATATTTGCGCGCTTCTTGCTTTCCAAGGGAACGGCGTGGGCGTGACGCAGCGGGTCGCCGGCTTCCTCTCGCAATGGTTCGCCGATGGGCTCGTCACGCGATTGTCGATTTCGGATTGAAGAGCCTTTATTGTTCAGGTCCGGCTTGTTGCAATCTGATCGCCGGCGCTGACGCGCGCCTAGCCGAAGAGAATGGCCCAGGGGTGTTCTAAAGATTCCTGGGCGTGATTTTGGGGCGGGAGACGCGATTGCAAAGCTTCCTTCATAAAACAAGGTCAATCGGAACTATTTCCGTAGGTGACGCATGAGTCCATGCGGTACGAAACTTCTTCGTAATCAAGCTTATATCGGCGGCAAATGGGTCGAGGCCTTGGATAGCCGACATTTCGACGTGACCGATCCGGCCAACGGTTCGGTCATCGCCAGCGTCGCCGACTGTACGTCGCAGGACGCCGAGACCGCGATCACGGCGGCGCAAGCGGCCTTTGCCGGCTGGCGCCATATGCCGGGGAAGGAACGCTCGCGCCTGCTGCGCCGATGGTTCGACCTGATGACTCTGCACACCGACGAACTCGGCGAACTCCTCGCCCGCGAGCAAGGCAAGCCTTTGGCCGAGGCCACAGCCGAGATCGTCTATGGCGCCTCTTTCGTGGAATGGTTTGCCGAAGAAGCGCGCCGCGTCTATGGCGATGTCATCCCCTCGCCGAGCCCGGGCCGCGAAATCCTCGTTTTGAAACAGCCGATCGGGGTTACTGCGGCGATCACGCCGTGGAATTTTCCCAACGCGATGATCACCCGCAAGATCGCCCCGGCGCTTGCCGCCGGCTGCACTTCGGTCGTCAAGCCGGCGGCGGAAACGCCACTCTCGGCGCTGGCGCTCGGCGTTCTCGCGCAGGAGGCGGGCATTCCACAGGGCGCGCTCAATATTCTGCCTTCGACGCGGGCAGCCGAGATCGGCCTTGTCCTGACGAGTCATCCTCTCGTGCGGAAGGTTTCCTTCACGGGGTCGACCGCGGTTGGCCGGATCATCATGCGCCAATGCGCGGCGACGATCAAAAAGCTCTCGCTCGAACTCGGGGGCAATGCACCGTTCATCGTTTTCGACGATGCCGATCTGGACGCAGCCGCGGCCGGAGCGATCGCCTCGAAATACCGCAATAGCGGCCAGACCTGCGTCTGCGCCAATCGCCTTTACGTACAGTCTGGGGTTTACGACGCTTTCGCGGAAAAGTTGGCCAAGGCGGTCGGCGCCTTGAAAGTCGGTCCCGCCTTCGAGCCCGGCGTGCAACAAGGCCCATTGATCACGCCGAAGGCTTTGGCGAAAGTCGAAGAGCTTGTCGGCGACGCGATCGCCAAAGGCGCGAGGGCCTTGCTCGGTGGTGCCCGCCATGCCCTTGGGGGCAATTTCTATGAACCGACCGTTTTGATCGATGTTCCATCCAATGCGCGCCTATTGGGCGAAGAGATTTTCGGCCCGGTCGCGCCGCTTATTCGTTTCGACACGGAAGAAGAAGCGATCGAGCTTGCCAATGCCAGCGAATACGGCCTCGCGAGCTATTTCTATGCCCGCGGCCTCGGCCGGGTCTTTCGCGTCGCGCGCGCGATCGAAGCCGGTATCGTTGGCGTCAATGAAGGAGTCGTATCGACCGCGGAAGCGCCTTTCGGCGGCGTCAAGCAATCCGGCATAGGGCGTGAAGGCTCGCGCTACGGAATCGAAGAATATCTGGAGATCAAATATATCTGCATGGGCGGGCTCTAGTTAGACGGCAAAGGCCTCGGCGCGGTCCCCCGTTACCATTCAGTGAGACGGATTTGGCAGATAAAAAGGGAGCGAAATGAGAGCGCCCATGGCATACACTTCCGGATATTCCCACCCTTCTTCGCGTCCGGGTTGCGGTCTTGCGGACCCGCGAGTGACGTGCAATGGGCTTTGGGCACGAGGTTAAATGAGATGAAAGCGATGGACGTCGATAAAGCCGTTCTCGCGCGGCGCGCAAAAATCGTCACCGCGTTGCGGAGCATTGTTCCTGGCGAAGGCGTCATCGAGCAAGAGACCGGCCGGCGGCCTTACGAAACCGACGGCCTCACCGCCTACCGGGCCTTGCCGATGGTCGTGGTCTTGCCAGACAGCGTTGCGCAGGTGCGCGGGGTTCTCTCCTATTGTCACGAGAATAACGTCAAGGTTGTTCCGCGCGGCGCCGGAACCTCGCTCTCTGGCGGCGCCCTGCCGCTCGAGGACGGCGTTCTCCTTTCCATGATGAAATTCAACAAGATCAAGGAGATCGATTTCGACAACCGGTTCGCGGTCGTCGAGCCCGGCGTCACCAATCTCGCGATCACCCGCGCGGTCGAAGCGCAAAGCTTTTATTACGCACCCGATCCCTCCTCGCAAATCGCCTGCTCGATCGGCGGCAATGTCGCGGAAAATTCGGGCGGCGTGCATTGCCTCAAATACGGCCTCACCACCAATAATGTCCTGGGCTGCGAGATGGTGCTAATGACCGGCGAGGTCATCCGGCTCGGCGGGCGCCATCTCGACCAAGCGGGCTACGATTTCCTCGCTCTTGTCATCGGCTCGGAGGGAATGCTCGGCGTCGTGACCGAGGTCACCGTGCGGATTCTTCGGGCACCGGAATCCGCCCGCGCTTTGCTGATTGCATTCGACTCCAGCGACGCGGCGGGAGCCTGCGTCGCCGGCATTATCGCGGCGGGCATCATTCCGGGCGGCATGGAAATGATGGACAAGCCCGCGATCGAAGCGGCGGAAGATTTTGTCCATGCCGGCTATCCGCGCGAGGCTGATGCGCTGTTGATCGTCGAGCTCGACGGCCCCCCTGTCGAGGTCGATCACCTCGTTTCGCTCGTCGAAAATATCGCTCTCGCCCATGGCGCTTCAAACTGCCGGATTTCCGCTTCCGAGGCCGAGCGCCACGCGTTCTGGGCCGGACGCAAGGCGGCGTTCCCGGCGGTCGGCCGCCTCTCGCCCGATTATTATTGCATGGATGGCACGATCCCGCGCAAGGAATTGGCCAAAGTTCTCGCGGGCATGCGTGGATTATCGGAGCGCCATGGCTTGCGCGTCGCGAATGTTTTTCACGCCGGCGATGGTAATTTGCATCCGCTCATCCTCTATGACGCCAACAAGCCCGGTGAACTCACGCGCGCGGAAAATTTTGGCGCGGATATTTTGCGCCTATGCGTCGCAGTCGGCGGCGTGCTCACCGGCGAACATGGCGTCGGCGTCGAGAAACGCGACCTGATGCCAGAAATGTTCAACGACATAGATCTCGCCCAGCAAATTGCGGTCAAATCCGCCTTCGACGAGAAGCTGCTGCTCAATCCAGGAAAAGTGTTTCCCATGCTGCATCGCTGCGCGGAATTTGGCCAGATGCATGTGCATGGCGGGCAGCTTGCTTTTCCCGGCATTCCGAGGTTTTAGCCGAGTGTTGCCCCGCCGTTCCCACCAAAATGGTTCACGTGAATCATTTTGGTTTTCTCATCGCGGCGCCTCTGGCAAGCGGCGCGCGCGCCAGTCCGATCCGGGTTGGGACCGCTATCGCCGCTTCGTAAAGCAACGCGCGGACGCGTGTGTCGCCTCGCTTCGAGATGTCGTGCTGCCTTTGACCAGCATTTGGATCCCATGTTAGGGTCCGGACTCAATTAATTCAGATCCAGTAGGCTAAGGTAGCGGCGAAGCAGAGGGCCGAGAAGAAGTTTTGAGCGAGCTTGTCGTAGCGCGTGGCGATGCGTCTGAAATCCTTGAGCCGGCC
>JBOHJT010000188.1:0-6618 GCA_050728715.1 Methylocella sp.
CCGTTTCCCTCGATTGGCAGCGCGCTGGCGTGAGGCCGAAATGAGCGCCTGCCGCGAGCACCGGCCGGGCCGGCCGGTCGTCGCCCGAAAGGCGAGCGCCATGACCGGACCGGCGCCTGGAACACTCATCCGGGCGGCGGCAGACCTTCTCCTTGCGGACGATATCGAGGACGGTTGGCCGGGCGAGTTCGCGCGGCATTCTGGCGAGGATTGCAGGCAAGGACCCGACGAGCGGCATCACGAGGGTGCCGGCATCAGCCAGTTCCCGAACGCGACCGGCGAAGCCGGGCCGGGAAGGTGGGCCGGGCTTGATGCCGGCTTCGCGCGAGATCGCCCGCGCAACATTCTCTATCGGCCGCATCTCGTCGAGGATCGTTCGGCGGGCGGCAGGAAGCGAGCGCCACAAGCGGCATTGAAGGGTTTTGAGATGGCCCGAACCAACCTGTCCGCATGATTTGGGCAAGAGCGCGGGCGTCGTTACGTGTAATAGTTGATATTTGATCGGACATTTGGTGGCATAAGGCCGAAGCGAGAGCCGAGGCCGGGCGCGGAGCTGGCCAGGATTGCGGAGAGCCCGGCCTCGGCGTTTTACGAGGACGCCGACGATGACGAAGGACCGGAAGATTAGCAAAGGCAAGGTAGGCTTATTGGAGCTCGCCAAGCAACTTGGCAATGTGAGCCAGGCTTGCAAGATGCTCGGCTATGGCCGCGACGGCTTCTACCGGTTCAAGGAGCTTTACGACCCCTTCGGCAACTCTCCGCGCATCAAGGGCATTTGATGCGCTTCGCTCGGGATTCGAGATCGAGTGGCCGGGCTATCGCGGCGCGCAAAACACCTTCCATGCCGGCAACATGAAAGGCGTCGGCCGCATCTGCCAACAGACCTTTGTCGACACCTATTCGAAAGCGGCGTTTGCGAAACTCGGAGCCTGTCCTTGGGCGCGGCGAAGCCGCGACCCGAGGGACCGCAAGACGCCGATCACCGCGGCCGATCCCTTGAATGACCGCGTCGTGCCCTTCTTCGACGAAGAGGAGGTAAGGCTCTCACGTGTTCCGGCCGATCGCGGCACCGAATATTGCGGCAATCCCGAGCATCACGAATACGAGCTCCATCTCGCGGTGGAGGAAATCGACCATTCCAGGACCAAGACGAAGGTTCCGCAAACGAACGGAATCTGTGAGCGCTTCCACAAGACGGTGCACAATGAGTTCCACCGCATCGCCTTCCGCAAGGAGTTCTATCTTTCGATCGAGGCCCTACAGGACGGCCTCGACGCATGGATCAGAAGCCATAATGAGCAAAGGCCGCATCAAGGCCGCCGGTGTTTCGGCAAGACGCCGATGCAAGCCTTGCTTGACGCCATCCCGATCGCGAGGGAAAAATGATCGCTGCCTGAATATCGTCACGCCGCGGACCGACCACCTCCAAAAAGGCACCGTCCGTAAGATCAAGTACAAGCTACTACACGGATACGCTGGGCTTGCTGCTTCGTGCCGCCGTCCATCCGGACGGTATTCAAGACCGCCCCTTCGACGGGCTCAGGAGGCGGCATTCTCGTCATGGCGGCCCTGTCCGGGATGTTTTCTTTCTTGCAAAAGCTCTTCGCCGGCGGCGGCTGTCAAGGACCCGAATTCGACCAGGCTTTGGCAGCTCCCGCATCCGAAAGCCGAAATCGTCAAGCGTTCCGGTCAGGCGAAAGGGATCGTGGTCTTGCCCAAGCGCTGGCTCGCCGAGCGCGCTTTCGCTTGCTCTGCGTTCGCCCCTCCATCAAACCTTGTTTGCTAAAGCCTCTGGCTCACTTCGCTCAATTAATGCCGCGGGCTCGCCAAGGACCGGGAGAACCTCAATCGAAAAGCGCTCGCTTTCTTGCGCCTCGCCTCGATCCGCCTCATGCTCGGAAAGCTCTGTACCGCATGAAGTCACCGGACAGACTCTAACCGTTCGCTGATCTTGAATTGCCTGCTTCGTGATATTGATGCGCGCGGGTCCACGGGCGCCGCGCCATGCTTGTCGGGTGCGGCTTATAGGCTACCACCTGCACGACCGAGAGCCAGCCGCGCTCGAACGCATAGGCCATTCCGGGCAGGAACATCCGCCAGATGCGGAAGCACTGCGGCCCAGCGAATTGGCAAGCTTCACTCGCATGTGCTTCTAGCCGCCTACTCCACTGCCGGAGCGTCTCCGCGTAATGGGGACGCAGATCCTCCATATCGACAGGCTCCAGCCCGCTGCGCGCAATCTCGTAAAGCAGGCCGGATACATGCGGCAGCTCGCCCCCGGGGAACACATGCCGATCGATAAATTCACCGCCCGGGGGGCCCTTTGCGCGCGCTTGCGGATCTGTCACCACAATTCCGTGGTTGAGGAGCATGCCGCCCGGCTTCAAGAGGCGAGCAACGGTTTGGAAATACAGCGGCTGATTCGCGAGGCCCACATGCTCGTACATCCCAACCGAAGCAATTTTGTCGAAACAGGCGGTGCCGGGAATGTCACGATAGTCCTCTAACCGAATTTCCAGCCGGTCGGCCAAATGCTCCGCCGCGATCTGGTCCTTCGCAAAACGATGTTGCTTCGAACTTAGCGTCACTCCGACGCCAGAAACGCCGTAGTGCAATGCCGCGAAGCGCAGAAATCCGCCCCAACCGCAACCGACATCGAGGAGGCGCTCGCCGGGACTAAGGCGGAGCTTACGGCAGATGTGCTCGAGCTTCTGCTCCTGCGCGGTGTCGATATCTTCGCGTCCAGTGCGGAAATAGGCACAGGAATAGATCATATTCCTGTCGAGCCAGAGTTTATAGAAATCATTGGAAACATCGTAGTGATGGCTGATCGCTGTGGCATCGGCGCGGCGCGAGTGCCGCGGCCGCATCAGTGCCGCGAATCGGCCGAGACGAGACAGGGTGCTGGATTTGCCGATGCGTTCGGCCAGGATCACCCCGCAGCGCAAGACGTCTTCGATCGAACCCTCCACGGCAAGGTCGCCGGCGACGTACGCATCGCCTAGCCGGTCCATCTTGCCGGTGAGCAGGAGGCGTAACACCGTAGGTGAGCGGATCGTAATGGTGACAATCGGAGCAGGTCCTAAGTCAAAGAATTCCCCATCCCATAATATCAGCCGGATTGGCGGAGGATCGCTCGCGAGCCGCCGTTGGATAAAGCTCAGTACTCGGCGGCGAAGCGACACTGCCGAGGCAAAGTGCGAGATTCGCTTCCATGCCTCCTCTGTTTCGCCAAAACAGGCAACCGGTCTGTTTTGGCCAGGTTCAAGGTGACGCCTTTTGACTTTCATCCGCCTGCTCCACAGGCTCTTGATAGAGCGTTGCCAGAACAATCTTGATCGTGAGCGCAACCGGAACCGCCAAAATTACGCCTGGAATTCCAAATAGAACTCCGCCAGTGAGAAAGCAGAAGATGATCAGCGCTGGAGGCACGGCACTAGCGCGGCCGAGCACCACCGGCCCGACAAGCTGATCGATCGATAGGCGCAGCGCGGTTGCATAGATCGCATAAGCGAGAATGCTCCATATGCTGTCAGCAGATTGAATCGCGAATATCCCCGCGATGATAGCGGAGGAAGCGGGCCCAACCACTGGAATCATTTCCAAGAACCCAGTGAGCATTGCCAGCAGAATTGCGTGCCGTAGGCCCAGCACAAGACCGAGCCCGATATAAGCCGCGATCATCGCGTAAGTAACAACCACCGCGATGCCGATGAAATAACGCTTTAAAACGGGATCAAGCTGCGCCCAAATGGCTAAGATGAGCGGCCGTTGCTTTGGCGGAACAAGCCAGACCAATCCATTGGCTAGGCGCCGGCCGCCGGAGAGAAAATAGAAAAGCAGCGTGAGGGTAAGGAAGCCTCCGAATATCCCGACAAAACTCCAACTCGCGAGAAAGACAACGGACGGGCCCTGCCCGAGCCAGTTGTTAAGCATGTCAACTGCCCCTTGCGCGATCTGCGCGGCATTCATTGATTGGCCGGCAATGCTAACCGTGCGGTCGCCAATCGCACGGCGAGCGGTTTCCTCAATGGTTTTGTTTAAGCCGGTAGCGAGGTCCAGGACTTCGTGGAAGATCATCGGAACGGCGAAGAAGCCGACCAAGACTACGAGACTCAGTAGCAGCAAAAACACGGTGGTCACGGCAACAATACGCCGACTGCGTATACGCTGTGCCAACAAGTCTACCACAGGCGTGCATACGTACGCTATTGCTCCGGCAACCACAAAAGGCAAAACGATCGAGCGAACAAGCCAGATGAAAACGCCAATCGTGAGAAGGACTGCGGTCGTAGTGCGTGCCGACGCTCTCTCGACGGGCTCCTGTCCGGAAACCTGCGGGAACGGCTTTTTCTCCACGTCATTTCTCACGGATAGACTCTCCCCTTCCAGCTGATTCTTCCGGTCAGTCGTCGCCGCACGCTATCGACAGCAATCATCGCACCCACTGTATAACCGAGTGGGAACATAAGGCCGTACCAAAGGGGAATCCTGAAAAAGGCAGCGCCTGCTATGTGAAATCCGAATGCGGCGGTGGACGCAGGAAGCGCCGCCGCCAAGGCTAGGCAAGCCTGATTGCTTGCGCGCATGCAGCCGATCGCATCGAGGGGCGGCAGGGCGACCGCCGCCCAGGGGACAACTGCGCCAAGAATGGCAATCACGCCCGCCGAGACGAGACCGCCCATCATGTCCACCAAGTTCTTTGATACCCCCAGCCAGAGAGTGTGCCAACCCGTATACATGCGGGTGCGAAGGAGCCGGTCACCCCCAGCAAGAGCCACCCGCAATCCGGAACGCCTTGCCAGCCGCGCGAGCGCCACATCCTCGCAAATCTCCGACCGGACCGCAGCATGACCGCCCAGCTTCTCATAGGCCGCGCGCCGCACCAGAATGAATTGACCAGTCGCCGTCGCTTCGCCGCTCTCCGGTGCTTGGATTCGTATGAGATCCTGACGAAACGCAAGCAAGTATAGCCCGCAGGGCATCAGGAGCCGCTCCGCGAAGCTAACTAATTCCTGGCGGGGGGTCAGCGAAAGAAAGTCGAGATGCTTTGCTTCCACGAGGGAAAGTGCCGACACCAGCATCAGCGGTTCGGCACGAACATCGGCATCCACGAAGCAAAGCCAGTCGGTTTCGGCAGGAGCGGCGCGCGATCCTGTCCAGCACGCATGAGACTTTCCAGTCCAACCGGCCGGCAAAGGAGGACTGTGCAACAATGCAAGCCGACTATACTTTCGCTCGAGTGTAGCGACGATGCTTGCTGTTTCGTCGCGGGAATGGTCATCAACGACGACAACCTGTAGCCGACGCATTGGGTAGGTTTGTGCAATCAAAGACGACACGCAAGGCCTGATGTTGGCGGCTTCGTCCCGCACCGGCACCACGATCGCAACAGTTGGAGCTGCGCGATTGAGCGGCACAGCTAAAGCCGCAACCTGCTCCAGCGCGCCACGCTGGCGAATTGCTCGAAAAATAAGCCAAGCTACAAACGCGAGCCAAACGCTCGAACAAAGCAATTCCAAGACAGGTCCTCGGCAACTTGCACGTCAGACGGATGGCGCTTGGAATGCCACCCATAGCCGACGCCCTCGATACGACGCACCGGTCAACATCCGTCAAGGTTCCCGGCGCTCCGGCGCGGTATCTTCGGACTCTATCCATCCAAACAGGCCGGCCAGTGGACGTCAAGCCGATCGAATTGGCCGTCAGCCCAATGCCGATCGCAAAGGAGCATGCAAAGTCGTGGGGTTCGTCACGCTGCTCATGACACGGCATGATTGTCATTGCCCGACTGGAAGTATGGAAATCGCCGCTTGAACGAACTGCCGAGCGTTTTGTTAAGAACTGCGACGCGCACGTCGAGAAAGGGTTGTGCGGTCCATCTGTCCCGGAACGTCGCTGCCCAACTCACTCGCCGCAGAAGCGGCGCCGGAGTGGTGGGAATTGGAATGATCGGATTCTTGTTTCAATTTAATCCCGCAATGTTGGCTTAGCATTCCATTTAATAACGGTAGCTCTGCGGTGTTGGACTATCAATTCAGCTCAGGTTTATGCTTCGGCTCTTCCCGGAAGCCGTAAGTCTCCCGAGCCAATTCCCAAGCTTGGCATAATTTTTTACCTTGTCCGATAGGCCTCCGTTGGGGAGTAGCGGCGATCTCCTCGCCGATTGGACCTTCGAACATGCGTAATCACCGGTTCGGGATATTCGCGCTTAGCCTTAAGTGCGGCGACGAGCGCGTCCGCCGCGTCGATTTTGAGCACCTCGGGGCGGGTTTGAAGCCTGAGGCTTGAAAGGCTATTCTCTGACCGTCTTCAGCTCTTTGGCTATCGCCGAACATCTGATGTCGAATGATCCTCTTCCCAGCTATTAGACACCGGACGGCCGCATGGAGCAGAACTTCATTTTGAGCTTGCCGGAACGTCAAACCTCGATTTGTCGCGCCCATCAGCGCAATATGCGGCGGTCGGTTGAATCTATGAATGTTGCCATTCATCTAGAGCAGGATGATCTTGATTTGAATCGCGAGGGGATTCCCAACCGCGTGAAAATCTGATTCAAGCTGTCGGCCGGATGGAGGACGGCAGCGATGGCGAGACCTTATTCATTGGATTTGCGGG
>JBOHJT010000189.1:0-6599 GCA_050728715.1 Methylocella sp.
CCAACCGGTATCCGAGACCGGTCAAAACCGGTTGCGCAACATGCGCCACACGTGCGGCAACCCCGGTTTCCTCGATCAAACGAGGTTCATCGAGGACGCCGTGCGCCTCCGTCTCCCTGCCATTGCTGTCGCGATCCAAACTTTGCCGGTCCATCGCCGGTTCGCTCCGGCAGCAAAATATCGAGGAACCACGCTTCCACCTCGAAGGAGCCCAAAGGCAATAAAAAAGAGCGGGTCCCGAGGGGCCCACTCTCAATAGAGCGATCGTTGCGATTAAACAACCGCCATGAGACGCACGAACAGATTCTATATATGGCAATCGGCCTGTTTGTGCAAGCTCCCGGCGCGGCAAACGCGGAAAAGCCATCGGCCGCGAGGCGCGCCTGGGCGAAAGCATGGGCCAAGACCGGCGGCCAACGATCCCCGGAAAACGTAGTCCCGCACCGCTTATTTCTATTTGGACGCGACGGCGCGTTCGAACGCTGCCTCGGCTTCAAGGCTGGCACGATCCCGGCCGATTGTCACGACCGCCAATTTCTTCCCCCCGCGGCGATAGCTTATCGCGCAGTCGCGCGCGTCGAGCCGGCCCTCGATTTCCATCTTGTCCCAGCGTTCGGCATGCCCTACGTAGGCAACCGCAACATCATATAGTTCGGTCCAAAAAAAGGGGATAGCGTCGAATCGTTCACGTGCCCCGAGGATATTGCGCGCCGCCGTCTGGCCTTGCCTCTCGGCGACGATAAAATGCTCGACTCGAATCGATTCGCCGGTGAGCTGGTCCGGCCAGCGCGCGATATCGCCGGCCGCGAAAATACCGGGGGCACTCGTCTCAAGATATTCGTTCACCGCGACGCCACGGTCGATGGAAAGCCCTGCTTGTTCCGCCAATGCTATTGAAGGACGCACGCCAACGCCGGCGACAACGAGATCGGCGTCAAGCGTTTCGCCATTCCTCAATATAACGCTTCGCGCGGAAATGGATGCCGCCGTCGTGCCGAGATGGAACGTTACTCCATGCTCCTCGTGAAGCTGGCGAAGGAAATTTCCGGCATCCGCTCCAAGAACCCGCTCCATCGGGATCGTCTCGGGCGCCACGACATCAACCTCGATAGTTCGGGCGCGAAGCGAGGCCGCCACTTCGAGGCCAATAAAGCTTGCACCGAGGACAACCGCCCGCCGCGAAGCTTGAGCTTTGGCGACAATAGCAAGGCTGTCGGCCAGCGTGCGCAGATAATGCACATGCGCGAGATCGCCGCCAGGAAGGTTTAGGCGAACCGGTTCGGCGCCGGTGGCGAGGAGAAGCGCATCATACGTCAATTCGGCTCCATCGGCGAGCCGCAGCTTACGGCTCGATGGATCAAGGGCGGTAACGCTTGTGGCGAGCTTCAGGTCGATGTCGTGCTCTTTGTAGAAGTCCGGCGACCGGAGCGGGATCCAGTCTTCTTCCGCCGAGCCCGCGAGAAAGCCCTTCGACAGATTCGGGCGATCGCAAGGACCGGAGTGATCGGCGCTCAACATGGTTATGCCGCCACGATAGCCCTCGTTGCGGAGCGTTTCGGCGGCGGCGTTGGCCGCTGGTCCACCGCCCACTATGACGACGGATCGCGGCAAAGTGGGCGAGGTCAGCGGGCGCGGCGCCGCCTTTTCCAGCTTTTCTTGAACATACACGGACCCGTTCCGCCGTTCGACGCGGAAGCAGGACACCGGGTTGAGCGCGGGCGCGCGCAGCGCCTCGCCGGTGCGCAGGCTGAAACACGCATGATGCCAGGGGCAGCGAACCGTCTCGCCGACAACGAGCCCATCGGCGAGCGGCGCGCCATAATGGGTGCACACGGCGCCGACGGCAAAAACGTCTTCGCCGCGCCGGGCGAGCAGCACGGACTCTCCGCTTGCATGGCCGGCCAGCATGCCGCCGTCCGGAAGATCGCCGAACGCTACTCCTTCCCGCAAATCCGGGCCGGTTGGTGTGGCGGAATCCGAAGTCATGCAAGCCTCCCATGCGCTGTTATTTCCGGTGCCCGAGCAACGTGCGCGACGCGACTCCGGCTTTTCCAATAGACGCCCGCCAGGCGCGATGGTTCCATAAATCTTAAGCGTTCTAGGCTGGCACGACCGGCGTCTTGCCTTTGCGCAGTGCTTCGATCACCTCTAAAGCTAGGTTCAAGTGCGCCTCGACGAGGCCGGGGGGCGTCAATGCCATCCACTGGTGAAGCGACACATCCGCGTAGTAGCTGCTTTTGAACACCTCCAGAAAGCGCACCGGCGTGGCGCCAGTGTTTTCGATATAGTGCCCCATGGCGAAGGGCACATAACCGACATCGCCAGCCCGGAAATCGAACGTGCGCGCCTGACCGGACGCGCCGAACACGCCCATCCGGGCCTGACCCTCGATATAATACTGCCATTCGTTGGTGTTGGGATGCCAATGCAGCTCTCGCATCCCGCCGGGATCAACGTCGACCAGCGCCGCGGCAATCGTGGCGGAAACCGGAAACACGCTGGAATCGGTGATCCGTACCGTTCCGCTCTTGGTCTTGACCGGCTGCTGCGCCATCATCTTATGGCTAAAGCTCTGAGGCACGGCGGTTGCGCCCGCGATTTTGTCGGAGCTTAGCGGTCCGGGCACCGGGGCTGGGAAGATGTATCGTTCACTGGGGTCGGGCGTGTGTCCGAAGAACGAGGACGGCACCCCAAAATTCTTGCCCAGCACCTCGTTCGGCGTATGTTTGAACCAATCGGTGATGAGAAAAGTATTGTCTTCGTCGAAGTCGCCATCGTCGAAAACGAGAAGAAATTCGCATCCGTCCGGATTGAGCCCCTGGATCGAATGCGGAATTCCGGCTGGAAAATACCACAAATCGCCGACACCCACGTCGTCGGCGAAGTTCCGCCCTTGAGTATCGACGGCCGTGATTCGCGCGGTCCCATACAGCATATAGGCCCACTCGGCAGCCTTGTGCCAGTGCAACTCACGCACGCCGCCGGCATTCAGGCGCATGGTCACGCCCGCGATATCCTTGGACACGCCAAGTTCGCGCGCGGTCACTTGGCGGGTCCAACCGCCTGTTTCCAGCCGCATATGAGCGTCGGAGAATGAAAAGCGTAAGTTCGGTAGCGTGCCGTGGTCGGTGGAAGGCGGAGCGAGCATATCAGGGTTCTGCCGATCCCGTTCAAGGTTGCGAGGACCCGGCTCGGTCCCGCCGGAACCGGGCCGCTCCGGCTGCGGCACCACGGTTTGTGCGCTTGCCGCCGCCGCCGTCAGGAGGCCTCCAGAAGCGGCAACAGACAACATGTTGCGGCGTGAGATGAGCTCCATAGTGTCCTCTCTTAGATTTTGCTCCTTAACGTTCTCAGTTCGATTTCGCTCACTTGTGTCGAAAATAAAGGAATTAAGACGTCTCGCGCTCGATTAGATTGCAATCCCGTTCTGCGCGGCGAGCTGGCCGAGGTTTTTGAGCGGCCGCGCGCCGATATGCTGGATGATTTCCGCCGCGGCAAGGGCGCCAAGGCGCGCGCAGGTTTCGAGGTTCTTGCTTTTGCTGAGCCCGGCGAGAAATCCAGCCGCGAAGAGATCGCCAGCTCCCGTCGTGTCGACAACGCGGTCGACTGGGAACGCGGGCACGGCGAGAACCTCGTCCCGCGTAACGACGAGCGATCCCCGCTCGGAGCGGGTGACGACAGCGAGGATATTCTCAGTGCGCAGCTGGGCGGCGGCGGTGTCGAAATCGCCGGTTTGATAAAGCGAACGCAGCTCGCTCTCGTTGGCGAATAGGATTTGCACCGAACCAGAGCGGATGAGCCCTAGAAACTCGTCGCGGTAACGATCGACGCAAAAGGAATCGGACAGGGTTAGGGCAACTCTCCGTCCTGCTCCCCGCCCGATTTTTGCCGCCTTGACGAAAGCGGCTTTCGCGGCCGAAGGGTCCCAGAGGTAGCCTTCGAGATAAATGATTGCCGACTGCTTGACCGCGTCTTCATCGACGTCCGCCTCAGCCAAGTTTTGAGCCGCGCCCAAAAAGGTGTTCATGGTGCGCTGGCCATCCGGCGTCACGAGCACGAGACAGCGTCCGCTGGCAGGGCCATCCGTCGCGAAAGCTGTCGAAAAATCGACCTTCGCCGCACGGATATCATGCGCGAAGGCCACGCCGGTTTTGTCGGCCTTCAGCTTGCCTATGAAGGCGGCGGCGCATCCAAGGCTGGCCGCGCCAATGATGGTGTTGGCCGCCGACCCTCCCGACACGAAAGTTGCCGGACCCATGGCCTTGTAGAGGGCCTCGGCGCGCGCCTCATCGATCAATGTCATCGCGCCCTTGCGCAGGCCCTGGGCGGCGAGGAAATCATCGCCGGTCACGCTGATGACATCGACGATGGCGTTGCCAAGACCAAGCACATCGAACCGGCAAGTTGGCATGGGCATCCCCGAGGTAGCGGTCCAACGCGGGAGAAAACGCGGCCGCCCGGCGCCCCTTTTCCGTCGGGCGCCATTGGGGCCGAGTCCCTTTCGATTGCCCGCCCCTTGTTATACCAGATCTCCTTAATGAGAATTCATGCCGGGGACGTCATTGCGAGCGGAGCGAAGCAATCAGTCCCCTCGCGGTCCATCTGGATCGCTTCGCTCCTCGCAATGACGCCCCTCGCCAGGAGTACGGAAGCTTTAGAGAGGCTCCGATGTAGCTCGCGATCCGATGGATGAGCTATCAGAAGAGGCCAAGCTAAAGCAAATGTTGGTTTTCGCACGCGCACGGCGGGTTCGCGGGATAAAACAGCGCCCTCGCGCGAGGAGCGAGAGCATGAGGCGCGCGACGACCGCTTAGGCTCTCGCGTCCGAAACTCCAGCTTCTTTGATCACACTTGGATTGCAATACTTGTTGATCCGGCCGGGGAACTCAAACGATGAACCCTGGACTTCTGGTTCGTCCAGCGCGCTCGATCATATCCCATGACCGCTCTGCGCCTGCTTTATTCATCGGCAGATGAGCAAGGCAACCCTCGCTAGGCGGTGGCGCCGGGTCATTTGGCCGTTGGCCGAGGCCAAAACTATGGTTGACACTTCCAGGCCCAGGCGGGCACGGGGATGAAGCGGCGCTTGTTAAAGGTGGAGACCGCCACTGCGATCGAGATCGCGGCGGCACCGAGGAGGATGAGGCTAATCATGGGACAAATCTCCATCTTTGAACCCCCCATAGCAAGCAATATTCATGCCAATCATAGCGACGCTCTTAATGCTCCGTGCGGCAAAAAAACCCGCCGCCCCATAAAGGTTCCGGTGCGTAACCTATCAGGCGAAGCTTGGCCCAGGGTTGTCAAAACCCTTCGAACAATGCCGTCGACAGATAGCGTTCCGCGAAGGACGGTATAATAAGGACGATGTTTTTGCCTTCGAATTCCGGCCGCAGGCCTATTTCGACCGCAGCGGCGACGGCGGCGCCCGCCGATATTCCGACCGGAATGCCCTCCAAGCGCGCGACCAGCCGCGCGGTGTCGAATGATGTCTGATTGCCGACGGTAAGGACTTCGTCGATCAACGACTGGTCGAGGATCGCGGGGACGAAACCGGCGCCGATTCCCTGAATCTTGTGCGGCCCCGGTTGCCCGCCCGAGAGAACCGGCGAATCTTCCGGTTCAACCGCGATGATTTTCAGATTTGGCCGGCGTGGCTTCAGGACTTGCGCTACTCCCGTGATGGTCCCGCCCGTGCCTACCGCGGAGACAAAAACATCGACTTCGCCTTCGGTGTCGTTCCAGATTTCCTCGGCTGTCGTAAGCCGGTGGATTTCCACATTCGCCGGATTTTCGAACTGCTTCGGGATTATCGAGCCGGGCGTCGCCTCGGCGAGGTCCTGTGCCTTGGAAATGGCGCCCTTCATGCCTTGCGCCGCCGGGGTCAGGACGAGTTCGGCGCCGAGCAGCGCGAGCATCTTGCGGCGTTCCAGCGACATCGATTCCGGCATGACCAGGATGAGCCTGTAGCCGCGCGCCGCCGCGACAAAGGCAAGCGCGATGCCGGTGTTGCCGGAGGTCGGCTCGATGAGGGTGGTCTTGCCGGGCGCGATCTTGCCCGCGCCTTCCATGACCGAGATCATGTGGACGCCGATACGGTCCTTCACGCTGGCGATCGGATTGAAGAATTCGAGCTTGGCGAGAAGCCTGGCCTTGACGCCCTTTTCCCTGGCGATCTTGTTTAGACGCACAAGCGGCGTATCGCCGATCGTATCGGTGATCGAATCATAAATGCGGCCGCGTCCCGGAAGCCGCGCGGCGGCAGGGGTTCCGGTATGTTTCGCGGCGGGTTGCGTCATGTTTGTTCCTCAAGACAGATCGTTCAATCTTACCCGGCTAAAGATTGATCGCAGCCTCGGCCGTCATGGAAAATGAACCCGGCAAAAACGCAATGCGGCAATAATTAAGTCACTATCGCGATCAAGCAACTCAAGCAATGACCGCGCAGACCATCTTAACCACGTCACCATCAGGCGCGAAAGCCAACGCGCGCAAACGGGATCGCGCGAAGGCCATGATCCTGTTCATGACCATCGAACAGCTGCCGGTGCGTCCAAGGATTTCCGGCGGGGGGTCGCCTCAGCCGCGCGGCTGAGGCA
>JBOHJT010000190.1:0-6595 GCA_050728715.1 Methylocella sp.
ATCAGCAAGATTCCGTCGAGCTTCTTCTTTAAATGCTCGGCCTCGATCATTTGCGCGGTCACCGTGAAGCGGTTTTCGCGCGCCGTCTCAATAGTCACGGTTTCGATGCCGAAGGCCTCCAGGATGTTGCGATACGCGGGATAGCCCGGCGCGGCGACGGCCACGCGCATGCCCGCATCGAAAAGCGTGAGGAACGCCAGAGCGAAGCCTCCCGACGAACCGGTCGTGACGGCTATTCGCTCGGGCGGCACCTCGACGCCGTGGGTGTCGCGGTAATGCCGCGCGATCCGCGCGCGCAAGCTTGGGCGGCCGAGCGCCTCGGTATAGCCGACCCGGCGCCCATCGAGCGCGGCGATGGCGGCTTCCCGCACGGCGCGCGGGGGCGGCGCGCCGGGCTCGCCTATTTCGAGGTGAACGATGTCTTGCCCCTCGCGCTCCCGGCGGGTGGCGCCGGCAAGCACATCCAAGGCCATGAAAGGCGCGACATTGGATCTGAGGGACAGAGGGACTCTCGACAGCGACAGGTCCGCCATAAATGAGTCTTTTGTCATATTCCCGGTCTTTCCGGCCGCTTCGCGCCAAATGCCGCCGCGTTGCAAAGCTCTCTATAATTACGAATTGGCGGCCAACAAGACCCCGCCGGCCTTGGTTTCGCGCGCCCGGGTATTTCCATTTCACCGGCGGTGCACTAGGATGCCGGACTTAATTTTGGAGGATGATTCATGTTTTGGCGAAGTCACGCGGTTTCGGGCTTGCACTTTGGCCGTTCTTGCCACGGCGTTTACCGTCACGGCGGCCATCGTGGGGCTGGCTTGGCGGCGCTGGCGCTAGGTTTTCTCGTGCTGGCTTTCTCTCCAGCGCGCGCGGAAGGCTTTTCAGCTGGCCAAAAAGCCGAGATAGAGGCGATTATCAAGGATTATTTATTGCAAAAGCCTGAAATTCTGCGCGACGCGATCGGCGTGCTCGAGGCGCGCGAGAAAGCCGCCGAGACAAAGGCGCGCGAAAAAGTCGTGTCGGATCCTTCCGGCGCGCTCTTTAGCGCCGCCAATCAGGCGGTGATCGGCAATCCGGAGGGCAAGATCACTCTGATCGAGTTTTTCGATTATAATTGCGGTTATTGCAAGCGCGCCTTGAGCGATCTTGCCCGCCTCATGAAGGATAACCCGGATCTCCGCGTCGTCTTGCGCGATTTTCCGATTCTCTCGCCGGGCTCCGTCGAGGCGGCGAAGATCGCCAACGCATTCCTCCGTCAGTTCCAGGGCGAAAAATTCTGGGAATTTCACCAAAAACTTCTCGGCTCGCGCGGTCCTGTCGGAAAGGAGGAAGCCCTTGCCGTTGCCAAGGATCACGGGGCCGACATGGACAAATTGGCCAAGGACGCCGCCGCGCCGGGTATAACCGCGGGCATCGAGGAATCCGGCAAACTGGCCAAATCGCTTCAGGTGACCGGAACGCCCACCTTTGTGATCGGCGAGGACGTCGTCGTCGGCGCCGTGGGCTACGACGAATTGGAAGCCAAGGTCGCCAATATGAAAAAATGCGGCAAGGCGATCTGTTCGTGAATTTTCCATGGGTGTAACGTATAATTCACATTGATAATCAAAATCGCCGCGCTCGAGCTTTTCGCACACGGTTTGGCGCAGTCAGGATATGCGTTCATAAATCGTTGATCAAAGAAATTAAGGATAGCGGAGATCGAGGAAATCCTTGTGCACGGTCGACCTCGGTTTGAAATCAGAATTCACACATTGAATTCCGGTTCATGCCCGAACCTTGCAGACCAGCACGCAACAGTCAATTCCGATTTCTCCAGGGATTGGGGTTATGGGCGATAGCTGGTTTCAACGCTAGATTCCGAAGACCCGTTTTCCGTCGAAGCATCCGCGTCGCTGGCACCTTTTCGTCATGGACCATTGCGTGACCGGCAGGGCCGGACGCCTGCCATTCAACTCATGAACCCTGATCAGGCTTTTTGCAATCGGCTCACGGGTTCGCGAACTGGCACGCCGGAAGCCTTGCCACGTCCGGATAGCAAAGCCTGGCAGAGTTCAATCAACCCCGAGACTGCCTACGCGAGTTCCGCGCCAACATCGCGGCGGCCGAGCAGCGTGCGGCAACGGCCCCGGATCGAGGCGATAACATCGAAAAACGATGAGCTGCTTATCAACACTTTTGAGGTTCTCCTTCGATTTCCGCCACCGACACCCTAATGTCACTTCCCTATGACAGTCTTGAGGCTAATCGTGCCGGCGAACAGGCGACGGCGACCCGGTCGATAAGATCGAAAGGATAGATTCGTTCTCCACCCCCTCAAGCGTTTAGTCTATCCGCAACTGTTACTGTCCTGCAGTGTTGGTCGCCCAAACTGGGACATTGGGCTCATAGATGACCACGTTGCCATCGTCCTGCGCGACTAAAATAGAGTTCTTTTTGCCATTGGTGCCCGACGCCCAGATAGGTTGCGAAGGGCCGTAGATCACCAAGTTTCCATCTGACTGCATTATCGCTTTAGAAACTGTGTGGCCATTGGTGTGGGATGCCCAGATCGCCCTATGTTGTTGACTAAGGTCATAGAGGACGAGATTACCATCCGTCTGAAGTATAAACTGATATCTTCCAGACTGGGACATAAGGTAGTCATTTTGAAGAAGAAGCCCATTCGGCCCAAGCATTGTACCTTTGTCTGCCATGCCAACCTCCTCTTGCAGATTAGGTCATCTCGGTCTGTGTTTTTTATGACGGCACTGTATTCTACGAGTGAGCTTTCCTGCCCAAGTTTAGGGTCAAAGCTGCCTGTCACGTCCACCCGTCCAGACTTGAGTTACCAACCGCTGGAATCCTCCCGAAAGACGCTTTGTCCGGGATTCCCCAGATGACTCCTGGACCGGCGTGAATTATAGCGATTTTATGGATTGCTCGGAAGCCCAAATTCGAGGGACGGCCGACTATGGGCATTCAGCACATCCCGAATGGCGTTCGAGGGTCTGATCGGCCCGTTTCCCCTGGCATTCGAACGCACTCCTCCCAACGGCCGCTGGGGATCATGCGCCGTCACCTTTTCGTCACGGACCATTGCGTGACCGGCAGGGCCGGACGCCAGGCTTGAAACGAACCGAGAAGATTCGCGCGCGCGATTTCAATGCGCAGAAGCTCGCCGCCAATTGCCATGAATCGGCGGGCAACCTCCGCTTCGGTATCGAGCGTCACCGCATTGACGACAAGCCTCCCGCCGGGGGCCAGGGCCGCATAGGCCGCGTCGAGGAGGCGTTTGTCGCTTGCACCGCCGCCGGCGAAAATCGCCTGCGGTCGCGGCAGATTCGCAAAAGCCTCCGGCGCCCTGCCGGCAATAATCTCGATATGTGGAACGCCGAGGTTTTCGGCATTGCGCCTGACCAGGCTCGCGCGATCTTCCCGCGCCTCGATGGCTATCGCGCGATTGGCGGGATCGCTGAGCAGCCATTCGATCGCGATTGATCCGGACCCGGCGCCGACATCCCACAAAAGCTCGCCGCGCCTTGGCGCCAGCGACGAGAGCGTAACGGCGCGGACCTCCCGCTTGGTGAGCTGGCCGTCCGTTTCGAACCAGGAATCGGCAAGACCATTCGCGACCGGAAGAATGCGCGATTGCGCCGTCGCGGCAATTTCGAGCGCGACAAGATTCAAGGGATCGATTCCCTCCATGCGGAAGGCCTCGGCGGTAGTGGCCCGCGTGCGCTCCCTTTGGCCTCCCATCGCCTCCATCACTACGATTCGCGATTGGCCGAGGCCTCTCTGGCACAGGAGTCTTGCAAGGCGCGGCGGCGTAGTCTCGTCCCATGACAGGCACAGGATTTTCGCCTGCGGTTGCAGCGCCGGAATAATCCGCTCGAACTCGCGCCCATGCAGCGACATGAGGCAACAGTCTTGCAGGCTCCAGTTGAGTCTTGCCGCCGCGAGGCTGAAAGCCGAAGGCGCCGGAAAGCACTGCATTTCTTGCGGCCCAACATGGGCGCCGAGCAAGGTGCCGACGCCATAAAAGAAAGGATCGCCCGAGGCGAGGACGCAGACGGGCGAACCTCGCCGGGCGAGAATTTTTGGGATCACATCGGCAAACGGCGAAGGCCAAGTCATGGTCTCGGCCTTGAGCGGGGCCGCAAGCGCGAGGTGGCGAGCGCCGCCCACGACCAAATGGGCTTGCGCGAGCAATTTTCGCGCCTTGGGAGAAATAGCCTCTATACCGTCCTCGCCGATGCCAATGAGCGACAGCCACTTTTCAGGAGGCGGCAAAGTCATGGCGGCGCGGGCAAAAGTTCGGGATATGAACGATGCGGGTTCTGGTGCTTGGCGGGACATCCGAGGCGAGCAAGCTCGCGGGCCTCCTTGCGGGACAAAGCGGCATTTCGTCCATATTGTCCTTCGCCGGCCGCACCAAGGCGATACGCCCGCCACAAATTCCCTATCGGATCGGCGGCTTTGGCGGCGTGGACGGCCTTAACGCCTACCTCGAAGCCGAGCGAATCGATGTGCTCGTGGACGCCACGCATCCGTTCGCCGGACAAATATCGCGCCATGCGGCGATCGCGGCGGCGCGGGCGAAAATTCCGCTCGCCGTTTTGTCGCGCCCGGCGTGGGTTGCACAGCCGGGCGATCATTGGATTGATGTAGCCGGCATGGCCGCCGCCGCCGCCGCGCTCGGGCACGAACGAAAACGCGTTTTTCTGACGATCGGCCGCCTGCAAATCGGGGCCTTCGCGGCGGCGCCGCAGCATTTCTATCTTATTCGCACGATTGAGCCGCTCGCGCTTTTGGCGGGCCTTCCGCGTCATCGCGTGATCCATGGGCGCGGCCCCTTCGCGCTTGAAGCGGAAGAAAAACTCTTGCGCGAGGAATCGATCGATGTGGTCGTTAGCAAGAACAGTGGCGGCGAGGCGGCGTTCGCCAAAGTCCGCGCGGCCCGCCATCTGGGGTTGCCGGTAGTCATGGTCGCACGGCCGCAACAAGCCTCGGGACCGGTCTTGCACGATCCGGCTGAAGTCATGGCCTTGCTCCTCCATCATTGCTCGACCTTGACGCCGCGCGGGGTATAGACGAACGGCGTGCCGCCTCGGCGTGGAATAATCCGGGTTTCGCTGGAGCCGACAATGATCAGCGTGCTCATGTCCGCGCGGGCAGTGTCGGCCGTGGCTAACGTCTCTATCAGAATATGTTCATCCTCGCGCCCGACGGCGCGGGCAAAAACAACGGGCGTCGAAGCACTCTTGAGACCACGCAACAGGGCGAGAGCGTCATGGATGCGGCCCGGCCGCGCGGTCGAGGCTGGATTATAAAGCGCGATCACGAAATCCGCGTTTGCCGCCGCCGCGAGCCGCTTTTCCGCCAGGGACCAGGGTTTGCGATTGTCGGACAGGGAAATGGCGCAAAAGTCGTGTCCCAAAGGCGCGCCGGTCCGCGCCGCCGCCGCCTGCATCGCCGAGATTCCGGGGCTAACCGCGACGTCGATGTCGCGCCAGCGAGGTTCGCCATCTTCGATTGCCTCGAAAACGGCGGCCGCCATCGCGAATATGCCCGGATCGCCGCCGGAGACGAGGGCGACATGGCGTCCATCCTCGACCAGGCGCAGCGCATGGCGCGCGCGCTCCATTTCGACCCTATTGCCGGTTTCGTGCCGCGTCTGCCCTTGTTTGGGAGGAAGCCGTTCGAGATAGGGCGCGTAGCCAACGAGATCGGTTGCATTCGCGATGAGGCGCGAGGCTTCGGGCGTGATCCATGCATCGCCGCCGGGGCCAAGGCCGACAATCCGCAACCTCCCCGGCGCGCTCATGGGCGCCTGCCTTGACCGGGAATGAGAATGGAGGAAAAATAGGGCGCCTGATCGCCGGTCTTGACGGCAAGCGGAACGATGGTTTCGGTTTCGCTGGTGCCATGTTCGACATAGATCGCTGTCGAGAGGCGTCCTGCCTCGGCGATCGCCGCGCGGATTTTCGCCAGATTGGCACCGATCTTGATGATGACCACCGCATCGGCTGCACCGAGATGACGGACCAATGCCGCGCGCCCGAGCGTGCCCGGTAGAACGCTCAAGACGTCGTCGCCCCAGGCCATCGGCGCCTTTGCCGCGCTCCAGCACCCCGACATGCCGGTGACACCGGGAACGATCTCGACGCTGAAACGATCTTTCATGCGGACGTAAAGATGCATGAAGGACCCATAGAAAAGCGGGTCGCCCTCGCAGACGAGAGCGACATCGCGGCCCGCCAGAAGATGCCTCGTGATGGCACCCTCCGCCGTCGTGTAGAAGGCGCGCAGTTCCTCGACATAGGCGGGGTCGCAAAAATGCGTTTCCGTCGTCAACGGATAGAGCAACGGCAATTGGAGGCATGTATCGGTGACCCAGCGATCGAGGATGGCGCGGGCTTGTCCGCGTGAGGCTTTCTTGGCGAAATAGGCGGCGACTGGAACGGCGGCGATGATCTTCGTGGCCTTGATCGTCACGAGGTCGGGATCGCCGGGGCCGAGACCGACGCCAAAGAGGCGGCCGTACGATGAGGAAAATCCGCTCATTCGGCTTCGCTCGCGATCGCATTCAAGGCGGCGGCGGCCATGGCGCTGCCTCCCT
>JBOHJT010000191.1:0-6530 GCA_050728715.1 Methylocella sp.
GCCCATCACGATGATCGCGACCCCGGCGAGAAGCGAAAGCGTAAAGAAATATTCGTGCAGCACCTGACCGAAAGCCGAGGCTGTCGCGCCGAGACCAACGAAAACCGTGGAAAACCCTAAGACGAACAGCACCGCCGCGAAGAGAATGCCGCGCCGTGCGCGGGCTTCGCGGCGGGTGGCGACCTCCTCGATCGTCGTTCCGGCAATAAAAGTAAGATAGGGTGGAACCAGCGGCAGCACACAGGGGCTCAAGAATGATAGAAGACCTGCGAGCGCGGCGGCGGGAAGCGTGACATCATGCGTCATCCGCCCTTCTAGCTTGTTCTGGGATAAGGGAAAAGCGCCAAGGCCTCGCGGAAGCATGGGCACTTCGGCGGGTTTCGTAAACTTAACGTGAGACCTCATGGATCGCGGCGATAAAATTTCAGATTCGGCTAAGGAAAAATTCATGGCGGTGATTAAAAGTCTTGTTTCGATGCAGATTGTCGCCGCCGGAAGGCTTTTGCGCCCCACTAATGCCCTGGTCCGCGCCAGCACCCGTGCGGCCGCGCAACGGCTTGGCGCGCTCCTTCGATGACGGTTTTCCTCGCCTCCTTCTGCAACATCCTGTTCAATTTCGCGATCGGGCTTCTCGTCGCGAAATTTCTTGGTCCCGAGGAATATGGCCGGTTTGCGCTCGCCTACGCGACCGCGATCTTTGTGCAGACTGGCTCTTTTGATTGGATCCGGCTTGGGGCGACGCGCTTTTATTCCGAACGGATACGTTGCGAGGAGCCAGCGCTGCGGGCGACGCTCGATTTTAGCTTTGCCATCATCAGTGCCTGGCTTGCGGTCGGCGCAAGTCTGCTTCTGCTAACCGGCGTCAGGTTTACATTATCTTATGGTTTGATCGCCCTGGCGCTTGGCGCCGCCGCCGCCAATGGGCTTTTCGATTATCATACGGCGCTGGTTCGTGCCCGCTTCGACGACCGTCTTTTTGCCCGGCTTGCTCTCGTCAAGAATATTGTGGCTTTCGCTCTCATGGGCGGCGGAGCCTTCCTGTTTGGCTCGGCCAAGATGACCCTTATTGGCACAATCGTCAGTCTTGGCGGATCGGTCGTTGCCGCGCGCGCGGCCCTGCGCGATCCGGCCTCGAAACCCCAGCTTGCCCGCCTTTTCATTGCCCGCTCGCTGATGGCCTACAGCCTGCCCATCGTCGGCGCCAATCTGCTTTACCTTGCGATCCCTCTTGCCAATCGCTCGATCCTCGCGATCCTCGATGGATTTTCTGAAACAGGACAATTTTCCTTGGCCTATGATTTCGGAACCAAGGCGATCCAGGCGATTGGCTCGGCCCTCGATATTGTGTTGTTTCAGATCGCGGTCGCGACGCACGAATTGCACGGTCCGTCCCAGGCGAGGCGGCAGATCGCCCGCAACATGACAATTGTTATCGCCATGGTTTTGCCGGCATGCACGGGACTTTGGCTGACCCTTCCTTCGATTGAGCAATTGGCCGTGCCGGAGGCATTTCGAGGCCATTTCGACTTGCTCTTGCCTCTGATGATGACCGGCCTCTTCTGCATGGCCATGATTCAATACGCCATTAATCCGGTTTTCCAGATCGAGAAAAAAACCGCTCCCTTGATTGTCGCGGCCTTGGCGGCCTGCGCCGCCGATCCTCTGTTGCTCTTGATTTTGCCACGAGATGCCGGCGCGTCGAGTCTCGCCATCGCCCAGGCCGGCGCGATGCTCGCCGCGCTCATTGTGCTGATCGGTTTCGCAAGCCGGGCGAAACGGCAATGGCCGCGTTTGCGCGATCTCGCCGTCACGGTTCTCGCCAATGCCTTGATGGGCGCGATCGTTCTGCCGATGCGCGGCCAAGAGCCAGGACTTGCGACGCTCATTGAACAAATCGCGGCTGGTGTCGCTGTCTATGCTGTCGTCGTGCTGGGGTTCGATGTGGCGGGATTGCGAAGCCTCACTATCGCGCGTCTGCGCCTTGCCACGGCGCGAACGAAACCGCTTTAGGGTTTTTCGCGCCGGCGGCTCCCGCGTCGCATGAGCAATGTCGCCCAGCCCTCGATGTCGATCCGCCGCGAAAGGGCGATGCCTTGCCTCCCATAGGCGGCGGCGACGCCTGCAACATCGCGCGCGATGAGACCGGAGAGAATAATTTCCGCGGGGGACGACATTAGTATTGCAATTTGCGGTGCGAGATCGCGCAGCGGACGCGCGAGAATATTCGCCAAGACCAGATCGTAAGGTCCCCCTGCCCGCAACACCGGGTGCGCGGCGCCTTGTGCTAGGACCGGACGCACAAAACTTGCGACGCGGTTGCGTTTTGCGTTGGCGCCGGCCGCTTTCACGCAAACACTGTCGATATCCCCGGCGTGAATTTTGCGCTTGAACAATTTAGCCGCCGCGATGGCAAGGACGCCGGAGCCGGTGCCGAGATCGAGGATGGCGCGGGGCCGCCGCTGGCGCGCGACGAAATCCAGCATGCGGAGGCACCCGCGCGTCGATCCATGGTGCCCGGTGCCAAAAGCAAGCGCGGCCTCGATCTCGATTGCGATGTCATTGGCCTTGACCGCGCCCTGTCCATGCGCGCCATGAACGAGGAATCGTCCCGCCCGTACCGGCTTCAGCCCTTCGAGGGAAAGGCCAACCCAGTCGCGCTCTTCGACGCGGCCGAAGGTTGCCGCGCGAGCGGCGGCGGCGCCAGCAACAATGCCGATAAGGGCACGAACATTTGCTTCATCGGGAGGGTTGCCAAAATAGGCCTCGACGGTCCAGGGACACTTGGTCCAATCGCTTGGGTCCGGCGCCTCCTCAAAGGCCGCGGCGGCGGTCGTGGCCGGGTCAAAAGTCTCGACAATAATGCCGGCGATCCTGCGCGCCATCGCCTCGCCGCAGGAAAGACGCATCACGCGCGCGGCGCAATTCGGAGGCCGGCCTTCGAGCATGGCGGCAGGTACCATGCAGGGCCGCGAACGGCAATAGGAAGCTTGCCGGCCACGCCGATGATCACGGCGCGTTTCATCAGAGCCGAAAATTACCTGGTCCTCGCACGGCGTCAATCGCACATTGTGTCATCGCATGGGGCAAGCCGGCATCGTCGATGGCGGCGAAGCGCCGCTTCCAGCTTGTGGGGCGGGGCCGTGGCCTCCCGCGGTCGCAAGGTCTTGCTCGATCTGGTTGTCTCAACAACGGAATCCGAGGAGAACAGCCGTGGCTCGGATTGAACGGGGCATTGAAAGCGGCATCGATCGCGCTGCGCTCGACAGCAAACGGATCTGGCGCGGGCCACGTGCTTGGCGCAGCCAACGGCCGCCGGAGCGCTCCGGAAGCACGCGCCAGATGCGGTGCTCGCCGTCTTCGAGACCGGGCCGTGCGCGTGGTTGCGGCGCCAACTCAACGTCGAGCCCACCGCAAGCCACCGGCGCCAACTCACCGCCGATGACTCGCGGTGGGCATCGACGCAAGGCATGTAAAGGCGGCGCTTAACACGGCCGCAAAACAAGACCGGCGCGATGCGGGTGCGCTCTTGCCGGCGGGCGCGGCCGGCTCGCCGGCATCTCGGCCGGGCTCGCGGACGGCCACACTCCTGATTCTGCGTGGCGGTCGCTGAACCGGGTGAACAGCGCGGCGCTTGGCCCAACACCTCAAGCGCTTCAAGCGGGGCGGCGTCTGGCGCGGACAATTGAAGGTCCAGAGCGGATCAGCCATCGGCGCGCTTTACTACGACGCCTATGGAACGGGGCCGAGTCCGGTGATTTTAGGCTCCGTGAGTGCGCAATCTCTGGCAGCGCGTAGCGACCTTCCCGCTAAATCCGGGCTACACAAACGGCTCACTTATAACTAGGCCAACGATTTAGGAAACACCGCACTGCGTCGGTTGTGTCAATGCGTTTTTGAACTTGGCCGATAGCACGGCCGCTGGGATAGGGCTCGCCCCTAACACGCTCTGAGAGCATCGACGAGGACGTCGATCGTCATGCGCTTTCTGTAATCGGGGTCAACATACCGGGCCCTGACGATGGAATCGGGGCCAACGACAAAGGTCGCGGGAATCGGCACTATCCAAGCGTCGTTGCCCTGATAGGGCGCTATATCCCAACCGCCGCGCTTCAAAAACTGCTGCATCTCCAAGCCGACGAAAGTCGCAACATTAAGGGAAAGTGCATAGCCATTGTCAACATCGGTCAGGATCGGAAACGGCTTTGCCGCCGCATTCGATTTCAGCGCGGTTGCGAAGTGTTGCAAGTCGGGTGTGATAGCGACAATCTGACCGCCGATGGGCTCGACCTCGCGTTGCGCTTGGGCCAGAGCATTTGTACTGATCCGGCAATATGGGCACCAGTGCCCGGGTTGGAAGGATAGCGCCAAGGGCCCCTTGGCGAGGAGTTGTTCGAGTGTGACGAGATGCCCTTGATCGTCGGGCAGCATGAACGGTGGCATCGGATTACCGACAGCCGGAGCTGTGCCGCCGGAGCCATTGAGATTGAGCCGCGCAGCAACCCGGTCATGTACTTCGGCAAAGGCCGGGCTTGCGATGCGAATGGAGTCCGCGACGGATTCGAGACGCACGCTGATGGGCGCGTCAATGTCACGCGCGCGCTCGAACGCCTCTTCGAAAACCTGGGTAAGCGTCAGCTCTTTCATGCAATGTCTCCGAGCGGGCGGCGCCGCGCACGAATCTTCCGGCGACTAGATTGGTATCGAAGAATATCACCTTCTTGCAAGTTTGAATAGTAAAGGCGGCTCACCACGGAGCTTGCGCGAGCCCGATACCGCTGATCGATCCAGTGACGATCACGGCATTGTCTGTGAGTTCGCGGCGGGCCACACCGTCCGTCTCGTGTATGCTTTTGTATTCATGGTATTCATGGAGGAACTCCTAATGACGCCGACTCCGCAGCGCCGGCGCGTCCGCGGTCTGGGCACTGGCGCGGCGCAAAACATGATGCGAGCGGGTTGACGCCTGACGACAAGCCTCGAGGCGCGAGGCCCGCAGTTGAAATAGCGTTTGTGCTATAGTTCGATTGCGAAAGGCTATGGCGCGAGGAAATAGCGGCGCGCCCGACAGGCTGCACGCTTTGCAGAAAGACTGGGGCACCAATGGAAATGCACCAAGTCCGGTACTTCCTCGCGGCGGCGCGCCTGCTCAATTTCACGCGCGCCGCCGAGGAGTGCAACGTTGCGCAGCCCTCGCTCACCCGTGCCATCAAACAATTGGAGGAGGAGTTCGGCCATGAGCTCTTCCGGCGCGAACGAAACCTCTCCCACCTCACCGAATTTGGCCGGCGCATGACGCCTTTTTTGCAGCAGTGCTATGCCAGCGCCGTTGCTGCCAAAACTCTCGCTTCCTCGCTAAAGAAAGGTGCAGTCACACCTTTGTCGCTTGCGATTTCGCGCTCTTTCAGCCTGTCGCTGATTATCTCGCATCTCACCGAGCTGAGCCGGGCCTTTGATGGTCTCGAGCTGAGCATTTTGCGCGGCGCCCACGACGACATTGCCGGAATCCTGAAAAAAGGCGAAGCCGACATTGCCCTTGCGGGGCCATTGAGCGAACTCTGGGATCGATTGGAGTCCTGGCCGCTCTTTACCCATCGCGTTCACGTCGTCGTCAGCAAGACGCATCGATTTGCCGGACGCGATGCAATCGAACCCAAGGACTTCGCAAACGAGCGCCTGATCGTCAAAAGCCATTGCGATATGACCGAGGAGTTCACCAATTTTTTGAACTCCCAGCAAGTGCACCCAAAGGTCTCGCATAAATTGGACTCCGAACAAGATTATCTAATTCTACTCGAGGCCAATTTGGGCGTCGGTGTCATGCCGGAAAGCGCGGTGCGGTCGAGCCGCCTTGCATGCGTGCCGGTCAGTGGGCTCGACCTCAGCCGCACCGTTTGCCTATATGCCGTCTCCGGGCGGCAACGCTCGGCGGCGGCTAGCACATTCATAAAACTCCTCCGGTCTAGTGACTGGCCGGCCCAGATCGGCACGCATTTATTGGCGCAAGGCGAAGCGGCGTGATTGGGAGGGGGCACGAAGCGTTTCCCCTCGCGGCCGAGAGTTCAATTAAGAGTGCAACCGGCGGAGCTAAATAAGCGTCGGCGGAATGCGCCAGGCCGCGCACCAAGGTCAGTCCTCCCAAAGTGCGGCCAATTCCGGATAGCCATAGCAAGCCGCTATCAACTCAAAAGCCATTCTGTATTTCATTTTGGGGCGTTGCTTCTCCATCCTTCGGCATCACGGTTCATTGGTCTTCGGAATTAGGCGGTGGACCGTCCATTCGGGAGTGCCGGCAACAGGAGTAAGCCGGCAAGTCTCCTCTGTAGCAAAGGGAGGAAGCATCATGATCGCTGAGTATCTCACCCGACGGGATGCGGAAATCTACGCGAGCGAGCTTGCCCAGCTCTATGGACCAGACGTTCACTTCGATGTCGTTGGTATGCCCGATCCGGTCTTCGGTGACACCGTTTGGTACGTGCTCGGCACTGGCACGTTTGATGGCCAGATGTTCGCGGAGTACGCGCAAGAGCGCA
>JBOHJT010000192.1:0-6516 GCA_050728715.1 Methylocella sp.
GAGGCAGATGCTTTGGGCTGAAAGTGGATTTTCAGCCTGTTTTGCGGCTCATGCCGTAAATGCGCGCGCAATAATGACCGCCAGAGGGGCGATTTTCGCATCCAATTGCGGCCCCCTCTTACCCGCTATCAGTGTCTCTCTCTTTAAGCTTTGGAAGGGATATCGGGGGATGCTTCGCGTCGACATGCTTGGCCACAGCCGGCGGGCTTATTTCGAACGGCAATGGCCGGTCAAGAAGATCGCGCGGACCCTTTTGCTATCGCGCGCCACGGTGCGCAAGGCGATCCGCGCTCATCAAACCGGGTTCCCGTGCGAGCGTGGCGAGCCTGCGCCATTGCAATTGACATCCCGGCAATTGACATCAAGGCCACTCCTTGCAACGAACCCGTCGCATGAACCTTCAAGATCCGGTCGCCTCGCGGCGGACCTTTGCGATTATTTCCCACCCCGACGCGGGCAAGACGACACTCACCGAAAAGCTCCTGCTTTTCGGCGGCGCGATTCAGCTTGCGGGCGAGGTTCGCGCCAAGGCGAACCGGCGCCAAACCCGCTCGGATTGGATGGGGATCGAACGCGAGCGCGGGATCTCGGTTGTCACCTCGGTCATGACCTTCGAATATGGCGGTTGCGTCTTTAATCTCCTCGATACGCCGGGCCACGAGGATTTCTCGGAAGATACCTATCGCACGCTCACCGCCGTCGATTCCGCGATCATGGTGATCGACGCCGCGAAAGGCATCGAGGCGCGCACCCGCAAATTGTTCGAGGTATGCCGCCTGCGCGATATTCCAATCCTGACGTTCATCAACAAGCTCGACCGCGAAACGCGGGATCCTTACGATCTCCTCGACGAAATCGAAAAGTCGCTTGCGCTCGATGCCGCTCCTATCACCTGGCCGCTGGGCCGAGGCCGCGCCTTCACCGGCACGTTCGACTTGCGGCGCAATCTCGTGCGCCGGCTCGACCGCGACGGCGCGTCCGTGCCCGTTTCCGGACCGGATGCCCCATTCATTGCCGGCCTCTTGAACGAAGCGGATTTCGCCAAGGCCCGCGACGAAATCGAGCTCGCGCGGGAAGGTCTGAAGAGTTTCGCTCACAAGCCGTTTCTGCAAGGCCATTTGACGCCCGTCTTGTTCGGCAGCGCCTTGCGTAATTTTGGGGTCCGCGACTTGATCGACGCGCTGACGGATTTCGCGCCGCCGCCGCACGGGCTTCAGGCAGCTTCGCGAACCGTCGATGCCCGTGAGGAAAAAATGACCGGCTTCGTGTTCAAGATCCAGGCGAACATGGACCCAAATCATCGCGACCGGATCGCTTTTCTGCGCGTTTGTTCGGGCAAATTGACGCGAGGCATGAAGGCCAAGCTCGTCCGCACGGGCAAAAATATCGCGCTCAACGCGCCGCAATTCTTCTTCGCGCAGAACCGGCAACTGGCAAACGAAGCCTATGCGGGCGATGTTGTCGGTATTCCAAACCACGGCACTCTGCGCATCGGCGACACCTTGACGGAAGGCGAGGATCTCGTCTTTCGCGGGATCCCGAGCTTCGCTCCCGAGATCCTTCGCCGGGTCAAGACCGGCGATGCCATTAAGGCGAAGAAGCTGCGCGAGGCTTTGGGCCAAATGGTCGAGGAAGGCGTTGTCCAGTTGTTCTTGCCGAACGACGGATCGGGCGCGATCGCTGGGGTCGTCGGCGCCTTGCAGCTCGATGTCCTAGCCGAGCGGCTTCAAGCTGAATATAGATTGCGCGTGACTTTCGAGACAAGCCGGTTCGAATTTGCACGGTGGATCGGGGCGAAAGATCCGGCCGAACGCGACAAATTTATTCGCGCGCACGCTGCATCCCTGGCGCGCGATCTCGACGGCGCGCCGGTCTTCTTGGCCGCCTCGGCCTTCGACCTCAAATACGAGCAGGACAAATGGCCGCAAATCGTCTTTTCGGACATCAAAAATAATTAGCGCGATCTCGCCAGATCGTTGTCAAGCATGGATCCGCGTTGCTGACTAATCTCTTTATTAACAAGGTGAGTGAAATCGACAAAAGGGCGCCGCTACTGCGCCGCCCATTAACGTCTGGTGGATAGGACCCATGAGGCGTGGAAAAGATTACCCTACTTCGTTTTAGGCTTATTATCCGAGAGGACCCACCGCCCATAAAAAAACATTGCAGCCAGAAAGGCAACCGCCACAATGCCGCCAAGAGGCGTCCCAACCCAACTCGCAATGTCAAGAAGCTCACCCATACTTTCACTCCTTTATCCGTTGATTAGCCGTCGGTATTGATTTTCTTCGGGGCTGGACGGCCCAAGCGCCGAATGGCATCGTTGACGATATGGTGTAATTGCGACACATGCGCAAGGAAAATAGCAAACGCCCGTCCCCTGCCTATAGAAAATACGCAAAAAATATTCTGAAATCATGAAGTTAAGCTCAAGAATTTCTCGCTCCAAGCGTATGAAAACCACGCGTCCGGCGCATCGCGGCATCATGCCGCATCCGCGCGGCGCCGTTCACGTCCGCTTACCGCGAGACGGGCAAATACTGACTGCCGAAAATTCTTGGCAAGCGGATGACGGCCGTATTGGGCCGTGCGCGCGGCGAGCGCGCCGTCGAGTTCGCGGTTGGGCGAGCAAACCGGATTTCGAGGTGATCACCGGTCCGCGAAACTGAACCATGCGCCGGCGGTTGAAATCACGCACGACAACCTCGCCATTCAATTCACCCGCCGGGTTCGCCAGGGCGCCTCGATTAGTAACTTGCAAGACATTGATTATAAAAGCTGAGTCGCTCCAAGCGCGGTGCAATCTGGCCGAGCTCCCGCGGCGAGCATCTCTTTATGTTACTTATAGAGAATATATTTTTAGCTTAAGCGAAAATGAACTGTTCCAGTTGTCGTAAAATACCGCACGCAGCCGTTCTATATCGTTGGCGGCTGCCTAGGCGCCAAAACTCCGGACTGTTTGGGGGCGCCAGCGAGGCTCGAACTTGAACGGGGAACGCTCTTGGACCGTCGTGAATTCATCGCCGCCGCCGGGAACTGTCGCCGCGGCTGCCTTGGCTTCACAGGCCTTTGCGCAAGTAGCCGCTGACGAGCCAATGATGCATGCGCCGCAATACGAGGCTCTTGAGGGCGCGCAGAAAACGTGGCGACGTCTCGCCGGGCAAAACCCGTTGCGAATACTCGTCGCCAATGCGAAATTCAATGATCGAATCGAGGCAAGCCCGCCTCAAGCTAGAACTGCCGCCCGATCCAAACGCCGTCACCAAAATTCGGCGATACCTCAAAGTCGTAGGAGAATAATTTGCAAATCAGATCGAAATTAAGCCGCGTCGGTCCGCTTGCCGCGCTCGCCGGGCTGCTGACCGGTTGCCTAGACTTCAACGCGAAGGCGCAGGAAGTACCCTTAGCCTACATAGAGCCTGGAAATGACCCCCGCTTCTATCCGGGCGATGAGGACACCCGGCTCGGCTGGGCCGATCTCGTGCGCGGAAATTATGGGCTGGCGGAGCAGCATTACCGCCGAGCCGTCGAAGCGACTCACCAGAACGGGTCAGCCTGGATCGGTCTTGCGGCCTCTTACGACCGGCTGGGACGTTTCGACTTGGCGGATCTCGCCTACCGGCACGCCATTCGGCTCGAAGGCGAAAACTATATTATCCTCAACAACCGGGGCTATTCCTACCTCCTAAGAGGCGACATCCGCATGGCAAGACGGCTTTTGGAATGGGCCATGCTGCTTGCGCCCGGCGACCCGACGATCGCCAACAACATTGCCGTTATGGATCTTGGACTGGCCTATTTCCACGGCTTGGGGCCATGATGTGTTCGTCCTCGAAACTGTCGAAGAGCCGTCAGCCTAATGTTTTCAACTGATAACAGGTTAGATGAACTCCGCCGTTTCATGACTGCCCCCACGCCGAACCCTAGCTCGTACCACGAATCTGGACTTCCATCCATTTCAGAATAGGACTGCAATTGGGGTCAGGTCGGGGTTCCTCCGGGGAATCCCAGATGACTGGAGAACGCCATGAGCAAGCGAGCCATGCGGGGTCGGTTCCAAGCAGCGGCGGTGAGTTCAGGATTGGTGCGCGCTCACGTATATCGCGATCTCAACGAGGCCTATTCCCGCGGTCACCCAAGCAGTCCCGGCTGCGCTATCGGGAGCGCGGGGCGTCAACGGAGCTGCGGGCGTGGTGGCCAAGATCTGGATCGTGCCGGCGCACGGACCGCAGATCCCCTTGACCAGCCCTGGCGACAGTTCCGATCCGCGTCTTCTTATTGTCACGCTTCCGTATGATTTGGCGGCTGGGCCAGCGGTCATCGGATATCATATTTTGTCCGTTGATGGCCATGTGGTCGAAGCACAGCTTACTTTCACCATAAAAAAACCAGGCTAAAGGTGCTCCGGCATGATCGATCCGCTTGATATTGTGCGAGCCGTAGCGGCCTTGACATGCAGCCTAGCATGCGCTCCCCGCCGCCTCCGGGCGGCAGTTAGCCCGCGAGCGCGCGCACTTTGATCATTAGCAATCTTCGCGGATCGGCGCTTTGCATGGCAAGGAGCCGGAATTCGCCCGGCTCGAAAAGCGGCTTTAGATCGCTCCCCGGAAAAGCGAGCGCCGCGGCGGCGAGCTTGAAGCAAACGGTTCCGCCTTCGCCTGGAGCGAGCGCGATCTTGGCAACACCTTTGAACTCGAGCAGCGGCCGCGCCACGCTCGCCAAAACGTCCCGAGCGAAAAGAAAGACCGCTTCTTCCCCGGCGGCGGGGCCTTCGTTGCGAACGTCCACCTCGATTGTCAATTCGTCGCCGCGATTCAAAGCGGCCTTGCTCGCCCGCAAATTGGTCAAGGCGAAGCGGCTATAACTCAGGCCGTGCCCGAAGAAGAACAGCGGCTCGACCGGCATATCGAGATATTTGCTGGTATTATGATCGTCGGGATTGGCCGGTCGGCCGAAAGGGCGCGCGGCGAAGAAAATGGGTATCTGGCCGGCATCGCGCGGCCATGTGACGGGAAGCCGCGCGGCCGGATTAAATCTCCCGGTCAGCACGTCGGCGATGGCGTTTGCGGCCTCCGCGCCAAGGAACCACGTGGCGACGACGGCCCGGGCCTTCTCGACGATCGCCGCGCTCATCAGCGGCCGCCCCGAAGAAATCAGCGCGACGACCGGTTTAACGAGATCGAATATGGCTTCGGCAAGCGCGCTCTGGAGGCCGGGCAGACCGGGGTTCGCCCGGCTCGCCGCTTCGCCGGTCATGTTGGCGGCTTCGCCGAGGCACAAAAGAACGAGGTCGGTATTGCGGCAGATCTCCCGCGCGGCGGCGACGCCGGACATGTCCGCGCCGGCGATCGCCACCCCAATCGCAAAGACGATCCCGGCGTCGGGCAGCGCCGCGGCGAGGCCTTCGCGGATCGTGACAGAATTGGCCGCGCACCCGGCGGCCTGCCACGGCCCGCGCATGTCCGCGCGGGCATCGGCAAGAGGACCGACGAGGCCGATGCGCCGCAGGGTTGGAGAAAGCGGCAATACATGGTCGTTGGCGAGGACGACGATCGCGCGCCGCGCAAGCTCAATCCTGGCCTAGGCGGCGCCCGAAGCGGCGGACCCCGCCGAACCGCGCCGGTAGGGATCGTCGAAAAGGCCGAGATGCTCCTTGAGCTTGAGCACGCGGCGGACGTGGCATCGATATGTACAATCGAAACGAGGCCCCGCGCGAGTGCCTCGGGCAAACCCTGGCTGCAGGCATCACTCATCATGTCGATATCGACGCCGGCCCGGAGCGCCGCCGCGGCCGGCTCGCCGAGGTCCCCTGCAACGCCGTGGCGCAAAAGTTCCGCGATCGCATTGTAGTCGCTGACGATCACGTCTTCGAAGCCGGTGTCCTAGCGCGGCCAGTCGCGCGGCAACCGAATATGCACAGTCATCGGGATTCCGGCCACATCGTTGAAAGCCGGCATGATCGCGGCGCAGCCCGCGGCCACCGCCGCCGCGAAGGGAGGCAAATAGACCTTGTGCAAAAGCCGTTCGGAAATATCCGCCGAAGCATGGTCGCGTCCCGCCAAGGCGCGCCATAAGCGCAGAAATGCTTGGCCGTGGCGGCGACTGCGCTGGCGCCAGCCAACCCCTCGGGCAAGCCAGCCCCCTGAAAACCGCGCATTTTGGGTTTCGCGAATTGCGCGCCAACCCAAGGGTCTACGCCCGGCGCGAATGCCGTTGGTCACGCCGCTGGCCAGGACCGGCCCCGTGACAGCTTGGCCCGCCGCCGCCATACTGAGCTGGCCGATCTTTTCCTCAAGCGTCATCGCCGCGAGGAGCGTGTCCATCCTCCTCATTGGCGAGCCCCGGTCCCGCACATATGATTTAACGTTCGCTTTATCGCATACTCTTATGGCGAAATCGGTTTCTTCTTGCCAATGATCATGCTTGTCTTATGACGTTTCCGCCCGTTTCAGCCATGATGGGCCGAGTTAGAGTTTGACCGCCCCTTTCTTTTCCTTGTGGCCTGAACGGATACCC
>JBOHJT010000193.1:0-6499 GCA_050728715.1 Methylocella sp.
ACGTTGGCTTGCCCTCCAAGTCGTCCCTCGACGCCGACTTCCCGCGCGACGGTTGTGACCTGGTCCGCGAATGTCGCGAGCGTCTCCGTCATGCCATTGATCGTATCGGCGAGGGCCGCCACCTCGCCCTTGGATTTGACGGTCAGATTCTGCTTGAGATCTCCATTGGCTACGGCCGTCACGACCTTGACGATTCCGCGCACCTGCTCGGTGAGATTTGCCGCCATGACATTCACCGTATCGGTCAAGTCCTTCCACGTGCCTGCGACGCCCGGCACCGCTGCCTGGCCCCCGAGCTTACCTTCCGTGCCAACCTCACGCGCGACGCGCGTCACCTCGGAGGCGAAGGCGTTCAGCTGATCGACCATGGTGTTGATCGTATCTTTCAGCTCTAAAATCTCGCCCTTGACATCGACGGTGATTTTTCTGGAAAGGTCGCCCCGGGCGACCGCCGTCGTGACCTCCGCTATGTTGCGAACCTGGGTCGTCAAATTGGCGGCGAGGAGATTGACGTTGTCGGTAAGGTCTTTCCAGGTGCCGGCGACGCCGGGCACGACCGCTCGGCCGCCCAAGCGCCCTTCGGTCGCAACCTCGCGCGCGACGCGGGTCACCTCGGCTGCGAATGAGCGAAGCTGCTCGACCATCGTGTTTAGCGTCTCTTTAAGGAGGAGTATTTCTCCACGGACGTCGACGGTAATTTTTTTTGAAAGATCACCGCCCGCGATCGCGGTGGCGACGTCGGCAATATTGCGAACTTGGCCGGTAAGGTTACTAGCCATGAAGTTGACGTTGTCCGTCAGATCCTTCCACGTGCCGGCAACGCCCGGCACAGCTGCCTGACCCCCGAGTTTACCTTCCGTGCCAACCTCGCGCGCGACGCGCGTCACCTCGGAGGCGAAAGCATTAAGCTGATCCACCATCGTGTTGATGGTGTTCTTGAGTTCCAGAATCTCGCCTTTAACATCAACGGCGATTTTTCTCGAAAGATCGCCGCGCGCCACAGCCGTCGTAACTTCCGCGATGTTGCGGACCTGAGCGGTCAAATTGCCCGCCATGAAGTTGACGCTGTCGGTCAGATCTTTCCAGGTTCCAGCGACGCCAGGCACTTGCGCCTGTCCGCCGAGACGGCCTTCGGTCCCGACTTCGCGCGCCACGCGCGTCACCTCGCCGGCAAACCGGTTGAGCTGATCCACCATCGTATTCAACGTTTCCTTCAGCTGAAGGATTTCTCCCCGTACGTCCACGGTAATTTTTCGCGACAGGTCGCCATTTGCGATTGCCGTCGCGACCTCGGCGATATTGCGAACTTGACCGGTCAAATTGCCCGCCATCGAGTTGACGCTGTCGGTCAGGTCCTTCCAGGTTCCCGCCACTCCCAACACCTGCGCCTGCCCGCCAAGCCGGCCTTCTGTTCCGACCTCGCGTGCGACTCGCGTCACTTCGCCGGCGAAGGCATTGAGCTGATCAACCATGGTGTTGATGGTTTCCTTAAGCTGCAAGATCTCGCCACTGACGTTCACGGTAATTTTCTTCGACAAGTCCCCTTGCGCGACAGCGGTCGCGACCTCGGCGATATTGCGCACCTGGCCCGTCAAATTGCTCGCCATCGAATTCACGCTATCGGTTAGGTGTTTCCAGGTGCCTGCAACGCCTTTGACCTGAGCTTGTCCGCCCAGTATGCCTTCCGTGCCAACCTCACGCGCGACCCGGGTAACCTCACCGGCAAAAGCGTTAAGTTGGTCAACCATCGTGTTGACGGTATCTTTGAGCTGAAGGATTTCGCCACTCACATTTACAGTGATCTTTTTGGAGAGGTCGCCTTGCGCGATCGCGGTCGAGACTTCCGCGATATTGCGAACCTGAGCCGTCAAATTACTGGCCATGGAATTCACGCTTTCGGTCAGATCCTTCCACGTTCCCGCGACACCGAGAACGTTGGCTTGACCACCCAATCTTCCGTCCGTGCCAACTTCACGCGCAACGCGCGTCACTTCTCCAGCGAAGGCATTCAGCTGATCGACCATGGTGTTGATCGTCTCTTTCAGCTGGAGGATTTCTCCGCTGACATTGACCGTGATCTTTTGCGACAAATTGCCGCCCGCGATCGCGGTCGCGACCTCGGCTATATTGCGGACTTGTGCGGTCAGGTTGCTCGCCATCGAGTTCACATTATCTGTCAGATCCTTCCACGTGCCGGCGACGCCAGGCACCTGCGCCTGTCCGCCGAGCCGGCCCTCCGTGCCGACTTCGCGCGCGACGCGGGTGACTTCGGAGGCGAACGCATTCAGCTGATCCACCATGGTATTGATGGTGTCCTTGAGCTCCAAAATTTCGCCGCTGACGTCGACGGTGATCTTGCGCGAGAGGTCGCCCCGCGCCACCGCCGTCGTGACCTGCGCGATATTGCGGACCTGAGCCGTCAGATTGCCGCACATGGCGTTCACCGAGTCGGTCAGGTCCTTCCACGTTCCCGCGACCCCCGGAACAAGCGCTTGTCCGCCGAGTTTTCCCTCCGTTCCCACTTCGCGCGCGACGCGCGTCACCTCGGATGCGAACGACCGGAGCTGATCGACCATCGTGTTAATGGCTTCCTTGAGCTGCAATATTTCGCCGCGAACATCGACGGTGATCTTTTTGGACAAATCACCGCTGGCGACGGCGATCGTCACATCGGCGATGTTCCCTACCTGTGCGGTGAGGTTGCTCGCCAAGGTGTTAACGCTTTCAGTCAGTGCTTGCCAAACTCCCGTCACTTCGATGACTTGTGCCTGGCCCCCGAGCTTCCCCTCGGTTCCCACTTCGCGGGCGACCCGCGTAACTTCCGAAGTGAACGTCCTCAGCTGTTTGATCATTTTGTTTACGATGGTCGCCGATCGCAAAAACTCGCCCTTGAGCGGCCGGCCGTCGACTTCAAGCTGAATCGGTTGCAGCAGATCGCCCTTGGCGACCGCCGCAATCGTGGCGGTGATGGCGGTCGTTGGCCACAGCAAATCGTCAATTAAAGTGTTGAGGGAACTTTCCATTTCGCCCCAGGAGCCGCCGGAGAGATTAAACCGCGCGCGTTGTTTTGTTTTTCCCTCGCGGCCCACGATTTGCCCTACCTGCTGAAGTTGCCGCGCGATTTGTTGATTGGCGGCGATAATGGTATTAAACGCATCGGCGATTTTACCCGCCAGGCCCACCCGGCGTGGAAGTCTTACGGTAAAATCGCCGTTGCTCACGGCCTGAAGCGCGTCGAGCAATGCCCTGGCGCCGGTGTTAGGTCCGGCTTGCCCATTTCTTTGGGAAGGCGCTGAGAGCGGTTTTTCTTCCGGAGATTTTCTTGCACGCGGCATTGCCCTGCTCCCGCTCGGTCAACGGTGGAAAGGTGGAAACTGAATCTATTTTACCCAAGATTTGCCGAGGCCGCTAGATACGGCCGGAATTCATGGCGCCGCTCGTGGACGGCGCGGTAACACTAACGCCGTGATCACGCCTGTGGATGCTCTGGTGAGTATCATGATTCCGTCGCGATGACTGGCCAGCCGGTCAATTTGGCGGGGCACGATCGAGAGGGCCGGCCGGCCGCGCCGCGGCGCGGATGATGCCCTTGTCATGAAGGTTTGCGGGCGAGGGCGGTCAAGGCCGCCGGACAGGGCATTGCCGCCACGCATGTCCGCCGCCAGTTCATGCGTCAGCGGCAGCTCATCCGTGGCTGCTAGACTAGCGGTTGTGGATCGTTCCTAGCCGCGCCGGATCCGAGCCGCGACGGGCATAAACGTACTCCCCGCCGGCACGAAGGCCGCGCCGGCGGGGAGGCAATGAAATGCCCTTTTCTCACATCTTGTTTACTTCGGCGTTTTTGTCAAAGGCCGGGAGCATTTTCAGTTCGTCCTTGGTGCGGTTGAGAGTGATCCAATCCTTGCCCTCGCGCGTCGAGATCTTCAGATCCTTGAAGGGAATCATGACGTCCTTCTGGCCAACGCCAATGAATCCGCCGACGCCGATGATCGCGCCCGTGACGTTGCCGTTGCTATCGATGATAAGATCACTGACATCGCCAATCTTGTTTTCGGAGGGATCATAAACATTCGCCTTATAAATGTCGGAGGCGAGCAAACGGCCCATCGAAGGCGAAGGACTGGTCACGGCAGACCGCCCCGTGTACCCCGTGTAGGGCGGATTGGTCATCGGGGTGGACGGCGGGCTGTACATCGGGGACTCCGCTAGTGCAAGGCCGCCAGCGAAAGCTAGGGCCGAGGCGGATAAAGCGAGCGTCTTTAACATAAGCGACTCCTTTTCTGTTACGACACCACTTTGGGGTCGCCACGCAAACGCCGCCCCTTGGTCTTGGTTCCTCGTTACCGGGGCGAAGTGAAACGCAGCTTCGGCAGGGGCGGCAATACCTCTTCGAGGGTCACCGCACATGAGTATCCCGGCGGGCATTCCTCGAACTAAACCTTCACAAAAAGTTGAGGCGCCAAGGGAAAAGCAATAGCTCCACGTTGACAGGGTGTTCGGATAAGATCATCATCGTCGAGGTCCGATAGCTTCGTCCTTGCCAATGAATTTGGCATCGGCACCGCTGAGTTCCGCGCGATAAGAACGAGCCGCAATGTGAGAAATTGCTACGCTGAGGGAGAGGGGCAATGGCACAGCCACTTTCGCAAGAGAACGCTACGGGGGCACCGCCCGAAAACCTCATTCCGGCGAACGAGTCAGAGCGGCTTGCCGCGGTCAGGCGGTACGATATTCTCGACACGCCGCCGGATGGCGCTTGTGACCGGATCACGGCCATTGCCGCGCGCCTATTTGACGTGCCGATTTCCATTATCAGTATCGTCAATCACGACCGCATTTGGTTCAAATCGCACCATGGGCTGAGCGCGACCGAGACCGGGCGCGATCCGGGCCTATGCGCTTCCACAATCTTACGCGACGAGGTCCACGTCTTGCCAGACGCAACGTGCGATGTTCACGCGCTCGCGAATCCACTCGTCGCAGGTGAATTTGGTCTGCGGTTTTATGCTGGAGTGCCGCTGCGGACAAGCGACGGATTCAATCTCGGGACTCTCTGCGTGATCGACAAGGTTCCGCGAGAGGTCAGCACGGAGGAGATCGCTCATCTCAACGATCTTGCATCCGTCGTCATGGATCAGCTGGAATTACGTTTGGCGGCGCGCAAGAGCGAGGAAGCCGCACGCCAAAGGCGGCAGGTGCTGCAGACGGCTCTGGCCGCGTCAGAGACGGGAATGTTCCGATTTGATCCATCCAAGAATGAATTCCTGGAGTTTGACGAGAATCTGAAGCGTCTGTTTGGGATTGCATCCGTTGAACCAGTCGGCGGCGTTGAGGATTTCCTTGTCCGTGTCCATCCGGACGACCTGCCCGCGGTCGCTCCTGCCGTCGAGCGCACCTGCCGGGAAGGGGTGGACTTCGAAATGGAATATCGGGTCATCCACCCGGACGGGAGCATTCATTGGCTCCTCGACCGCGCCAAGATGGGGCGCGATGCCAAGGATAACCCCACACAAGTGTTTGGCGCCTGTATCGACATCACGGAACGCATACAGGTCGAAGCGGCGGCGCGGCAAGCGGCCCAGCGTTTCCTGTTTATGGCAGAGACGATGCCGCAGAAGATGTTCACTGCCACCGCCAAGGGAGATGTCGATTATTTCAACCAGCAATGGACGGCGTTCACCGGGCTGACGTTCGATCAAATCCGCGATTGGGGCTGGACGCAATTCATCCATCCGGACGATGTCGAAGAAAATATTCGGGTCTGGCGGCACTCGATCGAGACGGGCGAGCCCTTTGAATTCACGCACCGCTTCCGGCGCGCCGACGGCGTCTATCGATGGCATCTCAGCCGCGCCCGCGCCATGCGGGATGCGTCCGGGGCCATCTCGATGTGGATCGGCTCGAACACGGAGATCCACGAGCAGAAGGAGATGGAGGAGACGCTACGGCAGCAGGAGCAGACCCTCCGTGAGGGCGACGCCTATCTCCGCCTGGTGCTCGATTCGGCCGCGGACGGTTTCTATGGCGTCGATCGTGATGGCATCACCACCACCTGCAACGCCGCCTTCCTGCGCATGCTCGGGTTCGAGCGCGCCGAGGACGTGGTCGGCAAGAAGCTGCACGACGTCATCCATCACTCCCATGCGGACGGTTCGCACTACCCGAAGCAGGAGTGCCACATTTACCGGACCGCCCGGACTGGACGGGCCGCGCACGTCGATAACGAGCTCTTCTTCCGCCTCGATGGGAGCAGCTTCCCGGTCGAATATTGGTCTTACCCCCTCGTCCGCGATGGCGAGCTCTGCGGCGCGGTCACCACGTTCATCGACATCACCGAGCGCAGACGGGCTCAGGAGCAACAACGTCTTCTCCTCAGGGAGATGAATCACCGCGTGAAAAACCTGTTCGCGCTTGCGGGCAGCGTGGTGACGCTCAGCGCGCGCACTGCCGGTACGCCAAAGGACTTGGCCGAGGCGGTCCGGGAAAGGCTGGCGGCTCT
>JBOHJT010000194.1:0-6470 GCA_050728715.1 Methylocella sp.
GTTCGATATTTCGGCGGTATTCAAGGAACTGGGGCCGGACAAAAAGGTCGCCGCGCTGTTCGTCACCGTCGATCCCGAGCGCGACACGCCGGATGTCTTGAAGGCCTATCTTGAAAACTTCGATTCCCGCATCATCGGGCTGACCGGCGACCCTTCGAGGACCGAGGCCATCGCCAAGTCTTTTCGCGTCTACGCGAAAAAGGTGCCTGGCGAAAAATCCGGCGACTACACGGTGGACCACACCGGGGTCGTCTATCTCATGGACAAGCGCGGCAAATTCGTGAGCGCGTTCAATCTGCAAAGGCCGCCGGGGCAGGCCGCGCGCGAGCTCGAGGCCTATCTTTAGAGGCCTGCCCGCGAACCGGAATCCGGTTCCGGCCTTCAATAAAATCCGAGCGGGAAATATTTCAGATAGAGGTTGGTATAAGTTCCCCGCGCGGCAAGCGCCGCGAGCGCGTAATCGAGCACCTGACGCAATTGCGTATTGCCTTTCTTCACCGCGATCCCAACGCCTTCGCCAAAAAACCTCGCGTCCATGAAGGGACCGCCGCGAAAGTTGCAACAGTGCCGCCCATCCTGGCTGTCAAGCCACAGGCTAAGCGATATTCCGTCGCCGAAAATTGTGTCGACCTCGCCTTTAACGAGAGCCTCGCGCAGTAGCTCTCGTGATTCGTAGGATTTGCGGACCGTGTCTGGAAAAAACCTTTCGAGATAGGCTTCATGCGCGCTCCTTGCCTGGACGCCGACGGTTTTATCGCGCAAGCTTTCCGGTGTCGCCGGCTCGGCCGCCATGGCCTTCAGCGACGCGAAACGCGCCGGGGTGGTATAGTATGGCCCGGAAAAATCGAGCGTCGCGCGGGTTTGCGGATCGATGCGGATCGCGGCTATCAGCGCGTCGCCTTGATCGTCATTTAGCGCGTCGATCAACGTATCGAAACGCCGCGCCTGAATGGTGCAAGTAATTTTCAGTTCCTCGCAAATGGCGCGCGCCAGATCGACGTCGAAACCGGAGAGCGTTCCGTCCGGCAGCGCGAAGTGGAACGGCGGGTAATCGTCCTCGGTCAAGAAGCGCAGGCTCCGCAGGCCGGTCAGATCGGGCTTGGCGGCGCGATGGTGCGGGTCCCAAAAGTCCGGCACGAAAACGCCGCCGCCGGCCGCCGCCGCGCGCGGGGCCAAGGCGAGCAGGGCGAGCAAGGCAATCGAGGCAAGCTTGCGTTTGAAATTTGCGACAGCGAAGCCCAAACGAAATTCCTCTTGGCGGCGGGACCGTAGGCATCGGGGTCGTACCTTGCCGCGGCGCCAATTGGCTGACAATACGCCCTTATGATATATCTAGCTCAAAGTCTGCCGCGGCATATTCCTTGCAATGCGCGAACAAGCGGTTTGATCCTCGCGGGGAAGGCCATTTGAAGCGGGAACGCGTTCTCGGGTCAGACCCTCATGACAATGCCCCGATCGGCTAATGGCCGCGGCGCTAGTATCGCTAGGCCAATGAAGGGGCAAACGGACAGCGGGCAAAGGCACTCAATAGGACAAAACGCGCGGATGAACGAGATTTTTTCACCCCCCGGCGAAGACGAGGTGGATCGGGCCCCTCTCATGCGGGGGCTTGCCTGTCTGCCGGTTTTCTTTGCGCTTGCCGGCAAACGCGTGGTACTCGCGGGCGGCTCTAATGCCGTCCTCTGGAAGGCCGAGCTTTGCCAGGCGGCGGGGGCGCGGCTCGACGTTTTTAGCCCGGACCCTTGCTCTGGTATCGTTGCCTTGGCAAGGCGATGCCCGGCGGTCGCCCTCGTTTCGCGCCGGATCGAACCAGAGGATCTTCGCGGCGCCGCGCTTGCCATCGTCGACGCGGAGAGCGCCGCCGAGGCGGCGGAGCTTCAGGCTGCCGCGCACGCCGCGGGTGTAGCGGTCAACGTCATCGACAAACCAGGATTTTCGGATTTTCAGTTCGGCGCGATCGTCGATCGTTCCCCTCTTGTCATCGGCATTTCGACCGGCGGAGGCTCCCCCATTCTAGCGCAGGCCCTGCGCGGCAGGCTTGAAGCATTGCTGGCGCGCGAGATCAAGCTCTGGGCGCAAATAGCCAAGGCGTGGCGCGAAAAGCTGAAGCTGCTCGATACGTCCTCGAGGACACGCCGCCGCTTTTGGGAGCTGTTCAGCCGAAAGGCTCTGGCGGCGCGACATCGTCCCGTCGAGGCCGATCTTGCCATGCTGCTCGCCGAGGCAGAGGCGGGAACGCCGGCGGCCGGGTCGGTTGCGCTTGTCGGGGCCGGTCCCGGCGATCCCGAGCTCTTGACCCTCAAGGCCTTGCGTGCGCTCCAATCCGCCGATGTTGTTTTGTACGACGATCTCGTGAGCCCCGCCGTCATCGATATGGCGCGGCGCGAGGCTGAAAAAATCCCCGTTGGCAAGCGCGGCTACAAGCCTTCCTGCCGGCAGGATCACATCGTTTCGCTATTGGTCTCGCTGGCCTCGCAAGGAAAACGCGTGGTTCGTCTCAAAGGCGGCGATCCAATGATTTTTGGGCGCGCCAACGAGGAAATCGCGGCGTTGCGGGCGGCTCGCATTCCAATCGAGATTATTCCAGGCGTCACCGCCGCGCTCGGCGCCGCCGCCGGGTTGCAAATTTCTCTGACCGCGCGCGAGAAAGCCCGAAGGCTGCAATTCGTCACCGCGCATGCGCATGACGGAAAGCTCCCCGGCGACATCGATTGGCGAGCGCTCTGCGATCCTCGGGCATCGACCGTCGTTTACATGGGCGCGAAAACTCTCGAGCTCGTGACCGGGCGCCTGCTTGCCAATGGCATGGACCCATCGACGCCGGCGCTCTTGGTCGAGCGCGCGACTTGGCCGGACGAACGCCATGTTTTTGGGACAATCGAAAATCTCGCAGCCAAGGTGGCCCGCGCCGAACCGTCCGGCCCATGCGTCATACTTATTGGCGAAACCTTCGCGGATGCCTTGTCTTTGCCGCGAACGCAGATCAAGCTCGAAACCCAACGACGAGCGCTCGCTCGTTAGCACGGGCATTGCATCGTCGAGATCTGTTCAGCATTTCCGTGCCTTTGAATCAGGCGGAGAGAATAGGATGCGCCGTCTCATATTCGGAACGATCATCGGAAGCTTGGTAGCGATCACCGCCGCCGCCGCGGCAATCTACTATTATGAACGCCCGAGCGTCTTGCGCATCGCGGTTCCGCGCGGCAGCGACGATCAGGCAATCGTGGCGGCGGCGGCGGGTGACTTCGTCCAGGACCGGGACGGCATTCGTCTCAAGCTGGTCGCGGTCGAAAGTTTGGCGGAATCGTCGCGCGCGCTCCAGGAAGGGCACGCCGATCTCGCGGTCGTGCGCAGCGATCTCGCGATGCCGCCGAACGGCCAGACCGTGTTGATCATGCGCCGGGATGCGGCCCTGTTGTTCGCGCCGGCGGAGAGCGGTCTGCGCGCGATCGACGATCTGCGCGGGCATAAGGTTGGCATTCTGCAAGGCGAGCCAGCAGGGAAAGCGGACAATCAGCTTCTTCTGGACACGGCGCTTGCCCAATACGACGTTCCATTGGCCTCGGTTGGGCGGGTATCCCTGACCCTCGCGGAGCTTTCGCGTGCGGTCGAAAACAAGGAGATCGACGCGGTTCTCGCCGTCGGCGTGCCCGGCTCGGAAGGTTTAACCGAAGCCGTCAACGCGGTTGCCGCGGCCGGTCACGGTCAGCCAGTCTTCCTTCCCATCGCCGAGGCCAAGGCTATCGCGGAACGCTCGCCGGCGTTCGAAGGGGTCGAGGTGATGCGTGGCGCGTTTGGCGGCGCCCAGCCGAAACCGTCGGTGGATTTCGATACTCTCGGGGTGAGCACAAGACTGGTCGCGCGGAGTAGCCTTGGCGATGGAGTGGTCGGCGCATTGACCCGGCTCTTGCTGGCGGCGCGGCCTGCCATCGCCGCGCGGATTCCTATCGCGAACCGCATCGAAGCGCCAGCCACCGACAAGGGCGCGGCTCTCCCCGTGCATCCTGGCGCGCTCGCTTTCCTCGACGACGAAGAAGAAAGCTTTTTCGACAAATTCAGCGATGCGTTTTATATTGGTGCGATGTGTCTCAGCGTGCTCGGCACCGGGCTGGCGGCGGTCGCGGCAAGGCTCACGCGGCACAGGATCACGGACGCCGACAGGATCCTGCGCCGGTTACTCGAAATCACGAAGGCCGTGCGAAGTGCCAGGCACGCCGGGCTTCTCGACGGCTACGAGGAGGAAGCCGACGAGCTTTTGGCGCTGGCGCTGGCGCCGGACGCGGTCCACGCCTTAAGCGTCAACCGGATGGGTGCCTTGAGTCTTGCGTTGAACCAGGTGCGCCATGCCATCGCCGAGCGGCGGCAAAGTCTTGCGGTCCCAATTCGCGCCCAATTTTCGCCGCGCATCGTGCGCGAATATGCCAGCCAGGCTGACCAAGGATCCGCGCTTCGGTAGAGGGGCCTGGGATTAATCCACGCCCGCACGCCAGAGCGGCGCGGCCGCCTGTGGTTGCCGAACGGGCTTGCGATCGCGCTGCTGACACTGGCCGGGCGGTTTCCACCGCCGCGACGGTCGCTGACATTCCATCGTGCGCGGGCACGATGGAGCCATGTTCGCCCCGGTCCGCGCCACGCCGGCGCCCGCCGGGGAGCTTGCTCCAAAGCAACTCGGAATGTGCCGGCCGTGACTGGGGTCGTGCCGCTGCCTCCGCCGATGATCAGCGAAACTTGCACCGGGTCGGTGGTCCCGGTCAAGCTCGCGCGCCGCCCCGCCGCGTCAAAGGTGTATTGCTTGGGCCCCATAGGCGCATTCAGCACCTCCAAGGCCGCGTCATGGATCAGGGCACAATGCCGACCCCAAATGGGCTAGTTCCCACCGCGACCGTGGCCGCCACCTTGTTAGTGGCCGTTTTGATCACAGAAACACTGCCGGAGCCCAGATTCCCGACATAGGCGTGCTTCCCGTCCGGGGCGACGGCCACCCCGTCAGGGCCGGCCCCCACCGGGACCGTGGCCACCACGGTGTTGTTGGATGTAGCAATCACCGAGACAGTGCCGCCGCTGCTATTCGTCACATAGACGCGTGTCCCATCCGGACCGATGGCTACTCCCATGGGCTTAAGCCCAACCGTGACCGTGGCCACCACAGTGTTGGTGGCCGTGGCGATCACCGAGACATTGTTGGAGCCCCTGTTCACAACATAGGCGTGTTGCCCGTCCGGCGCGACGGCTACCCCCTTCGGCTTAAGCCTCACCGTGACCGTCGCCACCACCGTTTTGCTGGCCGTGGCGATCACCGAGACATTGCTGGAGCCAGCATTCGTCACGTAGGCGTGTTGCCCGTCCGGCGCGAGGGCGACCTCGGTGGGGGCTTTCCCCACCCCGAGCGTGGCCACCACGGTGTTGGTGGACGTTTTAATCACCGAGACAGTGTTGGAGCCCGCATTCGTCACATAGGCGTGTTTCCCGTTCGGCGCGATGGCTACCCCCTTGGGCATCAGCCCCACCGGGACCGTCGCCGTCACCGTGTTGGTGGATGTATCAATCACCGAGACTGTGCCAGAGCCCTCATTCATCACATAGACGTGTGCCCCGCCCGGCGTGACGGCGATCCCAGTGGGGCCATTCCCTACCGGGACCGTTGCCGCCACGGTGTCGGTGGCGGTGTCGAGCACCGAGACGGTATTGGAGCGACTATTGGTCACATAGACCGGCGGCGGCGGCGGAACAATGGCCACCGCGCCGGGCACGTTCTCCATTGGGACCGTGGCCACCACCTTGTTGCTGGCCGTGTCGATCACCGCGACAGAACCGGGTCCGACCGTGGCATAGATGTGCTTGCCATCCGGGGTAACGGCAACCCCAATCGGGCTAAGCCCCACCTTGATCGGCGTGCCCATCACCGTGTTGCTGGCCGTGGCGATCACCGAGACTGTGCCGGATTCCTCATTCATCACATAGGCGCGTGTCCCATCCGGCGTGACGGCGATCCCAAAGGGGCCATTCCCCACCGTGATCGGCGTGCCCACCACCGTGTTGCTGGCCGTGGCGATCACCGAAACATTGTTGGAGCCCCTATTCACAACATAGGCGTGTTGTCCGTCCGGGGTGACGGCGACCTCGGCGGGGGCATTCCCCACCGTGATCGGCTTGCCCACCACCTCGTTGGAGGCCGTGTCGATCACCGAGACAGTGCCAGGGCCGCAGCAATTATCATTCGTCACATAGGCGTGTGTCCCATCCGGGGTGATGGCTATCCCAAAGGGCTCATTCCCCACCGTGATCGGCGTGCCCACCACCGTGTTGCTGGCAGTGGCGATCACCGAGACGTTGTTCAAATTCACCACATAGGCGTGTGTCCCGTCCGGGGTGACGGCTACCCCCTTGGGTAAGATCCCCACCGTGATCGGCGTGCCCACCACCTTGTTGGTGGCGGTGTCGATCACCGATACAGTGCCATTGCCGGGAGA
>JBOHJT010000195.1:0-6442 GCA_050728715.1 Methylocella sp.
CCGGGATGGTTTTCAAGACGGCTCAGCTCGGCTGGAGCGGCTTCTGGCATACCGTCACCGATCCGATCGTCGTCGCGTCCTACAGGCTTACCTTCACGGCCTCGGCCATCGCGGCGGCCGTCAATGGCGTGTTTGGACTGATCGTTGCCTGGGTGCTCGTGCGCGAGCCTTTCCCAGGCCGGCGGCTGTTCGACGCGCTCATCGACTTTCCTTTCGCCCTGCCGACCGCGGTCGCTGGTCTGACGTTCAGTTCGCTTTATCTGGCGGATGGTTGGATCGGCGGATTGGGCCGCCACGTCGCGGGCTCCATCAACGGGGTGGCTGGGCTCGCCGGGTTTGGTGAGGTTATGTCCACGGATGCCCTATCGTGGCTAAGTTTTCCCTATTCCAACACCAATACGGGAATTGTGCTCGTCCTGATATTCGTCGGACTGCCCTTCGTGGTGCGGACAGTCCAGCCGGTACTGCGCGATTGGGATACGGAATATGAACACGCCGCGTCGAGCTTGGGGGCCAGCAGGTCGATGATTTTGCGGCGCGTTATCCTCCCTGAAATCTTGCCTGCCTGGCTCAGCGGATTAGGGTTGGCCTTCGCACGCGCGATCGGCGAATATGGTTCGGTGATTTTCATCGCCGGAAATATTCCTGGCAAGTCGCAGATCGCGCCCTTGCAGATCGTCACCAAGCTCGATGATTTTCGCACCTCGGAAGCGACCGCGATTGGCATCGTTTTGCTGTTCTTCTCGCTCCTTATGTTGCTCGCGATCAATGGCCTCGAATGGTGGACGGGCCGTCGCGAGCGGGCGAGGTGAGGCGCGCGCGCATCGATCGCATTTTCGCAACGAGGACTGGTTCATGGCGGAAGCGCTGGCGACCCAAACTCAGACGACCGGAGCGTCCGGGAACCCGCCCCCGCCGGGCCATCCGCTCATCCGCCGCGTCATGATCGCGACGACGGTCATCTTTCTCACCCTCTTCATCGTGATACCGGTGGTGAACGTATTCGCCCAGGCTCTTTCCAAGGGCGTTGAGGCCTATATCAGCGTATTGCATGTGGCCCGCCCGCCCGAGGGCGCGCGGCTAAGCCCGGCCGAGCGGCGCAAACTCGCGGCGGAGCGCGGTCAGGCCGAGAAGACCTGGAGTTCAATCCGGCTGACCGCGGCCATCGCGGCCATCGTGGTTCCTCTCAACGTCGTCTTCGGGCTTGCGGCCGCATGGTCGGTGACAAAATTCCGGTTCATGGGCCGCTCCTTTTTGATCGCGCTGATCGACCTGCCTTTTTCGGTGTCGCCGGTCATCGCGGGCCTCATCTTCGTCTTGCTGCTTGGCCGCGGCGGCGTGCTCGGCGCGTGGGCTTCGAGCTTTACTTGGCCCGACCCTTTCTCGCTGCACTGGCGTGGCTTTGCGCGAGATTGGTGGCCGCTCGCCTTCACCAGAAGCTTCACGGGCATCATTTTTACCCCGTTGGCGATCGTGCTCGCGTCGATCTTTGTCACCTTTCCCTTTGTCGCGCGCGCGTTGATTCCGCTCATGGAAGCCCAGGGGTCCGACGAAGAGGTGGCGGCCCTCTCGCTTGGCGCCTCGGGCTGGCGCACGTTCCGGAAGGTCACCTTGCCCAATGTAAAATGGGCGTTACTTTACGGCGTAATCCTCTGCACGGCGCGAGTCTTTGGCGAATTCGGCGCGGTCTCGGTGGTCTCGGGACACATCGACTCCAATGACACAATGCCGCTGCGCATCGAGAAACTGTGGAACGATTACAACGACCAGGCGGCGTTTAGCGTCGCGTCATTGCTTGCCTTTCTGGCGATCGTCGCCCTGATCGTTCAGACCATCGTTGAGCGCCAAACCGGCAAGAGTGAAACGCGCCAGGGAGAGGCTGAAGGGACGCAATGAGCATCGAGGTTTGCTCGGTCAACAAGACCTTCAATCGGTTCAAGGCGCTCGACAATGTTAGCCTCAAGGTCGAGACCGGCGAACTCGTCGCCCTTCTTGGGCCGAGCGGCTCCGGCAAGACGACGCTGTTGCGCGTGATCGCGGGCATTGAAGCTGCCGACCCCGGCAGCGGGCCGATCCTCTTCGATGGCCGCGACGTTTCCCTTCAGGAGGCCGGCAAACGGCGCATCGGCTTTGTCTTCCAACACTATGCGCTGTTCAAGCAAATGAGCGTTTTCGAGAACGTCGCCTTCGGGCTGCGCGCAAAGCCTTGGCGCCTGAGGCCCAAGGAGGCGGAAATCCGCGCCAAGGTCGGCGAGCTTTTGCAACTCGTTCAACTGCAAAACTTCGCCCAGCGCTATCCATCCCAGCTTTCCGGCGGGCAGCGGCAGCGCATTGCGCTGGCGCGGGCGTTAGCGGTCGAGCCTCGCGTCCTTTTGCTCGACGAACCTTTTGGCGCCCTCGACGCGACCGTCCGCCGCGAATTGCGCCGCTGGCTACGCAAATTGCACCGCAGGATCCATGTGACGACCGTCCTTGTCACCCACGACCAGGAAGAGGCGCTGGAGGTGTCGGATAGGGTCGCGGTCATGAACGAAGGGAGAATCGAGCAATTCGACTCGCCGCAAGCAATCTACGACGACCCGGCCAATCCGTTCGTCTTCAAGTTTTTGGGCAGTTACAATCTTTTCCATGCGCGCAAGACAAGTGCCGGCGATGCCGTGGCGGCAGGCCCGGCTGACGCCGGTGGCGTGACTTTCGTGCGTCCGCACGATATCGAAATCAGGCGTGAGAATTCCGACGGCGTTGGCATCGCCGCCAGAATCAACCACATCGGCTTCGCTGGATCCTTGGTGAATGTCGAACTCGCCCGCATCGACAACGAAGCGGTCGTCGACGCGGCTCTCCCCGCGCACGCTTACAAGGACCTTGCGCTAAAGCCCGATGACAGAGTGTTCATAAGGCTGCGCAACACAAGGTTTTTCGACGAGGATTTCTCGATCTGAAAGACCTTGAACACCACGGCAGGTACATCTGGCAGTCCTGACGCGGCGCCGGCGACCTCATTCGCCCGCCAAACTTCACTCCGCCTCGAAAACGATCTCGCCCGCGACCATGGTGAGCTTTACCTTGCCTTCCATGCGGGCCTCGTCGAAGGGCGTGTTTTTGCAACGCGAATGCAGTTTTGCCGGATCGACGACAAAAGGTTCGTCGGGGTCGAAGCAAATGAGATCGGCGGGCGCACCCACTTCAAGCCTTCCTTGCGGCAGACCGAGGATCTCGGCTGGCCGGATGGTCATGGCGGCAACGAGACGCGGGAGGGGAATTTCCCCGGAATGAACGAGCCGCAGGCCAGCCGAAAGCATGGTCTCCAAGCCGATCGCGCCAGCTTCCGCCTCGGTGAACGGCAGGCGTTTGGTTTCGACATCCTGCGGGTTATGGTCCGAAACGACGGCGTCGATGAGGCCCGACTCCAAGGCCGCGACGAGCGCGCGCCGCTCGTCTTCGTGGCGCAACGGCGGCGCGAGTTTCAAAAACGTCCGGTAATCGCCGATGTCGTTTTCGTTGAGGGTCAGATGGTTGATCGAGGTGGCGCAGGTCACGGCCAAGCCATCGGCCTTGGCTTTAGCGATAATGTCCAGGGAAAGCGCCGTCGAGACGAGCGCGGCATGGTAGCGGGCGCCGGTCAAGTTCACGAGCCTTATGTCGCGATCGAGCATGATTGCTTCCGCCTCGCGCGCAATTCCGGCCAGGCCGAGGCGCGAGGCGAATTCGCCTTCGTTCATGACACCTTCGGCGGCAAGATCAGGGTCCTCCGCGTGATGGATGACGAGAGCATTGAAATCGCGGGCGTATTGCATGACGCGGCGCAGGACGCGCGCGCTGCGGATCGCTCGCGCGCCATCGCTGAACGCCACCGCGCCCGCCAATTGCAACAGGCCGATCTCGGCGATTTCCGCGCCGTCGAGGCCGGCCGTCAAGGCCGCCAAGGGCAGCACCCGCACGCGGCCGGTATCGCGCGCGCGGCGTAACAGAAAATCGACCACCGCCGCCTCGTCAACTGGCGGATTGGTATCGGGGCGGGCAACGACGGTCGTGATACCGCCTGCCGCCGCCGCCAGGGTCGCGGTTGCGATCGTCTCGCGATGTTCGGCGCCGGGCTCGCCGATGAACGCCCACATGTCGATAAGGCCGGGCGCCACGCAATCGCCGCCGCAATCGATGATTCGCGCGTGGGTGGGGAGATTTGCCGGCATAATGGCGCCGCCAAGATCGCGGATCAAGCCATCAACGACCAGGACACCGCCCATCGTCTCGCGGAGTTTTGCGGGATCGATCAGCCGCGCATTGACGAGCGCGAGCGGCTGGTGGGCAATGGAAGTGGGGGAGGAACGATTCACCCGAAACTCGCTCTCATTCATTCGGCAAATGCTGCGCCAAGGCCTCCAATACGGCGATCCGTACCGCCACTCCCATTTCGACCTGCTCGCGGATGAGGCTCCTTGGCCCGTCGGCGACGGCGGAATCGATTTCGACGCCGCGGTTGATAGGTCCTGGGTGCAGGACAAGCGCATCCGGCTTGGCATACCAAAGCTTTGCCTCGTCGAGGCCGAAAAAGCGGAAATACTCCTTGGCCGAGGGGACATAGCCGCCCTGCATCCGCTCGCGCTGCAAGCGCAGCATCATCACGATGTCGGCGTCTTCGAGCCCCGCGCGCATGTCCCGGAAAACCTCGACCCCCATGCGCTCGATTCCCGGCGGCAGCAGCGTCGATGGCCCGGCCACGCGCACCCGCGCGCCGAGCGCCGAGAGCAGCAATATATTGGAGCGCGCGACACGCGAATGGAGGATGTCGCCGCAGATCGCGACCGTGAGACCTTCGATCCGGCCCTTGTTGCGCCTGATCGTCAGGGCATCGAGCAACGCCTGGGTTGGATGCTCATGCGCGCCATCGCCCGCGTTGACGACCGCGCAATCGACCTTTTTCGCCAAAAGATGCACCGCGCCGGCCTGGGCATGGCGCACCACGATAATGTCGGGCCGCATCGCGTTCAGCGTCATCGCCGTATCGATCAGCGTCTCGCCCTTCTTGACGCTCGAGGTTGCGACCGACATGTTCATGACGTCGGCGCCAAGACGTTTACCGGCGAGTTCGAAGGACGATTGGGTCCTGGTCGAAGCCTCGAAAAAGAGGTTGATCAAGGTCCGTCCGCGCAACGTCGAGCGCTTTTTCTCGACTTGGCGCGACACTTCGATCGCCGCCTCGGCGAGATCGAGAAGAAAGATGATGTCTTGCGCGGAAAGCCCCTCGATCCCGAGCAGATGCCGGTGTGGAAACGAGGGCTCTTTCGCTGGGTTGACCATCGACCCTGTTGTATAGGACGGGAATCGGCCCCGTCACGATAGTTAGCGGAGATATGGGGGATCTTACCCACATATTTGACCCGCTTCCTTCCGGTCAAGTCTCCGCCTAATCGCGGCGGGGGCGCGGGAATATTCAAGCGACCCCGGGCGTGCTATGGATTTCACCCCAAGATCGCCTTCTTGGGGGCGCTTCAGAAAATCGTGCAGCGATTCACCGTGTTTGTCCTGTTGCATTTTCCGGCGCAAACCGCTTCAAGCGACGCCTGAAAAGGCTCTCAACAAAAATCGGAACGCCATGAAAACCATGTGGAAGAATGTTTTGACCGCGACGGTGATTTTACTGGGCGCGGGTGCGGCATTTGCTCAAAATCAACCGCTGACTTGCTGGTACAACGACCATGCCGATTTCACGTCGGCCGATAGCGCTCCGGCCGGTGCAACAATCGGGAGCGTCGTGAAGGCCGGCAGCGGCGACAAGACATATTCCTACACGATTTCGGCGCGGGACGGCATGGCTTGTCCGGTCCAGCTCCCACTCGCGACGAAGACTGCGACCACGGTTGCGCTTGTCCGCCAGGACGAGGGCAGCTGCACCAATGACAACGTCGGCGACACTGGCTCAGCCGTCGCCGCCGGCTCCGTGACGGTGTCTATCGAGACAAGTAGCACATCCACCGCCGCCATACGCCTTGCGGGCGTATCTCCCAACACGAGCTACCGTATTTTCCTGAAATGCTTCCGCCAGCTCGGAACCCTTCGAACCGACGCCAGCGGCAGCGCCGGGCGGACCGTCGAATTTCCAACCGACGCGGCCGGAGAAGTTTACGCCTTTGAAATTTTGCCGGAGGGAGCGCCGGCGGGGAGCAAGCTGCAGAGCCTGTCTTTTAGGAAATAGCCGCAAATCGCGCCAAGCAAATGGGGAAATCCAACCGGAAGGCGCACTTTCGAAAGTGCTTGGAACCGTGCCGCTTACAGAAAAACCCGGCCAGCTTGGCCGGGTCCAACAATGATGATTGCCGTTCTCAATATTGGGAAGAATTAACTTTCTTCATCCCGATTTGTCATTGCACGTGGAGGAGAGGACCGAAGTTGTCCGGGAAGTTTGAGGTGTTCAGGACTTGAATGCCGGCCTGGTGATTGC
>JBOHJT010000196.1:0-6411 GCA_050728715.1 Methylocella sp.
GACGACCAAAACCCTGGCGATCTCCTCGAAGCTCAAGCCATCGTCCAGCAACACCAGAGCGTTCGCCCGGCGCGCCAGCCGCTGCGCCGCCGAGCCGTCCCGCGCCAAGGCGATCAGGTCGGCGCGATCTTCGGGCGGCGGGAAGCCGGGGCTAACATGCCCGCCAGACGAATCCAAAAATCGTCGCATGACAAGCAATCCTTCGGATTTCCAAGGAGTCGGGGTATAGATCGCAAGAGGACATTTTGGCATGCGGTCTTTGATCATCGAGGAGCCCTATTCCAAGGCGGCCTGGCTCAGCCGGCGCCTCGCGATGTTTTCGCTTGCCGTCGCTGTTGCCGGCGTATTGGGCGTTGCGCGGGGTGTTGACTTGCTCGTGGTGCTGGGTGCGGCGGCAATGATCGGCTGCGTCGCGATTTTATCCGCGATTTTGGCTTTCGCGATCATTTGGCGCAGCGGGCGCAAGGGCGCCGGGCAGGCCTTCGCGGGGCTTGTTCTTTCCGGTCTGCTTTTGGCATTCCCGGCCTATCTCGCGCAACAAGCCATACGCCTGCCGCGTCTTGCGGATATCTCGACCGATATCGCCGATCCGCCGAGCTTTTCCCTTTCGCACGAGGCATTGGCCGCGCGCGGCGGTACCACTCCACCAAGCGTCGCGATCGCGCGACGCAAGGCGCAGATTAGGGCCTTTCCTCAGATACAGCCGATCCTCCTCGATCTCGACGGGCGGGAAGCCTTCGATGCGGTCCTGGCGGCGCTGGCGGCAAACGGTTGGAAGATCGTCGAGCAGAAGCCGCCGGGGGGGCGCGCGGGTCTTGGCCATGTCGATGCCATCGCCACCAGTTTTATCCTCGGCTTTCCTTCCGATATCACGTTGAGGCTAAGGCCGCTCGCCGGTCAGACGCGAATCGACATCCGTTCGGTGTCGCGCTTCGGGCCTTACGATTTCGGCGCCAACCCGCGCAATATCGCCAATTTCGAGGCGGCGCTGGAAGCGGTTGTCGATAAGAAATGAGCGCGGCGGCAAGCCAACCCGATCTTGCTTGAATCAGGATCGCTTCAAGTTGAACCGCGCATTGTCATTATCTGATTGTTTTCTCGCATGCGTGGAGTCGGGCGTCAAAATAGCAAATGCCCACCCCACGTCAAAAGCGGGCGCATCGCGAAACTGGCAAAGGCAGAGACACCGGGCCAGGAATTGCCAGCGCAAGTGGAAAATGGCCGCGCCCCTCCTCAACCCTTGTTCTCCGGCTTGCTGAACAAAAAAGGCGCGACGTCGGCTACCTTTGGCGCCTTTCGGCTCCCAAATGGCAGCGGGCGGCAGACGGCCATGGCGGAAAGCCCGACGCGCGCGGTCAAGAGGCCGTTCAACACGCCTTCGCCGAGACGGGCCGACAATTTCGCGGCGATCCCGTGGCCGACGAATTGTTGGATGAGGCTGTCGCCGACCGCCATCCCGCCGGTGATCGCGATATGCGCGGCAATCGAGCGCAACAGCTTGAGAAAGCCAAGCAAGCCCGGCCGCCCGCCATAGATCACCGCGATGCGCCGGATGAGCCTTACCGCCTGCGCCCCGACGAAGACGACGTCGATGATCGCGCGCGGCGCAAGCGCCGTCACCATGGACACGCGCTTTGCCGCGCTCGCGATTTCGCGCCGCACTTCCAAGTCGAGCGGCTCAATGAGCGTGCGCTCGGCAATGTCGATGAGATCGCGCCCGTCGACGATGTCACGCGCAACCTTGCGCAATTGCGCGCGCGTGCGAGCCGTATCGGGCCTTGTGGAATAGAGCGCGGAAAGATCCCTGACGAGGCGGCGCGCCTCTTCAAAATCGTCCTTTTCGCGCGCACGGGCGAGCCCAATATGAAGATCCGCGATATGGCGCTGGCGCATAATACCGCCAATTTCCCGCATAGCGAGAACGAAAAGCGCGGTTCCAGCCGCCCCCGCGAGCGCAAGACCAACGACGCCGAAGACTCGCGACCAAGCGAAAAGATCGTCGATGAGCCGGGCCAGCCAGAGCCCGAAGCCGAGCGAAACAAGGCCGCCCGCGGCCGACCAGAAGAGACCGCCCCAAGACAATAGCGAGCGGGCGGCGACTCCTTGCTTCTGCGCCGCTTCAACCGCCTCTTCGCCAGCATCACGGCCGGCCAGAAAAGCCTCGGCCTCGGCCTCGTAGGGATCGGCCGTGGTTTCGATCACCACCGCCTCTTTCGGGGCCGCGATGCCGGGCTCTGGGGTCATCGCACCGAGACGGAACGCGCGCGGGCGGGGTTTTGGTTCAACGGCCACGCAAGACCTCGTTTATCCCTTGCCGCAGCGCTCCGTGGTCGCGGGGAATTGGCGAAACTCTTGTCTGGTCAATCATCAAAACAAGCCTTTGTCGAGGACATTAGCCGAGCCGGTCGCCAAGGAGAAACTGCAGCGCGCGGTCGAGCCGTATATGAGGCGGCGGCAGCGGCGAGTCATCCTCTGCCCGGACCGGGACGGGAGGGCGGAAACGGACGAAGCGGTAGTCGATTTCATTGGGCTCGATGCGCGGAGCGTCAAGAAACACCGCTTCGGGATCAAGCGGGAGCTCACCGGGATAAATCGCCGCCTCCGCCTGTCCATCGAAAATCTCATCGCCGATCCGCTCGCCTTCGAGCGGCGTGCCGATGACGGCTTCAAGCGTCGGCTCATCGGCGGCGCCGACCATGCCCTCGCGCGTTGCCCTAACCGCCGAGAGCGCGATGACATCGACCTCGGCGCCGACCGATTCGACGCGGGCGATGGCTCGTTTGGTGAGATGCCGCAATATCGCCTCGAGCCGGTCGTGGCTTGTGTGGTGCAAATGATCGGCCTTTGCCGCAGCGAACAGAATCTTGTCGATCTTCGGCCGGAACAAGGCCGACAACAGATTGCCGCGCCCCACGCGAAACGCGGCGAGAACACCGGTTAGGGCGGTTTCGAGGTCGCGCATCGCGGCCGGTCCCGCGTTCAACGCGGCGAGCGCGTCGACGAGGACGATCTGGCGGTCGAGCCTGGCGAAATGGTCTCGGAAAAACGGTGTGACGACATGCGTCTTGTAGGCCTCGTAGCGCCGTTCCATCATCGTCGCGAACGAGCCCGGCGGATAGATTTGATTTTCCTCGACGGCGAGCGGCACGAAAGTAAGAGCGGGAGAGCCGTCAAGATCGCCCGGCATCAGAAAACGGCCAGGCGGCAGGCTCGAAAAGTGATTTTCGTCGGCACGGCAGGCGCGCAGATAACGGGTGAAGAGTTCGGCCTGCCGGCGCGCCTGCTCTTCATCGGCCTTGGCGCGGGGATCGGTGCTCGCGGCAAGCGCACGCCATTTCGCCGCGAGCGGCGCCCTTGCGGCGCTTGCCGAGGCACTGAAGGCTTCGCGCGACCATTGCCCAAAGGATTTGCCAAGCAGCGGCAAATCGAGCAGCCATTCGCCGGGATAATCGACGATGTCGATGGTAAGCGATTGGTGCCCCGGCCGCCGGCCGATTTTTGGGTCGAAAACAAGGCACAGCCGCAGCTCGGAAATGCGCCTCGTCGATTGCGGCCAATGGCGTTCCCCAGGACGGCCTTTGGGACCGGTCAGAGCGGCAATGTGATCCTCATAGGCGAAGCGGGGCACGGCATCGTCGGGTTGCGGCTCGAGCATGCCGCTGATCAGCCGTCCCTCGGCGTGAACCCGGAGCACGGGCAAGGGATTTTTCCTCCCGCGCAAGGCCGGGCTTGCCGCCTTGATCAGATTATCGACGAGCGCCGTGATGAAGATCGTCTTTCCCGCGCGCGAAAGTCCGGTGACACCGAGACGAACATGCGGGCCCGTCGTCAGCTCGATGAGGGCCTGCGCCGCGGCGCGGGCTTCGAACAGGAGGTTGGTGATCAGAGACAAAACAAACTGGCTTTCCAGAGTATTGCGTGGAGGCGACGGCGCCAGGAGCGGGTGGGAAATACGAGTAAGGCAAATGTACCCTGAAGTGTAGTCAGGTGACGCGTTTTCGTCATGTTCGACGCATTAAAATCATTCGCCGCGGCGCGGGACCTCGCAGGAGGCCCCTGCCAGGAGAGGCCCCTGCCAGGAAGAGCCGGGGTTCCCGCCGCCGGGTTTTGCGGGACCGGCCGGTCGGTCGCCGCGGCGCCGTTCTCATTCTACCGCGAAGTACGGTTATCCGCCGGCAAGCTGGAAAAATTCACGAAACGGTCTAGCCGGCCGCCACCGGCGCCCGCCTCCCTCCAATCGCCGCAAGGGAAGTCGATGACCGTTAGGCAAGGCGCCGGGAAATGGCGGGGCACGGCGCTTTCCCCGCCGCGCACGAGAAAACGCGCGAATACGCCAATGCCCGGATTATGCCCGACGATCAGCAAGGTTTTCACCCAGCTCGCTGTTTGCGCCAGAAGGTCCCGCAGGGTGTCAACGCCGGCGTTGTATAGCGAAGCTTCGAGTTCGCAGGGTGGTTTTTGCGGCAACTCACGCAAAATCATGTCGAGTGTATCGCGCGCGCGCAGCGCCGGCGACACAAGGGCGAGATCGAAAACGAGACCGGATGCACAAAGATAGGCGCCTATTCGCGCGGCGTCCGCGCGGCCTTGCGCCGTCAACCGCCTTTCAGGGTCGCCTTCGGATGCGGGAGCACCGGCTTCGGCATGGCGAACGAGGAGGAGCCGCGGCATCTCGCAAGGTAACGCTCGAGGGACATTGCGGACGGTGTCCGGCACCGTCCCTTTAGGCGGCGCGAACGGCTATCGCCACTTCGCCGCGCGTAAGGCGCTGCCTCTTGGCGCGATCAATGACGAACATCGACTTCCATTCATCGAGTTCGGCCACCCGCTGCTGTTTAGCCCGCGCGACGGCTTGGCGAAAGTAAAAATGGACACGGTATCCGCCACCAGGGCATCCCTTCGGGCACATTGTCCCCGTCCTGGAGGTTGCCGGAGCTTCGCTGTTTGCCACGGCTCGCTTGTCGTCAGGGAAGGCTCCCTGGACAAAGTCTTGCAAGACGAAGTCTAAGCACTTTCGCGATGTTCGAAAACACTCGCCGATTTCCTCACCGCCTCGGAAAGGCGATCGGCGTTTCCGGCAGCGTTTTAGTTTGCCTTTTCCGTTGCTTCCGTCGCGGCACTCACCGATTTGAGCCACGCCTCTTGATAGGTCTTGGTGATCTCGGCCGGGAAGGCCGCGATGAGCTCGCTGAACTTTCGCGCATGCCGCGCCGCAGTTTCGAACGCTTCATTCATGAAGTCCGTCTGGATCGCCGTGATCTCGTCCATGCCATGCGCGTTGCGAAGCCTTTCCAGGGTTTTCGTAGTAAGTTCAAAGGATAGTTTGGATATTTCGAGGATTTCACCGGCGATGGCTTGCGTGTTTTTCGACGTGGCATTTAGCGCGCTCATCGATAGTGCGTTCACCGCGCTGCCAAATGAGCCTGCCGCGCCCTCGGTGCCGGTGCCTGTTCGCTGATCCTGTTGAGCCATTTTTTCCTCCGTTTCGGATGCCTCCCATAATTTCCCAATCAAGGAGCATACGATAACGGTCGAGGCGCGCGAGAGTCGCCACGCATTTAAAAAAAATTTACGTATATTGTCTACGATCAGCTCTAGCTTCTACTGTTTCCTTGCGCTTCGGCGACCGAAACCGCGGTCATGTTGATGATGCCGCGCGCCGTCACCGAAGGCGTCAGGATATGGGCGGGCTTGGCGGCGCCGATCAGGATCGGGCCGACGGGCAGGGTGTCGGCCATGATCATCGTCATCGTGTAGGCGATATTGGCGGCGTCGAGATTGGGCATCACGAGAATGTTCGCCTCGCCTTTCAGACGCGAGGAAGGCAAGACGAGGTCGCGCATCGCCTGCGACAAAGCGGTATTGGCCTGCATCTCGCCATCGGCTTCGAGATCTGGGGCGCGCTGGCGGAGGATTTCCAGCGCATCTCGCATCTTGCGCGCCGAAGGCGTGTCATCCGAACCGAAATCCGAATGCGACACAAGGGCGATTTTCGGCTCGATACCGAACCGGCGGACGTGGGCGGCGCACAGCAGCGCCATTTCCGCGATCTCCGGGGCGGACGGATCGCGCCGGACATGCGTGTCGGCGATAAAAAAGGCGCCCTTGCTGGTGATCATCAAGCACATCGCGGAAAGATCGGTCGCGCCCGGAACGAGCCCGACAATGTCCTTGATGTAGCGCAAGTGCGGATTGAAGCGCCCGTCGAGGCCGCAAATCATGGCGTCGGCGTCGCCGCGCTTCACCGCGATCGCCGCGATCACCGTCGTGTTGGTCCGCACCAAGGTCCGCGCGGCCTTGGGCGTGATCCCGTGCCGTCCGGCCGCATCGAGATAGGCCGCGACATAATCGCGATAGCGCGGATCGTCATTGGGATCGATAACTTCGAAATCGTGTCCAGGCCGCACCGCC
>JBOHJT010000197.1:0-6351 GCA_050728715.1 Methylocella sp.
GGCTGCGCCAGCTGGAACCTTTGGCTGGCATCGCCCAGCCGCGCGGCGTCCACCGGTCCATGCCCCCGGCCCGCGCGGCCACCAGCCGCGAATGCCCATCCAGCCCGATCGCGATCGCCAGAACGCGCCGCGCCTGCTTGGCGTCCGCGCGCGCCGCCTCCACCCGCAACCGCGAAACACTCGGATCTTGGCGTGTGATCTCGATTGCCGGCATGCCGCGTGCTCCGCGAATCAACGGCGTGCCGCATCGGGTCACGTTCGCGGCTGTTTGGGAATTCCCCAGGAGTCAGGTTCTCGGGTGGTTGGTATCAGGAGGGCGGTCATGACGGCGTGGCCGGTTGCGACGAAGGCAACCCTTCGGCGGGCTCGGGAGGTGAAGGGGCGCAGAATTCACGCGCTGGCCGATGCCTGCCGTCATCCATTCGGCCGGCGGGCAAGACCGCCCCTAGCTCAGGAAGAGCGGCGCTCGCGCGCGCCCAAATCCGCACCAGCTTTCCCTGGCTCGAACTCGGGTGGGCGGAGTGAGCCAAAGGTTCCGTCAAGCGAAGCTTGATGGAATGGCGAACGGAGGGGGACAGGGGATAAAACGCCCATCAGGCCGACGCGGCGGCCGCCAAGGTTCCCTCGCTGGGCGTCGAGATCGTCAAGCGCGGCGACGGCTTGAAGGGTTTCGTCTTGCTGCCGCGCCGCTGGGTTGTCGAGAGAACCTTCGCTTGCTCTCCGTTCGCCACTCCATCAAACTTTGATTGATGGAGCCTCTGGCTCACTTCGCTCGGCCGCAATCGGCGCCCTGCCAAGGAATGGGAAAATCGCGCAACGACGCTTCCAGCCTTCGTCGCTCTCGGCTCAATCCAGATCGCCATCACACGACTCATGCGTTAGTTGTCTTTTGAGCCAGATGTGGTGATTGGGGTCTCGGCCCAACCATGAAGGCGGCTGCTCCCGTCAGGATGTGAGAACGTGGCGGATGTCGGATCGCCACAAGCATCGAGAAGGAACTCGCGCTCTCGAATTCCCCCGGCGCTATTTTCCTTGCGCAATTCACTTCTGGCGAATTTGTTAATGGCGCCGGCCAAACTCGGGCTTGCCAAGGCAAAACTGCAGTCCATCTCGCCATCATCGCTTACTACGTCAAGCGCCATTGGCGCATGCAAGGAGCCTGAGCGGGAGCAACCGTCAGCCAGCAAAGCCAACTAACCGCCGCATGAGCGGATCTGCGAAACTGCCAGGAAGCAAAGCCCGCCATCGCGCGCATCTCACCGCTCCAACGGCGATTTTTCGGCCCGCGGCGGTCCCCGATTGCCTCCCCATTCTTACCCCGCACTCCAACCCGTCCCATCGAAACAAAGAGCATCACCTGCGCCCAGGTCTCGTTTCACGTGAAGCATTTTGGTACGACTGGCCCGCGAATCCGGACAAACCGCGTGAGGATCACTCGCAAAACTTGCCTTCATAAAAACTCGCCCTAAGTCCGCTTGCCGTCCAGCGGATCGATGACACCGTCGATCAGATTGACTTCGAACAGCCTTTCGGAGGGAAGCGCCCGGCGCAGTGGTTGCAGGCGCGGGTGCGTCGTCGCAATCTCTTCCTCGCACGCTAAGAGCGCCGCCCGTGCCTCGACCACGTTCACCGCGCGAAAGAGGCATGTCTCGCCCGGACGCATCTGCGCGAGCCTGCCAATGTCCGCGCGGACGACATGACCAAGCTTCGGATAGCCGCCGGTCGGCTGACGGTCGGCCATGAGGACAAGCGGCTGCTTGTCGCCGGGAATTTGGATCGCCCCGAGCGCGACGCCATCCGACACGATGTCGTAAGCCCGCGCATGCGCGGTCTCCGGCCCATCGAATCGATAGGCCATGCGGTCGGCCATGGGTGTGAGCGTGAATACCCCAGCGAAAAAGGCACTCAGTGTCTCGGCCGCGAAATAATCGTCTTGCGGGCCAAGCACAACGCGGAAAGGATCCGGCGCCGGGGCGAGCCATGGCGCCGCGATCATCGCCTCGAAGCTTGCGCCGTCTTGCTTCTCCGTCGAAGCGGCGGGCAAAACATCGCCCGCCATCAGCATGCGCCCCTCGATTCCGCCCATGGCCGATCGCAAGTGTGTTGCCCGGCTTCCCATCACGACCGGCGTCTCGAAGCCGCCTTCGACCGCGAGATAGGCGAAGGCGCCAAAATCGCCGGCCCGCGCCGCCAGGGTTTTGCCGGGCTCCAAGAGGAGCCGCGCCGCCTTCGGCAGCAACACTCCATCGCTGCGCCAGAGAAAAGCCCCGCCCGCAAAGGCAAGGGCGAGCGGCGCGCCTTCGCAGATTACCTCAAGGCCGCCAGCCGTCACTTCGATGGCCGCCGCGCGATCGTCGTTACCAAGGGCAAGATTGGCGGTCCGGAAGGCAACCCAGTCCATGGGTCCCGCCGGGGTCACGCCAAAGCGCAGATAGCCGTGGCGCCCGCCGTCCTGAATGGTCGCGCCCGGACCAGGGCGGAGCACACGCAGGCACCCTCCCATGTCAGGTCTCACCCAAATATTCGTGGCGGGCGCAAAACTCTCCGGCTTCCGCCGCCGTGCTCATGGCATCGAAGGCGGCGGGATCGATCCGTTCGAAGCAAAGCTCGTCGCCGATGCCGGCGAGAAAAACCCGCTCGCGCCCCGGATCGAACATTTTGACCGGCGTGCGGCCGATCCCGTACCAGCCGGTCGGCATGGCGCAGCTGGCGATGAGCGCCTGGCCGCCCGCGATCAGCAGCGATCCGGGCGGCACTGGCGCCCGTGGCACGGCGCGGCGCGGGATCGTGAGTTCTCGTGCAAGGCCGCCAAGAAACGTAAACCCCGGCGCGAAGCCATACATATAGACGCGGTAGCGCGCGCCTTCGTGCAGATCGATGATGCGCGCGCGCGGCAAACCGAGAAGCGCCGCGACCTCGGCGATGTCCTCGCCGTGCGGCGGATCGTAGCAGGCGGGGATTTGCCAACATCGCGGCCGCGTCCGGGGTGGAGCCGATGCGTAATCAAGTCCGGCGAGGGCATCGACGAGCGCCTCCGTCGTCAAAAGGCGCGGATCGAAATGAATCATGAGCGAACGATAGGTCGGCACGGTCTCGGTCACGCCTTCCCATTTCGCTACCGCCACCGCGGCGTCGAGCGCCAAAACCCGGTCATGGATCTTGGGATCGATGGTGTCGCCGAATTCGACAACGAGCGCGGATTCTCCCGCCGGCAGATAGCGTGGCTTAGGCAAATCGGTCATGCCGGAACCTGTTCAAACCGTCGCGAAAGGCGCGAGCACGATCCCTGCGCCCTCAAGGCGCGCGCGCACCGCCTTCGCCATGGCGACCGCGTTCGGGCTATCGCCGTGGACACAGATGCTGTCGATGCCAGCAGCCAAGCGCTTGCCGGAGATCGTAATGATTGCTCCTTCCAATACCATGGCGAGGACGCGCTCGGCGGCGTTTTCGGCCTCGTGCAGCACGGCGCCGGGGGAGGACCTTTCGACGAGAAAGCCCGCGTCCGTATAGGCGCGATCGGCATAAATTTCGCGGGCGACGGCAAGTCCCTGCGCAAGACCCGCGGTCTCCAATTTCGTTCCGGCGGGAGCAAGAAAGGCGAGGTTTGGTCCAACAGCTTTCACTGCCCGCGCGATTGCCCGCGCGATCGTTTCGTCCTCCGCGCCGATATTGCTGAGGGCGCCATGGATCTTCACATGGGCGAGCCTTGCCCCGGCATAAGCAGCAAGCGCGTTCGCGGCGCCGATCTGATAGGCGACGAGCCGCTCGATTTCTCCCGCCGTGAACGGCAATCCACGGCGGCCGAAGCCCCAGAGATCGGGAAATCCAGGGTGAGCGCCAATCGCTATTCCCTTCGCCTTCGCGGCCCCGAAGGTGTGCGCCATGATTTCCGGATCGCCGGCATGAAAGCCGCAGGCGACATTGACGCTCGTGACAATATCGAACATGGCGGCATCATTGCCGACCCGGTAGGCGCCGAACCCTTCGCCGCAATCGCAATTCAAATCGACGCTGCGCATCGCTTCGCACCATTACGGCGGCGGCGGTTTCCCGAAGACCTGTTCCGCTTGCCCCGGGGAAAGAACCACGTTTGTGACAAAATCCGTGCGCCGGTAGCCCTGCGCGTAAAGCAGCGCGGTCAGGTCGCCGTGATCGATCCGCGCATGGGCCGCGGCCGCGACCTTGGGTTTGGCACGAAAGGCAACGCCGAGCCCCGCGGCTTCGAGCATCGCGAGATCGTTGGCGCCGTCGCCAACTGCAAGAGTCTCCTCGACGGAGAGGCCATGCTTGTCGCGTAGCTGCTCCAACGCCTTGAGCTTGGCGTCCTTGCCGAGGACGGGCTCCGCGACAAGCCCGCTAAGCCGGCCATCCTCGCCGAAAAGAAGCTCGTTGGCCTGATGTTCGTGAAAGCCGATCCTTTCCGCGATGACGGATGTAAAGACCGAGAACCCGCCCGAAACGAGCACGGTATGCGCTCCCCTGGCACGCATGGTTTGCACCAAGGCGCGCCCGCCCGGCGTCAATGTGATTTTATTGGCGATCACGCCCAAGACGAGTGCGCGGTCGAGGCCCTTGAGCAAAAGAGTTCGCTCGCGCAACGCCGGTTCGAAGGCGATTTCGCCGCGCATCGAGCGTCCGGTGATCGCCGCGACATCGGCCCGCTTGCCGATTTCAGCGGCGAGCTCGTCGATACATTCCTCGCCGATCATGGTCGAATCCATGTCGGCCACCAAGAGCTTCTTGCGCCGCCCTTGCGCCCTTTGCACGATAATATCGACGGCGGCGTTGCCGAGAGCGGAGCGGACCCTATCCGCGATGGCGCTTGCGCCGGCGGCGGATCCGGGGTCGAAGGAAATGTCGGCGGCAATACAAGGATCGAGCCAGTTCAACGGCCCTGGCCGCCTTAAGGCTTCGCTCGCCCGCCGGAGCATATCTCTGGTCAAAACCGGAAATGCCGGATCGCAGACAAGAGTTGCAACATGCGTCATTGGGCGTCTCGGGCTAACTCACTTCGCCGGAGCCCTGCCGCGCGGCAAATGATTGCCTTTGCGGAGGGATCAACTGGCGTTATTGCATCCCAAGACGGGAATCAAACCTCAAACATCCGCTCATTTCAAAGGTGAGCATGCCGGGTAATAAAAGATTCTGGCAGGGTGCTGGGACTTTCTGAACTCGCCAAGAGGTCAATACGCTCGTGAACTTCACCTATCGTTTGAGGAAGACGTAATAGTAACAAGGTGTAAAATACTTCGAGGCATGCACCGGAAAATGTCCATTGATGACTTCAATGACTTCAAACCCGCTTACCTTTGCTTCTTGAGATACGCCTTCTGGCGTGGAAGCATAAAATAAACAACCGTCGAAAACGGGATGCAAATAATAACCATAACCGCGATGGAACACGCCAGACCGGAGCATGGGCGCCGCTAGTCGCGCGCTGCTCAATACCGCCCCGCCGATGCGCAAGACTTTTCTGAAAGGACTGGCTCCGCGCAAGCGCGGACGAACTAGCAGCCCCTTGGCGTTATGGGAGGAAAAGATGAAAAGTCCGCCGGGCTTCAAGACGCGACGAACCTCGGTGAGGCAACGAAATCGCGCTTCTTCCGGGCTGATGTTGTCGATCCCGTTGAAGGAGAAAACGGCAATGTCGAATGTGCCATCTTGAAATCGCGACATTTCCGTCGCGCCCATGGTTTCGAACTGGACACCCTCAAATTTGGTCCGGCAAATATCGACCATGGCTTGGGCATGGTCGATGCCGATATAGCGCTTCGCCGTCGCGAGAAGGAACGGCGTTGTGCGTCCACCGCCTACGCCAATGTCAAGAATCGTCATTCCCTTCTCGATATATTTTTCGAAAAGATACCGTTCGCTACCCTCCAGTCCTTCGTACGCCGCGTAATATCCGGCCACCCGCGGATCGTTGTGCACTGAAATATTCATAGCGTTGTTGTTCATTCTTGCTCTCCGATCAAAAAATGCCGCGAACCCCTTTCCAGTCCCGCCCCTGTTAAGATGGGTTAGAAAAGCCTACCTTATGTTTGAATAAAGCGAAATGTGGTGACGGTTCTGCGCGAAGAGGCAACGAAGCTGGCCAAGGCGACAGTGGACGCCGTCTGGCGCCGTCGTGCGAAGTCCATGTTTAATTATGAGGAAGCCCGGCGTCATCGGGTCGGTGCGGCGTCACAATCCCTCTCTGGCGATCGGGAAAGGGTCTGTTGTTAAACACGATTGCGTTGTTGCTATCTCCAGACACGCTGGTTTTGGCGAGAGGAAGGGTTTAGGCGCTCAGTTCTGAGCCGCCGGTTTCGCGTGGAGCGCGCCGATGTTAAAACTGCCGCCGCCAATTTG
>JBOHJT010000198.1:0-6351 GCA_050728715.1 Methylocella sp.
AAGGGCACGACGCGGTCATTCAAGGGATCGGCCGCGGTGATCGGCGTCTTGCGGTCCCTCGGGTCGCGGCTTCGCCGCGCCCAAGGACAGGCTCCGAGTTTCGCAAACGCCGCTTTCGAATAGGTGGCGACGAAGGTCTGTTGGCAGATGCGGCCGACGCCTTTCATGTTGCCGGCATGGAAGGTGTTTTGCGCGCCGCGATGGCCCGGGCATTCGCTCTCGAATCCCGAGCGAAGCGCGTCAAATGCCCTTGACGCGCTTCGCTCAGGACATCTGCGGGTATCCGCGCGGCAATTATCCCGGCCACCGCGTCTGGGACAGCCATGAGGCGATCCTCGACGCTTGCTGCGATGCCTGGAATGCCCTGATGGCCCAATCCGAGGTCATCGCCTCAATTGGAATCAGAGATTGGGCACAGGTCAAAACTTAGGGCGGTTGGTATAACCGAGAAATTGTCCGGTCGCTGACGGCGCCGCGGCGCTTAAAAAGAAACGCAACATTTCGCGTGAGGCGTCGGGTCCGTCCGGATCGGTATATGAGCCTTGGGGCTTGCCCCCCGACCAAGCATGCGCCAGCCCTTCGATGGCCCAATGCTCCACATGCACAATGGCCCGCCCGTCCCTGATCAAGGTGCGTGTATAAGCGCGGCCTCCGGCGGAACGGCCGTGGTGCGTCTCCTGTGCGGCGCCGGCCAAGCCCGCGCGAGCGTCCGCGACAATCAATCCGGCGTTCGACGGATGCACGGTCAGGTCGGACTCACCATGGAAAACGATGGTGCAAACGCGCGCTCCCTTTGGACGAGTCTTCGATTGCGCCATCGCCGTGGGGATCGAGTTGCCGCCCATGGCGGCGAATGCGGAAGGCAGGTCGGTGGCGGACCGGTAGGCGAGGCCCGAGTGAACCCCAACCGCGGCATAAAGTTCGGGATAAGTGGCGCTCATGATCAATGCCATGGCACCGCCGGCCGAGAGACCGGCCACATAGACCCGCCCGGCTTCGATATCGAGCTCCGCCATTATGGCGCGGGTAATTCCCGCAATAATGCAGGGCTCTCCCTCGCCGCGCATCTGGTCCTTGCGATCGAACCAGTTCCAGCATGCGGATCGATTGGCTGTCGCCGGCTGTCTTGGATAGGCGACGATGAAGCCCTGTTCTTCCGCAAGGAGATTCATACCCGTGCCCAGCGCGAAATCGTCGGGATCTTGGGTGCATCCGTGGAGCATCACAATCAAAGGACGCTTGCGGCCATTAACATGGCTCGGCAAGTAGACCTTATAGTCCCGAGAGCCCGCCGCGCAGCTAAAGCTCCTGGTCAAGAAAGCCGCCCCGTCCGGCACCGGCGGCGCGACCGGAGTTTTCCGGAGGGGCATCGCTCCAGGGGCGAGGCCCGGACGATTGGCCCGGCGCAAAAGCGTCAACACTTCCCCCAATGGCCGTGTCGCGCGGGCGGCAAGCCGTCGTGTTGGGAGAGCGCCAGCATTTCCGGCGATGGGCGGCTCGTTCTCCGCCGGACCCGCGCCGGCCTCCGGCTCAATTCGCCGGGGATTGCCGGCCTGTTGCGGGTCCGTCGAGAGGGCAGGATTTCGTCCCGCCAGGGCGCGCTGGATCGCCCGCGCCGCCTCGATAACATGTTGGTTTTGCGTGAGCTGCGCGGCGTTCCGCATGGCGGTGCTAAAAATGGTTTTCATCGGCCAAATCCTTCGCGAAAACGCCTACCCTGGCCCTCGCCGGATCCGGCCTTCGAGCGCCGCCTTGACTGGCTTGCTCGCCTGAAGCGCGCCAAGGACGGTGATTGACTCGATTGCCGCCAGCGCGAGTTCGGGCGTGACATCCCCGGCGATGGTCGCAAGCCCGACGACATGAATGTTGAGTTTTCCGCCCGCCGCCCTCACCGCCTCCAAGTCGGCGCGGCCATAGAATCGCGAGCCAAGCTCGAGGGTCCGCCGCACAATTGATTTTTGTACCGCATCCGCGTGGGCGGTGAGCTGGTTGCGGATGGCCGTCCTGATCAAGTCGGTGCGATTCGAATAAAAGCCTTCCTTGACCAGCAAATCGATACGCCCAAGATCGACATATCCGACATTGATCGTGATTTTCTCGGTCTCGCCCTGCCTGTCCCGCAGCCGATGCACATTTGCCGCCAACGCAGGTCTCCATATACCAGCCATACAGATGGTATATGGATGGCCATTGGCTTAATTGCAAGGCAAAAAATGGCGCGAGCGGATGCGGACCGAGGGTCCAGGGGTAGCATGCCGCTATTTGCGGAGCTTGAGTTGAGGCGCGGCTTCGTTGACCCATCAGCTTGGCACGAAACCGTCAACTATACAGTACACTGGAATTCGAGTTCTCGATGCCATGGCAAAGCCTGGCAGGCGAGATTAGTCCGTCTCGCATGGCTTTTGGCGGAGCCAAATTTTTGTGCCGAGCCCGGCGGCGTTGTGAACGCCAAGAGTCTGATAAAGCCTTTTGGTCAGATCCGCCACCGAGCAGAACCGGATACCGAGTTCGTCCGCGATCATCGGTTTCGACTTGCCCAAGGCAAGTTGAATGCCGGCCCTGACCTGCGTCGGCGTGGCGCCGCTTTCCCGCAAGACGCGGGCGGCGTGCGCCATGGCATGTTCGTGGAGTTCGATCGTCACGGCGATGAGACAGGTCTTGGGGTCCTTGGCGACATCTTCGGCAATTGTGCCCGCGGGCACGAGCCATTTGGCTTCGAGCGTGAGAACGCCATAGGCGGTCGAAACCCGCATGCGAGGCGGCGCGTTGGCACTTCCGTTCGCGGCGCCGGTGATCTGCCGGATGAGCTTCAGAACCGGCGGAGGCAGGCTCTCGCGGGCAGGCACGAAGCGCGTGTAATTGCCCGGCTCTCCCATGAGAATTCTGAGCCGATGTTCGAGGCCGGCGGTTTGGTAGACGAGCCTCGCGTCAGCCGTCACGATCAACTGACCGCTTTGTACCGGCGCTCCCGCTGCGCCTTTTGGAGACTGATCCTCCTGGCGCACATTACCGGATTTAGACCGCCGGAACGCATGCGCGAGCCAGGGACGCACCAGGTCGAGGCGCTGCACGTCGTCCACGGTGAAGCGGCGGGCGCCGCGCGGACGCGTCAGGTTGACCCAGGCGATAGTCCGGCCGGCATCGCCGATCATCGCGTCCAAAATCCAGCAGGAATCAAGCGAAGCCTCCACTTCCCGATACCAGCCGCTATCCATCCAGCCCCGGCCTTGCAAATGCAAAGTCCAGCCGATCGCATTCGCTTGAAAGCAAGGCTTAAATAGGCCCCCGACGCTCGATGGGTCATCCATGAACCGCCACGCATGCTCACGCAAGGTCGGCCCAGTCGCAGGATGTTCGGCGTATCCAGCGCCGATCGTGGCATCGGGCTCCAAGAGAACGATGCGAGTCGCGCCATGCGGAATGATCTCGTGCAGCACGGGCGTGACAGCGATCATCGCGCCTTCGGGCTTGAGCCCAAGGCGGCACAAGGTCTTGAGATGCTCGACCGCTCCCATCGGACCCCTCCGGCGTCGACGCGCAGCCGCCAAAATAGCAGCCGCCGCCCCCCTGAACGGTGGGAGCGGCGGACTGGAGAGTGTGCTCAAATCAACGGGTAACGGTCGGCGATCATCGCTTCAAGCCACCAGCAGGATGCCGGAGGGATTTTGGCCGCCGCTCCAAGGCCCGGCGGTTTCCGGCATGGGGTGACATAGTCCACGGGATCTTCTAGCATTGCAGCGCTGGCGATCGCGGGGGTCCCAATGGCGATATCACACAGCGACGGCGATCTGATCGCGGCCATTTACGACGCCGCTATCGAACCTTCGGGTTGGGACGAGGTCGTCAAGCGCATCGTCGAGGCGACAAAATCGGTCAGCGGCGGGCTCCTTACCCGTCAGGTCGATGCGGCGAACTTGACCGCAGTATTCAACGTCGATCCTTTCTATGCCAGTTCATTCGTGCAAACCTATCACAAGATAAGCCCTCTTGCCGCGGCAGCGTGGAGCGTCGTTCCGGGCGAGGTGCGGTCCCATTCGTACATCACCCAGACTGATAGTTTCAAAGCCTCGGCGTTTTTCAATGAATGGGTCCGCCCGCAAGGATGGGGCGACATCGTTGCCATTGGTCTTCTGCGCACGCCCGCAGCGGTCCGACAGTTGCGCCTCGCAAGATCGCCCGATGCGATTTGGGAGGTACCGGCAGAATGGAACGTCTTGGAAACCCTCGCGCCGCATTTGCGGCGGGCGTGTGACCTTAGCCTGTTGCTCTCCGGGGCGAGCGCGTTAACGGACTCGCTCGGCGCGGCGGTCGCGGCCGCCGGTTTCGCCGCCTTTCTCTTGACCGGGGATAGCCGGGTCGTCTCCGCCAACGCCAAAGCCGAGGAACTCCTGCGGCGTCATATTGGCTTGCGGTACGAACGCGGGCGGCTCGCGGCGGCGAGCCCCGCGCTCACCGATCGCCTGCATGCGCTCGCGCGCCATGGGTCACAGCCCGAACGAGGCGAAGGCGATATTGGCGGCACCCTTGAGCTTTGCTGCGGCGAAAATCGCCCGCCGCTTCTCGCCCATGTCATCCCGCTCGCCGCGAACCGGGCGGCCACGATCTTCGATATCGATCGGCCGGCCGCCGCCGTCTTCGTAGTCGATCCCAGAGCGGACCTTAGCGGCCAAATCCAGCGCTTTGCGCTTCAATTCGGGCTCACCCCTGCCGAGACAGGCGTTCTTGCGGAAATCATCCGCGGCAACGGGCTTCCCGCCGCCGCCGCGCGGCTCAAAATCAGCGGGGGGACAGCGCGCACCCACGCGTACCGCATTCTCGCGAAAACCGGAACCAACCGGCAGACGGAACTCATCCGCCGGTTCTTCGAAACCGCCTCGCTAGGTTCGCCGGCTGGGATCAGAATTTTCGACAAAAGCACTTAGCCGCATCCGCTCGGCATCGTGCGTTTGTATGACGCCGGAGCCGAAAACGTGCGCTACCCTAAGTTTCGTCTTACCGGCGTTCGTTTGGGAGACCAAGGCGCTTATGCGCCGTATTCAGTCTTCACGGAGGGTGCGAATCGGCGAGCAGCGTCAGACGAAGCTCATCCGCCGGTTCTTCGAGACCAGCTTGCCTGGTTCGCCCGGCAGCCCTGCCGGTAAAAGTTATTCCTAGAGAACCAATCACGTCGAGGAGGACCAATCATGTCGAGACACGAAATATCCGAGGCTAAACGCCGCGATTGGCGAATGCTCTCTTACGGCGCGGCGCTGCTGGTGCCGGCCGCGGTATTGCTGGTTGTTTGGCCCCGGCTGGCGGCCAACCTTTTCGCAACCGGCTTTTCAGAGCAGATGTTCATGCCCCACGGGATGTGCTACTTGTGGGTGCCGCAGCTATATTTTTTGCACGTAAGCTCCGACCTCCTGATCGGACTCTCCTACGTTGCGATCTCGTCTACGCTTGTCTATCTCATCTATCGCGCTCGCCACGACATACCTTTTTCATGGGTCTTTCTGGCCTTTGGATTATTCATCGTCGCCTGCAGCGCCACCCACTTCATGGAAGTGTGGACGATCTGGCACGCGACCTACTGGCTCTCAGGGTATGTCAAGCTTCTGACCGCGGCGGCTTCGGTGGCGACCGCCGTGGTGCTTCCTTTCCTGGTTCCCAAGATTTTCATGCTGATTGAAACCGTGAAACTCTCGGAGCAGCGAAGGGCGCAATTGGAGCGAACCCATCATGAGCTGGCGGAAGCCCGTGAAGCCGGAAAATAGCTTTCGGCGTGCTCCGAATGTCTCTCGCCGTCAGCGGGGAAGACCATTGACCGCTGGTAGTCGAGGGTGGACCGTGCCCGAACCACTATGATGTACCCGGTACGTTTACGGAGTCCGGTATCGGGTGGGAATTCGACGTGATAAATTCTTCATCGAACCAAGCGACCTATCACGTTAGCCTTTTTTGCTCACCCTAAAACGCTTTTTCGCTGCCTGCGGGAAAATGGAAGAATGGGAATAACGAGATCGATAGAGCCATAGCGGCCGAATGCTCGTTTTATCCCACGCGGGTGGCGTGGGGCCTCGCGGCGGTAAGGGAGCCTGCAGTTAGTTTGTGGATTGATTCTCCGGGACCGGCGGCGGAAAAACACGTCCAAACCATGGCGACTTCCTCCGAGCTAAGCGGCTCCCATTGCCAAAAAGACACCTTTTCCGCGCAAACCCACTTATCGCAAGCGGCCGTGCGTAAAAGGCCATGCGTTACTTTGCCCGTCAATCGTACCAAAATGTTTCACGTGAAACATTTTGGTTCTCTAATCGCGGCGCCTCTGTCAAGAGGCAAGCATTCGTTCGCATTGATGCCATGGCGGCCTAACGG
>JBOHJT010000199.1:0-6246 GCA_050728715.1 Methylocella sp.
GTCGAAATCAGCGAGAGCCTCCGCCAATTGCTTGATAAGACGCCGGCTGGGCATCTCACGGAGCCGCAACGCTCAAGCGAGGGACTTGAAATGATCGCGGTGTGCGCCAAAGGCACGGCCAAGGACGATAGCGCGGCGCGGGCCGCGATCGCGCAAAAGATTCTAGCGGCGCATATCGCGGCCGACGGCGAACGGCGTCTCAAGGAATTGCGAGCGAAAGCCGTGATCGTGCAATTGTGACGGTGAGGTCTTGATGGCGCGATCGCCGTCGGCAAACCTACTTCCCCTGGCTTTGACGCAAGGCGATCCTTCGGGCATCGGTCCCGAACTCACGTTGAAAGCGTGGCTTAAAACGCATGACAAGCCAGACGCGCCGCCTTTCCTGGCGGTTGCTGGCCTGGATCACCTCGCTGCGGTCGCGCGCGCCTTGGACCTGAAGGTTCCGGTCAAGATCGTGGCCGGCGCCGAGGCCGCGTCGGTGTTTCGCCAGGCGTTGCCGGTTTACCTCTTGCAACATTCCGTTGCCGGAAAACCGGGCGCGCCGGACGTGAGAGACGCCGCCGGAACCATTGCCTCGATTGAAACTTGCGTGCGCCTCATCCGCGCCGGCGAGGCTTCGGCCATCGTCACTAATCCGATCACCAAGGAACTCTTCTATCGCGCAAGCTTTCGTTATCCGGGCCACACCGAGTTTTTGGCCGAATTGGCGGAGCGCTATTTCGGCGAACGCGCGCGGGCCGTGATGCTGATCTGGTCGCCGCAATTCGCCGTCGTCCCGGCAACGATTCATGTTCCGCTCGCGCGCGTCCCAGCGCTATTGACACGGGAGCTCCTCGTCGAGACAGGTCTCATTGCCGCGCGGGATCTCGCTTCGCGCTTTGGGATAAAAAAACCGCGCTTGGCGTTCACCGGGCTCAACCCTCATGCCGGCGAAGGCGGTACCATGGGACGCGAGGAGATCGAGGTCATCGCGCCCGCGCTCGCCGATCTCGCGGCCGCGGGAGTGGCGGTGAGCGGACCTCATGCGGCGGATAGTCTGTTCCGTCGCAGCGCGCGCAAGAGCTATGACGCCGTCGTCGCCATGTACCACGACCAGGCGTTGATCCCCGTCAAAACCGTCGCCTTCGAGCACGCCGTCAATGTGACCTTGGGCCTGCCCATGATCCGCACGTCGCCGGATCATGGCACGGCCTTCGACATCGCCGGCAAGGGGATAGCCAATCCGGCGAGCCTCATCGCCGCCTTGCGTCTCGCGGGCAAGCTCGCGCGGCGCGCCAGTCAAGCTCACCGGAAATGACCGTGAGGTCCATTTTCCGCTATAACCCCAAAAATGCGAAAATCCTGGCCGCGACTCATTTCGGCTAGTCGGCTCGACGGCCTTCCGCCGCTGCGCGAGGTCGCCGCCGCGCATGGGCTCTTGGCAAAAAAATCCTTGGGCCAAAATTTTCTCTTCGATCTCAATCTCACCAGCCGCATCGCGCGCGCCGCCACGCCGCTGACCAATACGACGATTGTCGAGATCGGTCCAGGCCCCGGCGGGCTCACGCGGGCGTTGCTCGCCGAGGGCGCGCGCAAAATCATCGCGGTCGAGCGCGACGCACGTTGCCTTCCGGCGCTCGCCGGGATCGCCAATCATTATCCGGGGCGGCTCGATGTCATCGAAGGCGACGCGCTGGAGACTGATTTCGCCGGGCTTATAGGTGGCGAAAGCCCCGCCCGCGTTTGCGCCAATCTGCCCTATCGCATCGCCACCGCGCTCCTTGTCCGCTGGCTCGAAACCGAGCCTTGGCCGCCCTGGTTCGACCGCCTCGTTTTGATGTTTCAACGCGAGGTGGCCGAGCGCATCGTCGCGGGCCCTCTGGGACGGGCCGCCTATGGGCGCCTCGCGGTTTTGTCCAACTGGCGCTGCGAGACCCGCATTCTTTTCGATATTCCCGCCGCGGCCTTCACGCCGCCACCCAAGGTCAGATCCTCCGTGGTCGAGCTCGTGCCCCGCGCGGCGCCGCTCGCCTGCGGGTTAAAACTTCTCGCGGAGGTCACCCAAGCGGCCTTCGGACAAAGGCGCAAGATGCTGCGGCAATCGCTGAAATCGCTCGCCGGATGCGACGCCGCCGGTTTGCTTGCCCGCGCGGACATCGATCCAACATTGCGGGCGGAAGAGATCGGCGTGGAGGGATTTGTCGGATTGGCGCGGGCGCTCAAAGAGCAGCGGGCCGGTCAACTTGGCTGGAAACCCAATCTCACGCCGAAATGACCGGCGCCGCATAGGGCCGATGGCGTGGACGAAGTAAGGGGCGGCGCCGTAAATTCGTTTGATTGCGCTAGAGCGGGAAACTGAAGGACGCGTAGAACAAGTCGTCTCGGACCCGATTTTGGACAGCGAACTCATGAAACCACCGGGCGCTGAAGTCGACCTCTTGGGCCCCTGCCTTGAGCGCATAGCTGAGCAACGGCCCGACGGCCGCCACGCGTCCCCTGAACGCGCCGAATCGGTCGCCCGAGCCGTGGTCATCCGTCACCTGCTGATAGAAGTAGCCGCCGATGCCCGCCGCAAGGCCAAACGGGAAGTGCTCATTGAGCGCCCATTCGAAATGCAACTCGGCGCCGCTCTGGTAATTGGTCGCCGTGTTGGGCGCGTTGAGCGTCAGGCCAAGCGCGCCCGTGACCTCGAGGCCCGTCGCCAGACCGAGGTAGGTATAAGCCCCCTTGAGATCGAGGGCAGGGCGGTTACCGCCCGTCAGCGCCAACTGGTTGGGAAGAATGTTTCCCGTCGGGGTGAATCCGGTCAGGGTCACGTTCCAATGGTGCTCACCCGCATGCCAGCCAAGGATGGCGCTGAACTCGGTATCCCCGATCCCAAAGATTTCGGCGGCGAGGCTCTGCTGGGCCGGGCCCATGGGAGCGGCGGCCGTGAAATTGTCTGTATTCCGGTCCGAGGCGAAGGGAACCGTTACGGCGAAGCCCGGGTCGGCGCCGAAAAGCTTAAAATCCGGAAACCAGCCAGCGATCGCGATGTTGGCGACGACATTTTCGGTGATCCTCTGGCTGCTCGTGGAGCCGGTGGCGGGGAAGAGGTTACCGGCGCCGTGAAAAAGAAGAAACGTGTCCAAGAAATAAACGCCCGGCGGCGGCGTGTACCCCGACATCGGGAGGGTGAGGCCAAGAATATATTCGTTGAAGCCAAACTCCGTGGCGTTTGCGGGCTCGCCCATGGACAGGCTTGCGGCGAGACAAATCGCGCCGCGAGCTGTTCGCTTGGTGGTCCATGTCGTCATCGGGATGGACCTCTTGGCGCCAGTCAAGGCGCGCCCGCGCGCCGAGTAAGCTCTGTCGAAGGATGAAATGCCGCAACCGCCACGGTAATACCTTTTACGCAAACCTTCGAGGCGCCTCTTCTAAGATTCCTAGAGCGTCACAATTATGCCACAGCGATCCCTCGCAACCAGCCGATCAGCGCTAAGGCACTTGCCGATCGGATGGAATTGGGTGAAATCGAGGATAACGGCAAATGTGTTCGTTTCAATCGATCGCGCTATCAGCCCGCCGCCGGCTCAGGCGCGAGCCCGCTCTTCCCAAGGGAGCGCGTTGAGGGGCGCGATCGCCGCCGCTATCTCGCGCGCGGCGGCCATATGGGCGGGGTTCTCGACATCGAAGGTCTCGGTCGTCGCCGACATCAGCAGACCGCCATCGGGCAGATGCTCGACAATCACCGGCGCTGGCGGCGGCGTCACCAGCGACGCGAGCCAAGGGCACAGATATTGGATCCAGGACTCATGGAAATAAGTGTTACCGGGAACCAGCTTAAAGAGGGCATCTGGACAAGACATGGCGCAGACCGGATTCCAGGCCCCGACCATGGCGAGAAGAGCGGGCTTGAAGATTTCGTAAGTTATGACCGCTGGGTCGGGAATACAACCAAGCCTTGTATAGAACTTGATATTATTCGGAAAAGGCTTCGGATAGGTCGAGCCGGCATGGACCCTTAAGGAAAACGAGCGATCAGGCGCCTGTGCCCTCGTCAGGGCGCCGAACGAATAGCCACTAATCGGCTCTGGCTCGCCCCAATCGTCCTTGGTGAGGCCCGCGGCTATTTCCTCCGCGTAACGGTCGCGCATGGCCTCGAATTTTTTTGGACGCTTGGAGCCGCAGGTCCATAGCGCGAAAACGGGGTCGATCGCTTGCAGGCTGTCGATCGTCCGCACGAAGCGCGCGGCGAGCGCATCGGGCGTTTCCGCCCGGCGCTCCCAATAGGCACAAATAGTAAAGCCACGGCCGTACACAGAATTCGTCATGACGCCTCCGCCGGCACGGTGAAAATGCGGATTCTCCGCAGCTCACTATCCCTGTCGAAAATTTCGCGCGCCCTGTCCGCCGCCGCTTTCTCCGCGAAATACCATTCGATAGCCCGCCCTCCGCTCGCTTCGACCTGGCGCGTGGCCTGATCGACCCATTCCTTGGCAAGACTATCCGCGATAGATGGGTATCCTAACAGGTACGCGAAGCGATGCCCCTTGGCCTCGATCATCGTTCCGTCGCTCTCGCGGCAATCGTCGAAGCGGACGCGCTTTCCCGTCACGGAATTGACCAAGCTGACCGCCATCCACGCCGGCAAGGGCCTTTGCGGATTATTGAGGGCGCTGATCTGCTCCTGATATTTTTTTGCCCGGTCCGAGGCGCCATGCGGTGCGTCCTGCTCAGGAGCCGGGCAAAGCTTCGGCTGGTTTGGCTCGGCCTTCGCCTCCGCCGACGCCGAGGGCGCCGCCCGGTCCGAGGCCTGCGTGGTCTCTCTTGGCGCGGCCGTCGCGCTGGCGAGCGTCGCGGCGTCGAAAACAATGCTGCCGCCAACATCGCGGGCTATGGGAGTGCCGGTCTGGACCTCATAGAAGACGGCGTCCGGCCCGCGCTGCGCCACCACGGCGAGTTCCGCGCCCGTGGAATCCTGCCGGGTCAGACGCAGCGTGTTTTCATCGTGATTGATCGCGTAGCGAAGGCCGGGATCGCCCGGAACCGCGCCCTCCGAGGTCAAGCCCGGATTGGGCGAGGGAATAAAAATCGTGCCGAGGACGGCGCCGGCGCCGCCGATCGTCGCGCCGAGCTCGGCCAACCCGGCAAGGAATCGCGGGCTCACCCCGGCGAACAAATCGGCGGCCAGGGTTTTGGCCCCTTCTCCCGCCGCCGCCGCTGCCGCGGGCGGCAGGCTGGCGGGCGCCGCAGCTGCGGGCGGCGCGGATACGCCGGCGCTGTCGCCGCCCGAAGTCCACTGCCCGCTTTCTCGCCCGCTCCCGGCGGGAACACGCCGCTGCTCGGGGTTGTATTTTTCGAGGCCGCGCGCGGCGCGCGGAAACCCCAAAGCTTTCATCAAATCGCTTGGGTCGAGCCCTTTTTCGAGGGCTACCCCCGCAAGGAAAAGGCGGTACGCGCCCGTCTCATCGATCCTCGGCAAACCGATGAAGGCGAGTTGAATTTGCGCCAGCGTTTTCTCGCCGGCGCGCCAAAATTCACCGGCGCGGCGAACCTTTTCGACGACGCCTTCGGCAACCGGTTCGCCATGGGCGGCAGTCAAAAGCGAAAGGAGGCGCGCCTCGTTGCCGTCGAGGGCGAGACCGCGCGCCAGCCTTTCCTTTTCAAACTCCGCCAGCAGCGTGCCGCGCCCAAGCACGAGTCCTGCTTGGGTGAATGTCATCGCGCGACGAAGGGGGCGGCTTAAACCCTCGTCGCGCCAGTGCCGGTCCAAAACATCGGTATCTTGCATGATCTCTCCATGCCCCCGCACGAGGCGGGCATATGCAGATAGAACTCATGCGATAACGGTGTCCAGACCGGGCCAAAGGCGCATTCCGCGCAAACTTACAAACCACGCTGGGGTTGCGGCCTGATCTGGAAGTTTCGCGAAAGCCACGCTCTGGCCCTTCGTTAATAGTGCGGCGGCCGTGGTCATGCCGGCAGTTCAATTCCCTGCAACGATGGCCACGCCCGCTAGCTCGATTTGGGAAAGAGGCTCCGAGTCTCAGGCGCCCTACTCCGCCCGCCGCGCATCCGGCGGCGTTGCCTCCTCCGCGAGCAGTCTTAAGGCCGCGTCCAGACCCATCTGGGTTTGCTCGGGCGAACCTAGCCGCCGGATCGAAACGGTGCGTCCGGCCACCTCTTTCTTGCCGACGACCAAGAGGACCGGCACCTTGGCCAGCGAATGCTCGCGCACCTTATAGGTGATTTTCTCGTTGCGAAGGTCGCCCTCGACACGAAGCC
>JBOHJT010000200.1:0-6208 GCA_050728715.1 Methylocella sp.
GCGCAGCACGGTTTCGAGATGCGCGCAAATCTTCCCTTGCCCGGTCGAAACAGCCATTCTTAAAGTCAAGCGCGGTGGCTTTGCGGTGCGGCGCGCCTCGACGGCGAGGACGTAATCGGTTTCGATTCGCAGATCATGTTCGTAGGCAAAGCTCTGCGCCTCGTGAACCGGCAGAAATCCTTGGCCGCCGGTCAATTGCAAGATCAAGCCGCGGACGGCTGGAAGCGCCAGCCAGCGAACCGGAAAGGTGAGAGGGACAATGCCGCCTGTCCGGGCACCTCCACTGTCGCGCAAATATCCCGCAACCTCGTCCCGTTCCGTCCGGACCCTGATTGGTGGCAGACGAACCGGCGCATCCTCGCTTGGCTCCGGCGCAAAGTCAGAGCTAACCGGTTGTGCGTGACACCGCGCGTTCATGCCGCGCGCCGCACGACGAGGCTGGCGTTAATCCCTCCAAAAGCGAAGGAATTGGTCAGCGCCGTCCGGATCGGCATGGGGCGCGCTTGATTAGGCACGGCATCGATGGGGCATTTGACGTCGGCCCCGCGCCAGTTGATGGTCGGCGGCGCGACATTTTCCCGCACCGCTCCGATCGTCACGACGAGCTCGAGCGCGCCGGCGGCGCCTAGCGCATGGCCGTGGATAGGTTTCGTCGAGGAAACCGGGAGATTCGAAAGCCGATTGCCGAAAACAAGCCTCAGCGCCTCCGCTTCCGTGGCGTCGTTGGCCGTCGTCCCGGTGCCATGCGCATTGACGTAATCGATTGCCTCGCCGTCCACGGCGGCGTCGGCCAACGCATTACGCATACATGCGGCCGCTCCCTGCGCGTCGGGACGCACGGGATCCTTGGCATCGGCCGAGGTTCCGTAGCCGGCGATTTCCGCAAGCGCGTCGGCGCCGCGAGCGCGGGCCAGCTCCACTTCTTCCAGGATAAACACGGCGGCACCCGCGCCGATGACCATGCCGTTGCGGTCCTTGGAAAACGGCCTGCAGGCATCCGGGGTGAGAACCCGCAGCGCTTCCCACGCCAGCATCGTGCTGTTGGTTATGCAATCCTCCGTTCCGCCGACGATGGCGCGATCGACGAGCCCGGAGCGGATGAGATGGGCGCCGATTCCAATGGCCTGGGTCGCCGAGGAGCAGGCGCTCGCCACCGCGAAGCATGGCCCGGTCGATCCATAGCGAATACTCGCCTGGGAGGGACCGGCGCTGGCGATATGACGTGGAATAGCCAACGGATCCGGGCGGCCCTGTTCCACTAACGTCAGATACAGAGAGTTTTCCATGGTATGCATGCCGCCAACGCCGGTTCCGATGATGGTGGCGGTGCGCGGACCCATGGGCTTTTCCATGGCAAGTCCGGCCTGGGCGACGGCCTCGTCGGCGGCCACCAGCAAATATTGCGTGACCGGATCGCAGAAGGGCAATTCGATCGCGGTGAGATAGCATGCCGGATCGAAATCCTGGACCTGGGCGGCAATCCTGATGCGGCCCCTGTAGGGCCTTGGGAAGCACGCCTCGCCGACGCATGAACGGCCATCGCGCGCGGCCTGCCAAAGAGCCGGCGCGCCAAGCCCCGCGGCCGAGACAGCTCCCATGCCGGTGACGACGATTCGCCGTGCGTCAGCCATTCAGCTTTTTTCTTTGCCGATATAAGCAGCGATGGCGTCGACCAAATCGCCGATGTTCCTTGCCTCGTGGAATGGTTCATCCATTGGAATATAGACGTCGAACTTGTCCTCGATGGCCGTCAAAATCATTACGATGTCGATCGATTTCAGATCCAGGCTTTCGATCGTCGCATCCAAGGTGGCTTTCTCGCGGTCAACCATTCCTTCCTTGACGATCACGTCGATGATCTGGTTGGCGAGCTCGGTATGATCGAGGGCCTTCGTTTCCACCGATTGCTCCCTGCAAATGACCAATAGCCCCCCGCGCCGCGCCCGCCGGCGATGCGGGCGCCTTGCGCGAGGCATGGTTCAAGGCGGCATGCGCATAACCCTACGCCGAACTCAGCTCGCCAGCAATCCCGCCACGCAGGCCGATTGAACAGCGCCCGCCGGATGCCAGCGCGGGCGCAAAATATCCGGGCCGGAAGAATTGGTTAGACCATTCCGCGATCGAAATAAAGGCATCTTATGGAATCGTCACGTTATGGAATCGCCACGACCGGCGTCCCAACCTCGACGCGATGATAAAGGTCCACGACGTCCTCATTATACATCCGGATGCAACCATAAGAAGCGGCCGTGCCGACGGATTTTCGCATGCTCGCTGTCGTGCCGTGGATTGCGACTTCGGAGAGGTTCAGGGTGATTGCCGCGGCACCCATGGGGTTGCGCGGCGAGCCGCCGGGAATAACCCTCGAAAGCGCCGGGTGGTCTCGCAGCACGACGGAGGGCGCCGACCATGCGGGCGAGACAAACTTGCCTTGAACGAAGGTTTCGCCCCGCCAAGCCTTGCCCGCCCGGCCGATCGCGATCGGATAGCGCACGGCGGTCCCGGTTCCCGTCGTATAATAGAGCATCCGCTCGCTTTGCTTGATAACGATCGTTCCGGCGGGATAGCTGGGTGAAAAGGCAACAAATTCGCGCGCGCCCGCCTCTCCCGCCGCCGTCCAAACTGCCAAGCCCGCGAAAATGGCTGCGTCGAGGGCAATCTTACCAACAATGCGGCCAAGGCTTATGCGCTGCTCATTCATCGACGTGCCGATCGAATACTGAAGGAACCCGCGTGAGCTCAGCTAAGCCGAGCCTTGGTTCAAGAATATAAAAGGCTACGTTCGATCGGCGCGACAACCTCCCGCGGTGGTTAAGATATGGTTTCTAAATGGCTTTCCGGTTACGGCGATCCGGATTTGGCCAAAGGCACTCGGCGGATATTATGATAATATTCGACACATTTAATATAATATTCGACACAATTAAATATAAAGTCGACATAATTTAATGTAAACTCGACATAATTTAATATTGCCAAATTGTAACTTTTCTATTGCGCGGCTCACGATGCGGGTGTACTATGCCCTCCTGTGCCGTTGTGGCGCGGGTTCTTTAGAGCGGGTTCTTTAGAGCGGTTTTGTTATAGCGGTTTCTTTAGAGCTGGTTCTTTAGAGCGGTTTTTTAAGAGCGGGTTCTTCAGAGTAAGAACATTCGCTTTCAAGGGGGTAGTAATCATGAGAAGAAATATCATATACGCGTGTATATACGCGTTTGCGTTAGCCGTGGCTCTGTGTGTCGGCCCGGCTTTTGCCCTGCAGAACGTAGCCAATACGTCGCAAAAGGGGAGCCTGCTGATTTTTCCTAAGATCACCGTTGATCCGGAAGATTTCGCAAATACGCTCATCGAGGTTTCGAATGATGAAATCTCGCCGGTCCACATCGTTTGCTATTATGTGAACGAGAGAAAAGACAGGGTGGACTTCGACTTCACCTTAACGCCGAAAGCGACGGTGTCTTGGGAGGTTCTAACCGGTTCGGGGGATATCGCTGCTCCTCTTTTCCCGAGCGCCGGCAAATTCCCTGGGAATGCGGCTCGTGGCGAGCTGATTTGCTTCGCGGTCGACGCCGGTGCCCTGAATCAGATTGCGTTTAACAATCTGATCGGGACAGCCACGGTGGTAAACCTCGCCGACAAGGATGCCCGGCAGCCTAGGCAAGGCTATAGATACAACGCGTGGGCCTTCGTCGCAAGAAACGCGGCCGGTCTGCCAGAAGCCGACAACGTAATTCAAGGAACGCCAGGTAAAATCCAGTTGACCGGCCTCGGGGCGGGCACGTACGATGCGTGCCCAGCGTATAACATCGCAAACTTCGTGCCTAATTTTGCAATCGCAGGTGGCGTGGGCACTATCGACAACGATCTGAGTGGTGTCAGTTGCAACCAGGATCTGCGGCAGGACTTTGTGCTGCACTTGACCAAGCTGCAGTTCACGGTGTGGAATGTAAACGAGGTTTCGTTTACAGGCTCCTATGCGTGCGTCGACAGCGTTTTCACCGTACCCTTCGGTGCTGGGGAAACGACTGTTACTCCTGTTACAAACCGTTCGAACTTCGACTTCTCGACACTCCGGACCGACAACGCCAGGTTCCAAGTGAAGGGAGTGCCGAGCACCCAGTGCCCGGGTCCTCCGCCTTCCGAGCACGCGGGGCTGCTTGGCGTGCTGACCTCGTCCGTGGAGCTCTTCTCGCCTTTGGTGGACGCGAAGGCCAAAGGCACCGTCGAGCCTTCCTTCGCGGAAGATTTTGAGCTCGGGAGCACCACCCAAGGGGCGGGAGCGCATCCAGGCTTCGTCTGGTGGGATCCGGGCTCAGTTGTGCTGCCAGGGCGGCATCATCGCTAAAAGCGTAGGGTCAGAGGAGGCAGGGTTCTGCCTCCTCACTCCGGCTCAATCCGGCGCCGAGGGTTGCTCGGCGCCGGTACTTTATCGCCAGCGCGCGCTGACAACGCAGTCCGTGCATTATCGACATAAATGCAAATGTTGGCCAATAAAGAGGCACAAGCGGGCTTCGGAATGTGACCTTCGCATTGCGGGCTCAGGCGGGTTCTGTGCGGCACTCATGCTGCTTCGAATTATTCGCAAATTTTAGCGCCTTAGGTTTGAGCGCAATCGCCTCGCATAGGCCAATTAGCGGGAGTTGCCCTTGGGTTGAGCCGTTCCGCCCGCCCTCGGATAGCGGGGCGGCGGGTGCGCCCCAGGTGGAGGTCAGAAATAATCGACAGAGATCGAGTCGCCGGCGGGATTGGCGTGAGCGCTAGGAGGGTCAATTTTTGAAAAGAATATTGAAAGCCTGTCTCTTGGGGGCGGTATTGGCTGTCGTCGGCTTTACGTTTTTTTTTCATCGAGGTCCGGAGCTGAGGTGGGCTCTGGCGGCGAACGGGCTCCCTGAGGATGGCATGTGGAAGAGCACACCAGTCTTTGCGGATGTCAACGGCGACGGCTCTCTGGATCTTGCCGCCCTTCCTCGTCTGGGCAACGGCGCCCATGTCTGGCTGGGTGATGGCAAAGGAACGTGGCGCGACGCTTCCGAGGGACTCGGCCTTCCTTTTTCCTGCGGAGGCGGCGTTTCCTTTGGCGACATCAACAACGACGGCCACCTTGATCTCGTGGTCGCGGATCATTGTGGAGGGGTATTTGTATATTTGGGCGATGGGCGCGGTCACTGGAAGGAGAGCACTGGAGCGTTGAACCCTGCCGCCTTGCGGCACAAGCCTTCCGCTGAAGATGATGAAGGTGAGGAGAATGAGCCGCGCGGCGCGGAAGACGTTGCGATCGGGGATGTGAACGAGGATGGCTTCATGGATCTGGTGGTTGCCTCTCGCATGGGGGGAGGCATAACGGTCTATTTTGGGGATGGGTCAGGGAAGTCCTGGAAGGAAGCGACTTCCGACGGCCTTCCTAAATCCGGCTGGGCTAACAAAATTCTGCTCCAAGATATCGATGGCGACGGACATCTCGACGTGGTCGCCAGCTATTCTGATGGTCCCAGGGTCTGGAGGGGCGATGGCAAGGGGCATTTTCAACCCTATTCACGTGGGTTGCCCACTTCCACGGCGGGTGGTCTTTATCGCGGAATTGCCGTGGGCGATGTCAATGAGGATGGCCGTTCAGATATAGCGGTTGCGAATATTCGCACAGGCCCCGAAATATATTTGCAAACGAAAGACGGTGCCTGGCAACCAACACCTCCCTTGCAGTCTTCGATAAAGGGAGGAGCTACGGCTGTGGCATTGGGAGATCTATACGGCGATGGCCACTTGGATTTGGTGGTAGGCGGTAGCTTGTCTGTATCTGATCGATATGGACTGTTCGTCTTCCTGGGAAACGGAAAAGCGGAATGGACCGAATTGCTAGGGACAAATCTGCCTTCGAAGGGGTTGCCCTTTATCTGGGGACTTGTCCTAGCTGATGTGAATGGCGATGGCGTGCCGGACTTGGCCGTCACTACAGGAGAGTCACCTGTCAAGCGGAAAAAAAACGAGCCGCTGCCTAGAATGCAAGTGTGGCTCAATCAATATCATAAGGGATCTCCAAAGCCCTGATACAGGGGACTATCAGGAATCTTGTGTGCGGTGCGGGTTAACGCCTAATTGTGTGTGTCAGGTTCGGCAAAATCCTTGGCATGAGGTGATGCGGGCGCGCCCCGGCGCGGAGCCCCCGATGGCGCGGCGCCCGACGCGCTCGGCCGCCGTCGGGCGGCCAAGGCCC
>JBOHJT010000201.1:0-6188 GCA_050728715.1 Methylocella sp.
TCAGCCATTGGCGAACCAAAGCCTCGTCGCGTTCGCGCGCGCGATGCAATGGTGTCTCGATAAGCGATGCCGAGCTGCGCCAGAGGCCGCCCCACCGGCGCCGCGCTCAAGACGACATGGAACTTGGCCTTGATCTCCCGAGCGAAGCGCATCAAATGCCCTTGATGCGCGGAGAGCTGTCGAAGGATGGCGGCCATCGCGCGCGGCCACGGCGCAAGCGCGAACTTCGATTGCGGAGGGTTCTTCTTCGTCACCGTGTCGTAAACCCATTTCGGCTTCTTGCCGCCGGGCTTGGGCGGACGTCCAGACAACGGCTTCGCCTTCAAACCATTCCAGCCGCCGCGCCGGTAGCGTGCCAGCCATCCGCCTATGGCCGACCGGTCGAGACCAAGAGCAGCGCGATGACTTCCGGACTTTCCCGTCTTGAACGCGCTACACCGCGCGCACCCGCATTTCTCCGAGCGTCTTGTGATCCAGCTTTCGGGCGTCGTCTTCTCTCATGCCAAATGAGCATCATTCTTGACCCGCGCAGCCAAGCAAGATGCCGACATACTTATGTACCCATTAATATATTGCATGAGTCAGCCAACGCCATCGTGCTTAGTGCAAGGGTGTCGACGCATTTCTCCCGCGCGCAAGTTCGATTTCGGTAATCGCGACAAGCACATCCGCCCGGCCTTTCAGGTCGCGTGCCTCGAGAAGCGCCTGCTTTTCCTTGGGGCTGCACGGACTCATCATGGACAGCGCATTGACGAGCGCCTCGTTTGGCGCGTCGTGGATGCTGTTCCAGTCGATCTGGAGATGGTTGGTCTCGGCGAAGTCGCGCAACGTGCGCAAGACGCCGTCGCGATCGACCTGATCCTCGCCCGCGCGGGGACTGAAATCGACGGCAAACGGGCTGAAATCGGCGCGGCATTGCCGGTAGGGGGTCACGGCGGCGATTTCTTCCACGATCTTGAACCGCGCGATGCCGGTCAGCGTGACGAAGTAGCGCCCGTCGCCGGTTTCGGCGAGCTGGGTAATGCGCCCCGCGCATCCGACCGAAAACAGCGCCGGCACGGCAGTTCCCGCTCCTGCCTCGGGGTCGGGTTGGATCATGCCGACGATGCGCTCGCCTTTCATGGCATCGTCCACCATGGCGAGGTAGCGTTGCTCAAAGACATTGAGAGGCAATTCGCCACGCGGCAGCAACAGGGCGCCCGCGAGCGGAAAAATCGGCAACGCCGCCGGCATTTCATGCGGGTTGCGATAGGCGCGGTTCATGCTCATTTTCCAGCCCTTACAGTTTGCCGCATACTCCTGCCTCGCCCGGAGCCAGGGATCGGCCCACGGCTGAATAATTTAATATCGATATGCGCCGTGGACCATGTATTTGCGCGCACCCCATTGTCGCGCTTGAAGCCGAATGCACACAATAAAAGCATTTTGGGGCCGCCGAAAGAGCGCCATATCCTGGTTTGCCAGCAGGCTGCGCCATCATGCAAATCCCTTTTTGGAGCCACCGATCCCGCCAGCTTAATGCATCCTATCCATCGCCCAGCGTGACACAAGAGCCTGTTTGTCGCAGCCTGGGCCATGTTTCCGGGATGAAATTGGAGCTTGACGAGCCCGATGCATTTTATTGATTTGCTGACGGTTCCATCAGCCGGGAAGCGGCGGGGCGAAACAGGGGATTCACGAAGCGCACTTCGCTGTCGTCCCTGCTTTCAGCAAGACGGAATTAGCCTAAGCGGCGGCGGTCGCCACGCCGACGAGCTTGCGGGCTTCGATCGCGCTGATCGGATGGCCGAAAGCATAGCCCTGCGCGTATTCGCAGCCGAGCTGATAGAGTTCAATGGCGTCCGATTCGGTTTCTACGCCTTCGGCGACGACCTCCATCCCGAGATCATGGGCGAGTATCACGATCGAGCGCAGAATGACTGGCCTTGCCCCATTCCCATTCTGGCGCACGAAAGACTGATCGATCTTGATCGTATCGAAAGGAAACCTTTGCAAATAGGCTAGGGAAGAATAGCCGGTGCCGAAATCGTCGAGCGAGAGGCCGGCGCCAAGCTCGCGGATGCGGGTCAGCATTTGCGCCGCGTATTCGGGATTTTCCATTACCAGGCTCTCGGTCAATTCGAGCTTCAAGGTGCCGGGGCTTACTTTGGAGCGGGTCAGCGCCGCCCTGACGTCATGCAGGAGGTCGTGGCGGAGCAATTGGCGCGAGGAGACATTGACGCTGGCGAAAATCGGCGGGTCAACATCGAGCGCGTGTTGCCAGGCGGAAAGCTCGCGCGCGGTGCGCTCCAGCGCGAAAATCCCGAGATCGACTATCGTGCCTGTCTCCTCGGCGAGAGGAATGAATTCGGCGGGGCCAAGCCGTCCCAGACGCGGATGATCCCATCGGAGCAACGCTTCGAAGCCCGCGACCGTGCGGTCCTCGAGCCGTACGACCGGTTGGAAAAGGACTTTGATTTCGCCGCGGTCGAGCGCGCGGCGCAGGTCGGCGTCGAGTCCGAAATGATCCGAGCGCAGGGTGCGCATCGATGGCCTGAACACTTCGATGCGATCGCCGCCCATGCGCTTGCCATGCCGCATCGCGATTTCGGCATCCTTCAGCATGTCTTCGCGCGTCCCGTGCAATTGCGGATCGTAGAGCGCGAGGCCGATCGAGGCGGTGAGCGGAATTTCCTTGTCGCTGAAGGTCACGGGAGTCGATGCGACGCGGCGAACCAGATTGGCGAAAGCGCTGATCTGAGCGGTCTCGAATTCCGAAACGATCAGGACGGCGAATTGGTCGCCGGAGAGCCGGGCGAGCGTATCCCGGGGTTTCAGGATGCGCGCCAGCCGTCGCGCGAGAGTGAGCAGAATGGAATCGGCGGCGGAAAGCCCGGCGGCCTCGTTGATTTGCTTGAACCGGTCGATGTCGATGCAAATGACGGCGGGGCGGACGCGATTGTCGGCTTGCGCGAGCGTTTGGGCCGCGTCGACGCGATCGAAGAAAAGCTCCCGGTTCGGCAAGCCGGTCAGATTGTCGTGCACGGCGTCGTGGAGAAGCCTTTCCTCGGCGATCTTAGCCTCGGTGATGTCCACGAGACTACCGGCAATACGGACCACCTCGCCGTCGGTCCCGACGACGGGGCGTGCTTTCAAGCGGAACCAGTAATAATCCGCGCCGGCGGCACGCAAGCGGAATTCTTGATTGATCCGCCCGCGCCTCTGCTCAAGCATCGTATCGAGACAGGCGCGGAAACGATCCCTCTCGGTTGGGTGCAACACGTCGAGCCAGGCCGCGGCCGGCCCTTCGAGCGCGCCGCGGGCAAGGCCCAACTGAACCTCGGCCTCGGGACTGACATAGACGCGGTCGGCCGCCACGTCCCAGTCGAAAATGACGTCGCCGCTGCCGGTCAAGGCGAGAGCCTTGCGTTCTGTCTCCGATAGAGCGCCGGTCCCATGCGCGCTGCCGGCGAAGGCGTTTTGCATGATCGTGAAACCGATGAGCATGACAATGAGCACGAGGCCGCCGTCCAGGGCCGGCGAGACAAGATCGTTGGTCAACGTTCCGGTGACCGTGAAGGCCGCGCCAATAACCCAAATCAGGAGCAGCAACCATGTCGGAATAAGCATGATGGCGCGGTCGTAGCCATGCATCGCGAGATAAAGCACCAGGACGAACCCGGCGCTCGCGATCGTGGCAAGCGAGATGCGCGCAACCCCCGCCGCGACCGGCGCATCGTAGACAGCAAGGCAGGCGAGAGCGGCGAGAAAAATCAACCATGCCGCCGCCACATGGGAAGCTCGCACATGCCAGCGGTTGAGCTTGAGATAGGCGAACAGAAAAACCAAAAGCGTCGCCGAGAGGGTAGTTTCGACGCAGGCGCGCCACACGCGGTCGGATTGACCTTCGGTGCCGAAGATCTTCCGCCAGAAACCGAAGTCGATGCAAACATAGGCGAGCACCGTCCAGGCGAGCGCGGCGGCGGCCGGAAAGATCACCGCGCCCTTTACGATGAAGACGATCGAGAGAAACAGCGCAAGCAGCCCCGCTACCCCAATGACAATGCCCTTGTAGAGGGCAAGGCTCGTCATTTTGTCTTTGTAGGCGTCCGGTACCCACAGAGTGAGCTGGGGCAGGTTCGGGGTCCGCAGTTCCGCGACGTAAGTGACGGTCGTGCCGGGATCGAGGGTCAGGCGGAAAACATCGGCGTCCGCGCTTTCGTCGCGTTCAATCGGAAATCCTTGGCTCGCGGTAATCGCGGAAATGCGCGAAGCGCCGAGATCGGGCCAAATCACGCCGGAGCCGACCAGCCGGAAATGCGGCGCGACAAGCAGTCTTTCGATTTGTTCGCTGGTATCGTTGGTGAGCGCGAAGACGATCCAATCCGGGCGTGTCCCTTCGTCACGCGCCCGCACCTCGATGCGGCGAACGATGCCGTCGGAGCCGGGCGCGGTCGAGACGAGAAGACGGTCGCCGTCGGAATGATAGGTCTCAAAAGCCTTGGTCAGGTCGATGGCTTGCGACTCGATCGGGACCCGCACCGAATCGATGGCCTTTGCCGGGGAAAGTCCCGAAGCAAGCGCCAAGAGCCCGAAAAGGAAACGCAGATATCGCATCATGCTCGACAAAAAGCATCTAACCCGCTTGATGAGCCGTCCTCGAACACCGCGGATCGGCCCAGTCGCGGCAAGGACTGGTAAGGCTTATGGAGCCGCGCGGCAAGAGCCGAGCCCCGCCATGGATACGTAAAGAATATGAGAAGATGTCAGAATTCGACCACGCCAAGCAGATGAGCTGTTTGTGCCTATCCGCGGTGAAACTCCGTTTCGCCCGCCGACGAGGCCGCGCGCCGCGGAGGGTTCATCAATGCGCAGCAATGGATTTCCGGCCCGGCGCGGCGGCGGAAGCTTGCTGCCGCCTTTGCAAACCTATTCTTGATGCTTACCTCTCGAATTGTCACCGTCTAGGCGGCTGTAACCTAAGTCCGAGGGCTGAAAAACTCTTTCTTGATTTTCTTTAGAGCGCTTCTTGAGAAGCGTGTCTCGAAGCACGAAGGTTTCAAGCAAGCCTTTTCAGCGGACCGCTCGCGATCCGTCCGTTCTCTCTATCATTCCCATGCTGCGGCGTTTGCGAGGAAGGCTACGGTTGCGAGAGCAACCACTCCGGGAGGAACATGTGTCCATCGACCTTTTTCGGCGTCTTGAAGGAAGACGGGGTAAAAGCTTGGTAGACCAAGTCCCAATGGGCCCCCTCAAAGCTTTCCTTGCGAAACGCGGACTCCTGAGGAGAACCAGTTGGAGAGTAAACGTATTTACCATCCTTAAGAACAGTCGGAGGCGCACCAAGCACGACGATCAATTCAAAAGGATCGCGCTCGTCTTTCTTCAAGGCTTTGAGGATCCATAGCACATTGTAGCCGCCGCCCGAAAATCCATAGAGCGCCTCAAAGTCGTCCCCGCCCTTGCCACGTAACATGATCAAGGCCTGTGAAGTCTGCGCGCTTTCCGGCCCGGTTTCGCCCGACACATCCAGCACTATCCCTTCATATCCCGGGTCTTTGCTCTTCGCATAGTTTTTCGCGGCCTGCTCGTGCAATGCTCCCCTTTTGTATTCCCGGTCGTTGCCGTCCTCGTCCGGATAGGTTCCGCTTTTACCCCGCAAGATCAGCATCTTCCGCATCATCGCCTCCTGTTGCAAAATGGTCCGCGTTCCCTGAATCTCCCAAGGAGCATGGCTCAATTCGCCAGATCCAATAGCCAATGTGGCGACGACGCAAAGTGCGGAAAAGAATTTTTGCGCGAGTTTGTCGTATCTTGCGGCGATAGGCAATGGCGGAGACAAATTGTGCCAAATGGCGGCGAGAAAGTGTACCAGTCGGGTTAAGAGAAAAGGGCTGTAGAGCCCCGGCGTATTTTCATGCTTCTGCGCCGATTTATATTTCGGTGGCGGGCTCTCCTTCGTTTGACGTTTTCCGCGGTCCATCGTGACTTTCCCGATCGTGAGCCGCCAAGCACACGAAAGGTCGAGTCACGATGGACGAGTTTCAAAGCCTAAATCACACGAAATGGGACTGCAAATACCACGTCGTATTCATTCCAGTCGTATTCATTCCAAAGGGGCGCAAGAAGGCGCTGTTTGGCGACGTGCGTGAGCATCTTGGCGAAGTGTTCCGCCGGTTGGCGGAACACAAGGAAAGCCGGATCGAGGA
>JBOHJT010000202.1:0-6185 GCA_050728715.1 Methylocella sp.
CTCAGCGTCAGCGAATTGTCCGCCGCCTTGAAGCGGACGGTCGAGGATCGCTTTGGCTTTGTCCGCGTGCGCGGCGAAATATCGAACTATCGCGGGCCGCATACTTCCGGTCACGCCTATTTCTGTTTGAAGGACCAAACCGCCCGCATCGATGCGGTCGTCTGGAAGGGAGTTTTCGCGAAACTGAAGACCAAGCCGCGGGAGGGCTTGGAAGTCGTCGCGACCGGCAAGGTCACAACCTTTCCCGGTAGATCCACCTACCAAATCATCGTCGAGGCGTTGGAGCCAGCGGGCATTGGCGCGCTCATGGCGCTTGTCGAGGAGCGCCGCCGGAAACTCGCGGCGGAAGGGCTTTTCGATGAAGCGCGCAAGCGGCCGGTGCCGTTTCTGCCCGCGTGCATAGGGGTCGTCACCTCGCCTACGGGAGCCGTCATCCGCGATATCCTGCACCGCATCGCGGAGCGGTTTCCGCGCCATGTCGTGGTCTGGCCCGTGCGGGTCCAGGGCGAAACCTCGGCGGCCGAGATCGCCGCCGCGATCGACGGCTTCAACGCCCTGCCTGAACACGGCTGCTTGCCGCGGCCGGATGTGATCATCGTCGCGCGGGGAGGTGGTTCGCTCGAGGACTTGTGGAGTTTCAACGAGGAGATCGTCGTGCGCGCGGTGGCGCGGAGCCTCGTGCCGCTCATTGCCGCTGTCGGACACGAGACGGACTGGACCTTGATCGACCACGCCGCCGATCTGCGCGCGCCGACCCCGACGGCGGCGGCGGAAAAAGCGGTGCCGGTGCGGAGCGAACTCGCCGCCGCGCTCGCCGATCTCGCCCGCCGCCACGGCGACGCCGCGCTGCGGGGCCTCGACCGCCGCCGCGGCGAATTCCGGGCCCTTTTGCGCGCCCTTCCGCAAAGCGACGGCATTTTTGCCCTGCGCCGCCAGCAGCTCGACAATTTCGAGAGCCGCCTCGATGGCGTGCGCGCAAAAGCCTACAGCCGCGGCCAGCTCGGGCTGGCGCGCCTGTCCCATCGCCTCGCGCAGCAGTCCCCGCATACGAGAATGGGCCGCGCAGGGGAACGGCTCAAGGCGCTGGAACAAAGGTTGGGACGTTGCCGGACTGTGGGAAATGACGGAAGGAAGCAAGGCCTCAAGCACCTTGCCGCGAGACTTGGCGCTTCCCGAGCGGCGCGCGTCAGAATTGTGCGCGATGCCCGCGTTCAGCTCAAGGGTTTGGCGGAACGCATGGCGCACGGCTGGGATGCGCGCGTCGCGGCCCGCAGGGCGGAGGTTAATGGCCTAGAAAAATTGCTCTACAGTCTTGGTTATCGCCAGGTTCTGGCGCGGGGCTTCGCGCTGGTGCGCGACAGCGACCGCAAACCCCTGCGCAGAGCGGCCGACGTTGTCGGCGGCGCGCGTCTCGATATCGAATTTGTCGACGGCCACAAAACGGTGGTTGCGACCACCGAGAAGGACGCCCCTCCGCTCAAACGCTCGGCCAGCAAGGGCCGGCGGAAACGCGAACAAGGTTCGCTGTTCTGACAAGGTTGCGTCCGGCCGCTCTTCATAACCCGCCGGCGCCGGTCCGGCCGGGACGTGGCGTAAGCCTTGCGCTTTCATGCTGGTGCGGGACCTTGATCAATGCCCAGCAATAGGCGGTTCCCTCACCAGCGCGAGCGCCGCCGGCAGAAGATCCCCGGCCGGCCTTGGGTGGCGTTCTTAGGCGAAAAAAAGCTTGAATGAAGAGGATTTTCCGTTGTTTACCCCTGCCCAACCGGCGAGCGCCGGTCAAGTCTTGCGCTCCGGTACGGCGGGCAGGGAGTGCCCCCGGCTTCTTATTGTCCGCGAAATGAGATGATTTTTCGAACCCGATCGTCCATGACGGATTTTCCTGGCGCCAATCGTCGCGCCTTACCCCGCCGGCCAAGAGTTGCATATTCCATGATCAAGCCAGTACGAATTGCGCTCGACGCCATGGGCGGCGACCACGGACCAGACGTGATCGTTCCAGGTGCCGCTCGCGCGCTGCGACTGCGGCGCGACATGAAATTTCTGTTTTTTGGCGACGCCGTCAAGATTCAGCCGCTTCTCGATGGCGAGCCGGGACTTTCCGAGGTCTCCACCTTGCGTCATACTGGCGTTTCGGTCCGGATGGACGCCAAGCCTAGTCAGGCGTTGCGCGCCGGCCGCCGGACATCGTCGATGTGGCTTGCCATCGAGGCGGTGAAAAAGAACGAAGCCGATGTTGCGGTTTCGGCCGGCAATACCGGCGCCTTGATGGCCATGGCGAAAATTTGCCTGCACATGATGCCGGGGATCGGCCGCCCGGCGATCGCCGCGATTTGGCCTACGGTCCGGGGCAAGTCGATCGTCCTCGATCTCGGGGCGTCCATCGGCGCCGATGCGCGGCATCTTGTCGATCTTGCCGTCATGGGCTCCGCGATGGCCCGAATCGTCCTTTCCATCGAACGGCCGGCCGTGGGTTTGCTGAATATCGGTGTCGAGGAAATCAAGGGCATCGACGAGGTCAAGACCGCCTCCCGCTTGCTGCGCGAGACCAATCTGCCAAATCTCGCCTACCGGGGCTTCGTCGAAGGCGACGACATTGGCAAGGGAACGGTCGATGTCGTGGTCACCGAAGGCTTTGCCGGCAATATCGCCTTGAAGACCGCGGAAGGCACGGCCAATCAGATAGCGCAATATCTGGGAGAAGCGCTTGGCCGCGATTTTATGTCGAAGATAGGCTATTTTCTAGCGCGCCATGCCTTCGCGGCGTTGAAGGTCAAGATGGATCCGCGCAATGTCAACGGCGGGGTGTTTCTCGGCCTTAACGGCGTGGTCATCAAGAGCCATGGCGGCTCCGACGCGGTTGGCACGGCGCACGCGGTGGAAATCGGCTATGCCATGGCCCGGCACGAACTCTTGAGCAAAATTCGCGATTCGCTTCCGCTCTCGCGCGAGCAATTCCTCACCCAATCAAGGCTCCGGGCGGCGGGCGCGCCAGTTGCGGCGCCCTCGGATTCCTGAGCGGACTTTAGTTATCGTTGGATAATTCCGTGACCCACGCAGCGTCAGGTAAGCTCCGTTCCGTCGTCTTGGGGCTCGGCTCCTATCTTCCCAAACGCATTGTCAGCAATGCCGACCTCGAAAAGTCGCTGGAGACGACCGACGCGTGGATCGTGCAGCGCACGGGCATAAGGCAGCGCCACGTCGCCGCCGCGGACGAGCCGACCTCGCGACTCGGTCTTTATGCGGCCAAAGCCGCCCTTGCCGACGCCGGGCTCGATGCCTCGGATCTCGATCTCGTGATTGTCGCGACGTCGACGCCGGACTTTACCTTTCCCGCCGTCGCGACCCAGATCCAGGCCGGGCTCGGCATGACAAACGGCGCCGCTTTCGATGTCCAGGCGGTTTGTTCCGGGTTCGTCTTCGCGCTTGCCGCCGCCGACAAATTCTTGACGTCTGGATCGCACCGGCGCGCCCTCGTCATCGGCGCGGAAACCTTCTCGCGTCTTCTTGACTGGACCGATCGGGCGACATGCGTTCTTTTCGGCGACGGGGCGGCGGCTTTGGTGCTCGAAGCCCGGCACGGGGAAGGAACAGCGCGGGATCGCGGCGTTCTCACGTCGCATCTTCGCTCAGATGGACGCCACCGGGAAAAGCTCTATGTCGATGGCGGGCCTTCCACGACGCGGACGACCGGGCATTTGCGGATGGCTGGAAGGGAGGTCTTTCGCCACGCGGTCGGCATGGTCGCGGATGTCGTTACGGCGGCCTTCGAGGCGACCGGAACGTGTGCCGCTAGTCTCGATTGGTTTGTGCCGCACCAAGCCAACCGCCGCATCATCGACGCGTCGGCGGAAAAACTTGGGATCGCGCCAAACAAAGTCGTCGTCACCGTCGATTTGCACGCCAACACATCGGCCGCGTCGATTCCGCTCGCCCTTGCGGTCGCGCGCGACGACGGCAGGATCAAGCGAGGCGACCTCGTGATGATCGAAGCGATGGGCGGCGGTTTCACCTGGGCATCGGCGCTTATCCGCTGGTGACCTTCGCGGCCAGGGCCGCGCCGGAAGTGTCTTGATTTGGCGCAAATTTTGTTCCAGACTTTCAAACTCATCGGATGACTTGGCTACCCCGGAAGGCGGTTGCCAGACCCGTTTTATTCCGCGTGACTGAACCGGATTAACGGGGTTGAAGGATGCCAAAATCCGAAACCGTTCGTGCTGCTGGAGAACTTGGATTGTCTTTCGCGGAACACACGGTCGATGCTTCCCAACGGACCGTGCAGCGCACCGTTACGCGGGTCGATCTCGCGGAAGCCGTGTACCGTTGTGTCGGTCTGTCGCGCAGGGAGTCGGCTATTCTGGTGCAGTCGGTGTTGGATGAACTGGCCGAGGCTTTGATTGGGGGCGAATCCGTCAAATTGTCTTCATTTGGGCGGTTTCTCGTGCGCGCCAAGTCGGAGCGCATTGGGCGAAATCCAAAGACCGGGATCGAAGTTCCGATAACCGAGCGCCGCGTCATGGTGTTCAAGCCATCGAATGTGCTCAAGGCCCGGATCAATGGTGTGGCGGTTGCCGACGAAGAGGACGACTGAGCATTTTTGCGCTTCCTGTTTAAGGAAAAGTCATTCTCGCAAGAATAGCGCCGGCGCGCGACCCGGCAAGGGGCCGGCGATTGATACGGTCGGCTCGGAGCTTGAGATAGGGAGCTAGCGGCGAATGGACAAAAGCGCCGATGCGTTTCGCACGATCAGCGAGGTTGCCGGGGAGCTTGATCTGTCGCGGCATGTGCTGCGATTCTGGGAGACCCGCTTTCCTCAAATCAAGCCGCTGAAGCGCGCGGGAGGCCGACGCTATTACCGTCCCCGCGATATAGAGGTTCTGCGCGCAATCAAACATCTCCTCTATGGGCAAGGATATACGATCAAGGGCGTGCAGCGTGTTTTGAAGGAGCGAGGCGCGGGCGCGTTCGCCGCCGCGAGGGATGCCGCGAACGAAAACCGTTCGGAGCTTTCTTTTCCCTCGCCGCGAGAATTAGCGCTACTCCAGGGCTCGCCGCCCCGGCAAAGCGAGAGGGCTGGGAACGGCACGGTCCACTCCGGTGGATTGCAACCGCCGGCCGAATCGCTCGCCAGCGCGGATCGAGACGGTTTTGCCGGCATGACCAGCGAGTGTCCCATCAGGGCTTTGGCCTTAACGTCCGAAGAGATCGCGCGGTTGCGGTCGGCCTTGGCCGAACTGGCGGCGTGCGAAGACATCCTTGATGCCGCGCGCCGCCGGTAGCTTTGGGCGACGCGGGGAGCATGGTCCACGAAAGCGGACACCGGGGTGCGATCCGTCCTTGCGATCACCCGGCTTCGCACGGCGCGTTGCGCCCGAGCAGGGCTTTCTCTATAAGGGCCATGATCGGAGTGTAGCGCAGCCCGGTTAGCGCACTAGTCTGGGGGACTAGGGGTCGCGGGTTCGAATCCCGCCACTCCGACCAGAGGATCAGCACCCCTGGTCATTCGTAATAGCAGGCGGTTGATTATTCGCGCGCTTTTGTGTTGCGTGCCGCTTCCGCTTAGGCCACTCTAGGTACTCAGGTCAAGAATATGCGCCAATCGAAGCCCGGTACTTAACTCTCGGACCGCTTCCTCAAATGCTGCGATGAACTTTCCGATCACTTTTGTTTCGCCCGCACGCGGTTGACCGGTCAGTGCTGGACGGTCATTCCGCACCGGGGCTCGCGAATAGGCGTGAAGGAGAAGTTGCGGCAGTCCTTGCCCAATTAAACAGCCACCCAAGAGGAAACAGAACCATGAGAACGTCAAATATATCTATCTTGTCCGTCCCAATGCTGGTCGCAGCGTCGATCGCGCTAACTGGATGCGGTCGTCGAAGCGCCGCCAATCCTACCACTATTTCCTATTCTCAGGTCGGCGTATGCAAAAGTTACGCTACGCTAACCGGCAACGAAGAGAAGGCGAAGCCCAATGAAGGCTTTGTTATCTTCAAAATCGAAACCATCGACAATGCAAAACAGAACAGCACTTTCTACCTCGATCCAGAGCGCTTGATGGTCGACCAAACCACCGCCGAATTTCAACAGAAAGATATATCTCGCCGAAGCCGCCGCTTTGTAGATGTGGATCCGAGATTCGTGCAGGCCATGGGCGTGAAGGGCCTTGCGCGGGCCGCTTTCCCGGC
>JBOHJT010000203.1:0-6166 GCA_050728715.1 Methylocella sp.
TTTCAGGCCGCCTGCCCGGCGATCTCCTTGGCCCGGCAGGGTTCTCCGCGCGCCATGACCGCCCAGACCATGCGGGCGGTCTTGTTGGCGAGCGCGACGGCGACCGCTTTGGCCGGCCCTCGCGCCAGCAGCGCCCGCGTCCATTCGGCGTCCTTCGTCGCGCGGGTGCGCGCATGCCGAACCGGGCCACGAATTCTCGTCCCGGCCGCACCCATGCCAACCAGGCAGGGTTCTTGCCTCCGGAAAAAGCGCGACGGCCGGCGCAATCTTCGTTTGACGACGGTCTTGCCCGCGGCAGGCGCCTTGAATCCGAAACCAGAGCTTGGCAAGATCGAGACCGGTCGTGGTAAAACGCATAGTGGACGGCTCCTCAAGGTTGAGGAGTTCGCCGGCGGCCGCCTTATGGCACATCGACGCCGGGGAGCGGGGGCCATCCACCCCATCAAGAATTTTGGAAATGCTCTCGCGATTAGTGGCGACCCTGCGAACGCTCGCCGACTTTCCGTGACGCCGAATTCGTTGTCTCAGGCTCCAGCGTAGTTAGCTGGGTCCTGCGCAATCGTCAGGTGAAGGGGTTCAGACCACTTCGGTGGTCACCGCGATGTTGTTGCGGGTGGCCTTGGAGTATGTGCAAATCTCATTGTGCGCCTTCGCGACGAGCCGCTCGGCGGTGGCGCGGTCCACACCATCAACGTGCGTCTTCAGGTGCGCCGCCAGGTCATATCCCGCATCGCTGCGTGCAACGTCACGTCGGCAGTCACCGTCACCTTGCCGGCCTTCACTTTTTCCAGAACCGCCGCATATTCCACTGAGCCGCCGAAGCAGGCCGAATAACCGGCCGCGAAGAACTGCTCGAGGTTGCTGGCACCTTCCTTGCCGGGGCCGCCGATGCTTTTCGGTACCGACAGATCAGCCTTCAACAGCCAGTCGCTGCTCTCGACGTGGCCATTGCGTCCGCCGACGGTGGTAGCGTGGGAGACATAGTCGGGCATTTGGTCGTTCCTCCGTCAGGTCACATCGGCTTCGGCAGGAGGCCTCGGCCTAATAGCTGTCATTCAAGGGCGTGACCACCCTGCTCGCAACCGATTTCGCATACGTACCTATGGCAATGTGCTGCTGAGCTTGTCTCCGGCCATGTAGTCACGGCGACCGAACCGCGCAGGCGGAGCCCGCGCTCCGGGAGTCAAGAATTGTGCACGAACAAGCGGCGACCGGTCTATCCAGTCGCACGCGCGGCCTCGATCCGCGCGCTCTACTCGCGCTTGACCGGTTTGGCGGCAACGGACTTTTTGATGCCCCCGCGTATTCCAGCTTTCCTATCGTTGTGCGCAGCCGCGTGCTCAAGTTCGCTCTCCAGGGCCTCGAGCTCCACCTTGCTTCTGAGCTTTGGCCGTTCGGGATCGGTTCCTGTTAGCGGCTGATAGGCGAGACTGTCCGGCGGCGGCCGCGTCTCGCGCACGAAATCCTTTGCCTCTGGGACGTCGGCCCAAATTTTCGTGTGCATCAAGGTGTCAAGCGGCGAGCCGCCCGACTTTGCATCTTGCGCATGAACAACTGGGCCAATGCCAAGACAAATCCCGGCAAGCGCCACCAGCGTCACAGGCCGCGAGCAAAAGGAAAGGAGCCGGTTTCGCTTCATTTCAGCGTGCCAGGGCCGGAGCTTTGTTTGGTTGCCTATCGGCACAATCCAAGTTTATTGTGGCGGAACCGCGACGAGACGCCGCGCGGATTTTGCGATTCCAGAGGGGGCTTTTTGAGCCGCTCGAAAGCGTGGAAAATTCAATGAGCGCGAGAAAAATCAAGCGCTTGGAGGCTGGGCGGGTCGAGCGCCATCTCACGCCGCCAAAGGCCGAAACTAAAACATGGGCCAAGGCCGGCGCATCGCCAAAACCCGCCGCGTCGAAGCTTGCGCCAGTCGTTGCGGCTGACGCGGCTGCCATCGCTAATTGCAAAGCTCCGGCGCGGGGCCCTGCCGGAAACAGACGCGCGGTGGCCGCTCCTGCCCCGGAAGCGCGGACAGCTTCGCGTGAAATGAACGGCACGGCGACACCCGATTTTGAGCGCTTGACCTATAATTTGGCGCGGCTCGTGGAACAGGGCGGCAGAACGCTCGCCGCGTATTTCATGCCGTCGGAAAGCAACGAGGCCAAAAGCAATGTGTCAAACGGAGTTGCCGACGCGCTTCGTTCGATCAGCCGCATTGCTGAACATTGGTTGAGCGACCCCGCCAGGACCATCGAAGCGCAATCCTCATTGATGGTAAAGCTCCTTGGCCTTTGGGCGCATAGTTTGCGGCGTATGTCCGGCGAATTCGAATATCCGTACGTGCCCTTTGACCCTTCGGACAAAAGGTTCGCCGCGCCGGAATGGCGAGAGAGTCCGTTCTTCGATTTTCTGCGGCAGGCGCACTTCATCGTCTCGCATTGGGCCGAGGATCTTATCTTGCGCTCGAACGATGTCGATCCGCACGTTCGCGACAAGGCGAAATTCTACCTGCGTCAGATATCGAGCGCCCTTTCGCCGTCGAATTTTCTCGCCACCAATCCCGAGCTCCTCAAGGAAACCTGGGCGTCGAGCGGCGACAATCTCGCCCGTGGCGCCGCGCTGCTGGCGCAGGACATGGAGGCAGGCAAAGGCACGCTCAAAATCAGCCAATGCGATTCCTCGAAGTTCGAACTCGGCGTCAATATCGCGACGACCCCAGGAAAGGTCATCTTTCGTAACGATCTCATGGAACTCATTCAATATGCGCCTGCAACCGAAACGGCCTTCAAGAGGCCTTTGCTCATCGTTCCTCCTTGGATCAATAAATTTTATATTCTCGATCTGAACCCCGAAAAAAGTTTTGTGCGCTTCGCGGTGTCGCAAGGCCTCACCGTCTTCATGATATCGTGGGTCAATCCCGACACGCGCCATCGCGACAAGGGATTCGAAGCCTATATGCGGGAGGGCATTTACGCCGGGCTCGATGCAATTGAAAAAGCAACCGGCGAATCCGAGGTAACCGCGATTGGTTATTGTATTGGCGGGACCTTGCTGGCCATGACGCTCGCCTATATGGCGGAGACCGGCGATAGACGGATCGCGAGCGTGTCTTTCTTCACGACCCAGACCGATTTCAGCCAGGCTGGCGATCTGAAGGTCTTCGTCGACGAGGAGAGTTTGCGCGCGCTCGAAAAAAAAATGGCGGTGACCGGCTATCTCGATGCATCGGTGATGGCTTCGGGCTTCAACATGCTCCGGCCGGAAGATCTGATTTGGTCCTTTGTGGTCAATAATTACATGAAGGGCAAACCGCCGCTTGCTTTCGACCTATTGGCATGGAACTCGGATTCGACAAGGATGACCGCAGCCAACCATCTCGCATATCTGCGCCACTTCTATCTCGAAAACAGGCTCTCGAGGCGCAAGGCGAAGTTCGGCGGCAAGACCCTCGATCTTTCGAAAGTCACGATCCCCGTCTACCATCTGGCGACGCGGGATGATCATATCGCCCCGGCGAAATCCGTCTTCATCGGCGCCAAGTTGCTTGGCGGCAAGGTCCGCTACGTGCTCGCCGGTTCTGGCCACATAGCGGGAGTTATCAATCCGGCCGGCAAGCCGAAATATCAGTATTGGCGGAGCAAGGCACCGGCCGGCGAGTTCGAGGATTGGTTCGCAGCCGCCATCAAACACAAAGGCAGCTGGTGGGTTGACTGGATCAAATGGATCAAGCGCCAATCGCGCAAGCAAGTGCCGGCGCGTCTGCCGGGCGACGGAGAGCTGCCGCCGATCTGCGACGCACCCGGCGAATATGTGCGGGTGCGCTATTGATGCCGATCGGGATAGAAAGGACGCCGGAACACAAACTTCCAGGATGATTCGTTGCGGCGTCTAACAGTTCATGCTCGTGGCGGCGTCACTTTTCCGGGCGACCGGCCGCAAAGCTTGGAGCGGGCGAAGGGAATCGAACCCTCGTATGCAGCTTGGGAAGCTGCCGTTCTGCCATTGAACTACACCCGCTAAATCAAATAGTTACGGTGCCATATGGACGCGACTTGGCATGTTTACAACACGCTGGATGCTTGTACACAAGTGCGACCAATTTGAGCAGAGGAGATTGCATTTGGCAACCTCCGTTTCCACGTTCGGTGCTGGTTGATCGACAGGGGCAAAACGTGGGTGGACTGCTGCACGGGACAGTTGCCGGAGCGCTCTTCGGAATAATTGTCGGAGTGGTGTCTGGGATAACAGTTTTGGCGTTCAAGCATCCAAACGTATACAAAAAGCTCTATGGGGTGCTTTTGATAATCTTGTTGGGAGCACTTGCCGGGGGAGCTATTTTTGATTTGAGTAATGGAGCAGGATACGCAAGATTTATCGTTACAGCGGTAATTATATATGTTTCGTTCCTGCGTGCTCTTCCTCTCCTGTTAGGCTGGGATAAACCTGTAGAGGAAGATGATGATAAATAAATCTAGCTAGTGCTTTGGTTTTAAGTAACCAGAAGAAGACGCGGCTGAAACTTCCCCCTCTGCACCGCGCGTCCTCGCAACCGCTCTTCATATAGTAAAAATCGGTGAGCGAAAGAGCCTGAACAACGGTCCCCATTCAGCCTTCTCGGGACCCGCTCTAGCTATTTGTAACAGCATTTTTGTGCTTCCACCATGCGGAGATTTTTCCCACGACGGCTTCCGTTTTGCAATCTCGACGTCAAGCCGAGCTGCGGCTGCTGTTTGTCGATGCCGGTCTTTCCGGTCCGCCTCCGCGCCCTCCTCTTCATGTCCCGCAGCTAGGTGGGTCCTTTGAGAACCAGCGCTCATTCCTTATGTCCGTTGGCCTTCGAATCTTCGAGCAGCAGCGTCTTGATGTCGCCAAGGATCATGGCGGGATCGAGGGATTGGTTCGAATAGATCTCGCGGACAAAGCCCTGCTTGTCGATCAAAAACACTTTTGGGAGATGATTTATGACCACGCCGCTACCGCTAGATGCCTCGCGATCGATGGAAATCTCCACGCCCATGTCGCGCAGCACGGGTTTGAGAAACAAATAGGAATAGGTGGTGAGGAAATCCCAGGGCACGATCGCGGCGCTAGATTCGTAACGCCGCGCGAAATTCTTGAGCACGTCCGGCGTATCATGCGCCGGGTCGAGACTCAGGAAGACGAGCCGGACTCGTCCGTGCAGTTCGGGGCGCGCGATGATTTCCTCGCGCATTTTCTCGAACGTGTCCCAGGCAAGCGGACAGCCGTTTGGATCGGCGCAATAGGAATAAAAAAACGCAAGGAGGGTGATCGCCCCCGTCGTATAGCGGGAGAGCGCGCGGGGAAACCGCGTGCTTTCGAGCACGATTCCCGCGGGCACGCGCTGAATATTGTCGAGCGTGTAGCTTCCAGGCGGCGGCGGTCCCGTGGACTCCCCCGCGCGGAGCGGCAGGATGGCCGCGAAAATTCCCGCCGCCGCGATCAAACTCTTGCAACACGGCCTGAACAAAAACGCTCCCGCCTTTGCCTTCGTCACCGCGATGCCGCGCGGTCAGGCATGTCGAGCGAGGCTTTCTCGAGCGGACCCGAAAATTTCATGTGATGCGGGCGGCCGAGGTTCTGGCCAAAAAAATCGACCTCGAATTTAAGCTTCAAATCTTTACCATCCCAGTCATACCCACGCAGAACCTGCTCGTTGTCGGCACCTTTCTTGTCCCAGTTTTCGAGAAGCGAGGAGGTGATGTAAACACGCTTTCCATCCCAGCTTTGGGAAATCATGTTGACCTGCTTGCCGGTGACTTTCTCGTAGATCTGCACCGGTTTTGTTGGATCGGAAATGTCGAACAAATGGGTGGTGCCATCCATGAACGTGTTGACCCACAAGGTCTTGGCGTCGGCCGCAATCGAAACATCGACGGGTAGCGGAATTTTTGCCGGATCGCCGATCGTGGCGACCTCCTTCGCCTGCCATTCATCGTTGGCGTCATGGCTGACGAGCCAGAGTTTTGAGGTCAGCGCCGAGGCGGTGATCGCCCAATCGTCGCCCTCTTTCAGCGACCAGCGGATTTCGAGCGGCGCGCCGGGAACGCTGAAGATTTTTACCGGCTGCATGGATTTGAGGTTCCACAACACCATCGTGTTGCCGAAATGCTTCATCGCCTCGGCATCCTTGATGAGTTCGCCTAGGTCCCTCATGTAATTG
>JBOHJT010000204.1:0-6141 GCA_050728715.1 Methylocella sp.
AAGGATCTTCGCGAGAAGACCGGCGCCGGCATGATGGATTGCAAGAATGCCCTCGGCGAGACCGGTGGCGAAATCGAAGCAGCGATCGACTGGCTGCGCAAGAAGGGGCTTTCCAAGGCGGCCAAGAAATCCGGCCGGATCGCGGTCGAGGGGCTCGTCGCCGTTCTTAGCCGTGGCTTCGACGGGGTGGTTGTCGAGCTCAATTCCGAGACGGATTTCGTTGCCAGGACCACGGAGTTTCAGGCGCTGGCCAGGAACATTGCGCGCCTTGCCGTCGAAACCGGCACGACCGGGGTCGAGGCATTGAAAGCCGCGGCCTATCCTGGCGGCGGGACGCTTGGCGAGGCGATCGCCAATGCCATCGCGACGATCGGCGAAAACATCACATTGCGGCGCGCCTCCACCGTGCACGTCGGCCAGGGATTCATTGGCCAATATGTCCATAAACCGGTATCCGAAGGACTTGGAAAGATCGGCGTTCTCGTTGCCCTGGAGTCGAGCGCCAATCCGCAAGCGCTGGCCCCGATCGCGCGCTTGATCGCTCTTCATGTCGCGGCGGCAAATCCGCTCGCTCTTGACTCAGCGGGTCTCGATCCCGCCGCTGTCGCGCGCGAAAGAGCGGTGCTTGCCGGCAAGAATGCGGACAAGCCCGCGCAGATGCTCGAAAAAATCGTCGAGTCGGGGTTGAAGACGTACTTCAAGGAGGTTTGTCTTCTCGATCAGCCGTCCATCCATGTCGAACAACATGCGGGTAAAACAATCGGCCAGGTTGTCATGGAGGCGGAGAAGATTGCCGGGACGCCGGTCAGCGTGAAAAGTTTCGTGCGCTGCGCTCTCGGCGAGGGAATCGACAAGCGGGAAACCGATTTCGCGGTGTAAGCCGCCGCCAGAGGCGAAATCCGAGCGGCTAAATCTAAGGGCTCAATCGCGGCCGCTTAAGTCACGGGACGGCCGGTTGCGCGCGCGGTTTGCGGCCGGTCGCTGAAAGGCCGGGCCATTTCGCCGATGGGCTTGCCTATTGTTTGCATTTGACTTGCAGCGGATTTCGCGGGAGGCTCGAAAAGCTACGTTGCCGCACCGGCTCCGGGCGCCTCGCGATGAAGACTTCCAAGGAGAATGCCAATGTTGGTTCGCCGTTCCTTATTGCTCGGGTTCTTCGTGGCTTCGGCCCTGTTCGGTTTTGTGCTGTCGAGCGACATTTGGGCCCAAGACGTGCGCCACCTGTGCAGCGAAAAATACCAGGCCGCCAAGGCGGCGGGCACGTTGAACGGTGAAACCTGGCCGCAATTTTATAGTAGGTGCACGGCGGAAGCCAAGGCTAACCCGCCCGCGGCTGCGGCAGCCGCGGCGCCTCCCGACGTACGCCACATTTGCGGTGAAAAATACCAGGCTGCAAAGGCGGGCGGGACATTGAACGGGGAAGCGTGGCCGCAATTTTATAGCCGGTGCGTGGCCGAAACCAAGGCTAACCCGCCCGCGGCTGCGGCAGCCGCGGCGGCTCTCGACGTACGCCACATTTGCAGTGAAAAATACCAGGCCGCCAAGGCCGCAGACACCTTGAAAGGCGAAACCTGGCCGCAATTTTATAGCCGGTGCACGGCTGAGGCCAAGGCGAACCCGCCCGTGGCCCCGGCAACTCCGCCCGCAGCCGAGGTAGCTCAGCCGCCGGCACCTGCGCCCGCCGCGCCTGTTGTCGCGGCGCCAGCGCCGCCGCCCCCGGCTCCCGTCGCTGAGGCGCCAGCGCCGACACCTCCGGCTCCGGCTCCAGTCGTCGAGGCGCCGCCACCAGCCGCCGCGCCCGAGCAGCCGACAGCCCAAGCTGCACCCCCACCGCAGGCGCCGGCGCCCGTCAATCCGCTTAAGAAACCTGCGGCGAAGTCGATCGCGCCGGCCGAGGCCGGGGCGAGCACCGCCGTCTTTCCGTCCGAAACTTCAACCGCCTATGCGAACGAAAAGCCGGGTGTAGCCCGCCGCAAAACGTGCCTCGACCAATATAAAGCTAACAAAGCAACCGATTCCAACGGCGGCCTGAAATGGAATCCCAAAGGCGGCGGCGGTTATTGGAGGGAATGCGAAAAGCACCTGAAACGGTAGCGCCCGGCGGCGCGGCTCTCTTGCGGCCGCCTGGCCGCAGACGAAGCCGTGCAGCGGAAACGTCAGGGTCCGGTTCCGAATGTCGATCTAGCCAATGTCCGCTCGTCTCTCGAAGGAGAATTCCAATGTTTGTTCGTCGTTCTTTTTCGCTTGTCAGCATCTTCGCTGCGTCGATCTTGTTTGGTCTCGGACCCGTCGGACGAACCGCAGCCCAAGACGTACGCCACATATGCAGCGAGAAATACCGGGCCGCCAAGGCGGCGGGCACGTTGAACGGTGAAGCCTGGCCGCAATTTTATAGCAAGTGCACGGCTGCGGCCAAGGCGAACCCGCCCGCGTCCGCGGCGGCTCCGCCCCCGCCATCTGCGCCCTCCGCGCCCGTTGTCGCCGCGCCGCTTCCGGTCAATCCGCTCAAGAAAGCCGCGACAAGACCGGCGGTACCGGCCGCGGTCGCGACGCCCGGCACCGCCGTCTTTCCCACCGCTATTGCACCGGCCTATGCGAATGAAAAGCCAGGGAAGGCTCGCATGAAAACCTGCGACGATCAATATAAGGCGAACAAAGCAACCAATGCCAACGGCGGCCTGAAATGGATCCAAAAGGGTGGCGGCTATTGGAGCGAGTGCAACAAGCGTTTGAAAGGGTAACGCCGCCTCGGGACCAAGGAGGCAGAAACGCGGGGCCGGAATTTATTCCGGTCCCGTGCGACCTAGACAATATAAGCGTAAGCCGCGCCGATTGAGCCTAGCACACCTAGCGCAAGGGCTGCATACCAAGGCCAACGCTGGCCCCGCACGATGATTGCGACGGTCGCGATCGCTATCGCCACATGAAGGAGCGTTACGGCAATCGTCAAAATATGATGGCGGTTTTCGTGCCGTTCGCTGTCCCTCAGCTTTTCCTCGGCTTGACGTTCAAGCGCCTGACCTTTGGCGAAAAGCTCCTGTTCGTCCTTGCCGTGCCTCTCTGCCTGTTTTTTGAAGTCGTCAGCCGCCGGCCCAGGGTTTGCCGCGGCGATGGCGTAGAGATTCTTTTTGATGCTCTTTGCCTGATAAAAATTCCACGTGTCGGTTGCTTTGTTCTGCAAGAGCACCGCGGCGTTCTTGTCGCCTATGGCATCTGCGGTTTCGAGCGTCTCGAGACTGCCGACGGTCGCGGCGATGACGGCAAGGATCGCAATCGTGACTGATACTTGCGTGAGAAAGGGATCGCCCAAAAGTGAAGCATGCCCGGCGTGTTCGGCGTGCTCGAAATGCTCAACCGGAGATTCGGACATGAACCAACTCCTCGCGTTGGAAATGGGGGTTGTACCGTGACGCCGGTATGAGGGCAACGCAAGGCCGGCGCGGGGCCAAAATCCCGCGCATCCAGCAAGCGCGCTTTTCGCTCTCCGGAAATACCCGGCGTTTTCATGGACAGAGGAAGCCGGGAAATCTATAAACTGACGGTGCGGGGGGCACGAATGCGTGAGGTCCCGCCGGACCAAGGCCTTGGCGAGAAATCATGCAGGACACCAGTCTCGAAGACACCCGCCTCGAAGGCGCCGGCATCGCGGATCGCTTGTCTCAATCGGCGCTTCACCGCCGTACCATGGTCGATTGCCAGATCCGGACTTTCGACGTGACCGACCAACAGCTCTTGGCGCGTATGCTGGAAGTCCCGCGCGAGCATTTCTTGCCCCTGGAGCTGGCGGAGCTCGCTTATTCCGATATTGGGCTGCAACTAAAGCCCGCCGGGCCTGGCGGAGAACGGCGCACGCTCTTGCCGCCGCTGGTTCTCGCGCGCCTCATTCAAGGGGCCGGCGTGGTATCGACCGGCGCGGTGCTCGATGTAGGGGCCTCAACTGGCTATTCGACCGCCCTTCTTGCTGGTCTCGCGGAGCGAGTCGTGGCGCTCGAATCGGAGCGCTCCTTATATAATGAGTTGCGGTCCAATCTCGACGCCTTTGGCTTGGCGAAGGTTCAAACCATCCTGGCCCCGCTTGCGGAAGGCGCGCCCAATGAAGCGCCATTCGACCTGATTTTCATCAATGGCGCGGTCGAAGCAAATCTCGAGGCGCTTTTTGCGCAACTGAAGGACGGCGGGCGTCTTGTCTCCATCAAGCTCCTTCCTGGCGATCCCACCGGGCGCGCGAGCAAAGCCGTGCGCTACGAGAAGATTGACGGAGGGAAGGGATATCGCGTCTTGTTTGACGCATTCGCCCCGGTCCTCGAAGCTTTCCGGCGGGACGAGCAATTCACATTTTTTTGAGATAGCGGAACGCCGTTGCATCCGGCGGGTTCCAATGCCGAACAAATGGAAAAGCTTGCGCGGGGTGTCACGTTTTTGCGACGGACTTTAGAATTCCGCCCCGTTTGCCCCTGTCGCGGACAAGCGGTTGACGCGTGCCAGGCTTGGCAAGACCGGGGATGCAGAGCGGAAGGCCGCGGCGGCGCTCGCGGCGCTGGGACGTTCTGAGACCGAAGCCGTGACGGCATGGGTTGCCGATGGCGCAGTCGGCAGGCCTCCAGCACCCGATATGGCCTTGCGCGAGAAATTGGCCCGCGATTTCGCCCCGGCCACAGTCGCCGCCTCCGCCGCGAGGGGTGCGGGCGCCGGGCTCGACGCCAGGCAAAATAAAATCACGGCTCGATACGCGTAGGCCAGCAGGGCGGAACATCGACAAGCCGCGGCCGCTTCGCCCGAGGGCGTCATTAACGCGCAGGGACGTTTCTCGCTGTCGCCGGCTTTGCCCGAAATCATGGCGGAGCTGGAACGCCTGCTCAAAGCCGAAACAGACCAAGAAGGCGCTTTCGCCAACAACGCTAAAGGGCGGCAACTCAAGCCGGGGGCGCTGGTTCTTGCAGCGGGCTTTGACGAACAGGATAATTTGTACGGTTGGCGGGAAGCGATCATCCTCCGCGCCGACGATGATGAATTTCTCGTTCGTTGGCGCGATGAACCCAATGAGCCCAGCTATGGCGTGGACGAAGGCGGCGATGACGAAGCTTGGGTTGCCGCTCAACGAGGCGAAAACCTCGGTGAAAGATGCTCGAACGGAACGCTTCGATTTCCTCGGATACACGTTCGGCCCTCGCTGCTACCAAAGGAACGGCAACAGATATTTGGGCGCAAGTCCGTCCGGCAAGTCGATCCGGGAAGAGCGGCAAGCGGAGGACGCTGACGGTCAACGCGATATCGGTGCCCGGCAACATGAAGCCATGGGCGGAAGCCGGCGGAACAGTTTACGGCGCGGCTGGTCTGCATGCTTTTCTGTTATGGAACGGAAGGGCGGGCATGCAAGGCGCTCGATCATCATCTCGGCCGGCGTGTCCGAGACTTCCTCGCTCGGTGACATAAGGTGCCAAACCGCGGAACAAGACGATTTCCCCATGACACGCTTTACGGAGACCTCGGACTTTTGCCGCCAAATTACAGCCGCGGGCCTCACAACCAAACCGGCCGGAAAGCCGGATGCGGCAAACTCCGGTTTGATGAGCGCGGATGGGAACCGGAGCGATGCCATATGGCCCAAACAACCGCGCCCATTCCCGACTTTACCTTGATGGGTGTTGCGACGCCCCCTGGCTTTTTCACTCGCTTCCGTTGTGGGAGTTAACGGCGATCCGGGGGTAGCGTTGCTGGTCCCACCTGCTTCGGGCTTGACGGCAATTCATGTCCCGCAGGAATGACACCGCCGCCGCCCGGTTGCGACCCGGCGCCGCTTCCCGATTCAGCTTCTGGCTCTTCCCCTTTCTCCCCCGGCCCCTCTGGCTTCTCTCCCGCCTGCCGGGTTAGCGTCGCGTCACTCTTACCTGGCGACCGGGGTCGCGCACATCCGTGCTCGTCCGCACAATCCTGCTCGCCGGATGCTACCCACTCCCAAAAATCGGGATCAAACGACGGTCTGGCGCATCCATACTTGTCCGCGCAGCCTTCCACGCCGTTCGGCACGAAATGCCATCCGGGCGGCGGCCCTGGAGGACCGGCGGGCGCTGCAGTAACCTCGGCCGGCGTGCGTGGATTCGATGGATGGGCGGCAAACCAATAGAAGTACGCCGCTACGCC
>JBOHJT010000205.1:0-6141 GCA_050728715.1 Methylocella sp.
CGGCTCAAGGATTTCAGACGCATCGCCACGCGCTACGACAAGCTCGCTCAAAACTTCTTCTCGGCCCTCTGCTTCGCCGCTACCTTAGCCTACTGGATCTGAATTAATTGAGTCCGGACCCTAGGATAAGCTTTCGATAACGCCCTGAGTTCCGGGGTGCCGAGAACACCAAGTCCAGCATCGACAAATCGATTACCACTCATCTTGTTGTCTCCACAGACTACCGCAGCTCGCACTAAAAAGCCCGCTAGCATATAGCGAGAACGATAGATTGCAGCTGCCTCGTCCCTTGCGTTCGCTGTGGTGCAGACACTTTGGACCACAGCTGCAGTCAGCAAAAACGCACGAAAAACGTTCACTTTAATCGACATTCGTTTTCGGACCCGTTGGAAGAGCGCTGATGCGCGACGTCTCGCGGATGGCTGACATTTGCATTTTGCGCTTACAGGCGCAATTCGCGTAAGCGTCGATATGGAAGGCGCTGCGGGCCTCTCGAAAACGACCTTTCCGGCGCCGCTGGCGCCCCGACTACATTAGCCGCCGAAAAGCGCGTCGAAAGAATTCTGCTTTCCGGATTGGGCGCGGTGCTTTTGTCCCGGAACCTCGGCGTTAGGGATGTCCGCCGGCGGCACCGGCGCGCCGCTGCCATAGGCCGCCCGCGCGTCGTTGCGCCGAACCGGCAATCCCTCGGGCGGTGGGGCAGGGGGCGGCGCGACTTGCCTCGCTGGGTCCGCGAATGGCGCACTGAACAAACCCGGCAGCGAGGGCCAGCCATTGTTTTCCGCCATCGGCACGCTGCCGAGGCTATTATCGTGCCAAAGTCCGCCGGGGAGCGGCTGCGGCGGCACGCCCTGATGCGCGGCGCGCATGAAGCGCGACCAGATTTCCACGGGAAGATTGCCGCCAGAGGCTTTTTTTGTCGGCGAATTATCGTCGTTGCCGAGCCAGACGCCGGCGACGAGATGGCTGGTGTAGCCGATAAACCAGGCGTCGCGCCAATCTTGGCTCGTGCCGGTCTTGCCAGCCGCCTGCCAGCCCGGCACCGCGGCCTTGCGCGCCGTGCCCGTTAAGAGGGTTTCCCGCATCATCGTATTCATCATCGCCACATGATTTTGAGCGATGACCCTGCCATTGCTGGCCCTCTTGCGCTGATAGAGGAGTTTTCCAGAGGCGGTTTTCACCTTCGAAATAATCCGCGGCTGGACGCCAATGCCGCCGTTGGCGAAGGGCACGTAGGCGGTCGTGATTTCGAGGGGCGTGACCTCGGACGTGCCGAGCGCGATCGACGGGTTGGCGGAAAGATCGGATGCGATCCCAAGACGATGCGCGACCCTGACGATTGTCTTCGAGCCGACTTCCAGGCCAAGGCGCACCGCCACGGTATTCAAGGACAGCGACAACGCCTTGGTGAGCGTGACGGGGCCGAAATACTCGCGCGCGTAATTTTCCGGCTGCCAGCCTTTCACATTGATCGGAGCGTCGTCGCGCACCGAGTCCGGATTCAGGCCGGCTTCGAGCGCGGCGAGATAAACGAAAGGTTTGAACGCCGAGCCTGGCTGCCGCTTCGCGGAAACCGCGCGGTTGAACTGGCTATCGGCGTAATTGCGGCCGCCGACCAGCGCCTTGATCGCGCCATCGGAGTCAAGCGCGACGAGCGCTCCCTGGCCGACGCCGAAAGCCGCGCCCTTGCGATCAAGCTCCTCGGTGAGCGCCTTTTCCGCCGCCGCCTGCAGCCCGGCGTTGAGCGTCGTCGAGACGGCGACATCTTCATTGATTGCGCCGATCGTATCGTCGAGCGTGTCCATCACGAAATCGGCGGCGTAATTCACCGCGCTCGCGTTTTGATCGCGGACGGCTTGCGCGGGATGAGCGAGGGCGAGCATGGCCATGGCATCCGTAATAAAGCCTTCCTGAACCATCGCCTCGATGACTTGCCGGGCGCGCTCGGCGGCGCCGGACGGATTGCGATTTGGCGCCAGTCGCGCCGGCGCCTTCATGAGACCAGCGAGGATCGCGGCCTCCGGCAAGGTCACGGTGCGAGCGCCGTGGCCAAAATATCTTTGCGCCGCCGCTTCGACGCCATAGGCGCCGGACCCGAAATAAACGCGGTTCAAATACATTTCGAGGATCTGATTTTTCGAAAATTTATGCTCAAGCCAGAGCGCGAGGATCGCTTCCTGGATCTTTCGCGAAAAAGTCCTTTCCTGGGTCAGAAAAAGGTTTTTGGCGAGCTGCTGCGTCAGTGTCGAACCGCCCTGCACCATGCCGCCGCCCGTTATGTTACGAATCAGGGCGCGCAACATTCCTTGGGGATCGATTCCCAAATGCGAATAAAAGCGGCGGTCCTCGATCGCGATAAAGGCCTTTGGCAGATAGGGGGGCAGGCCGGTGATCCGGACCGCGGCCCCCCCGGTGTCGCCGCGATTGGCGAGCAAAACTCCGTTTTCGTCGAGAATGGCAATGTTCGGTGGCCGTTTCGGCACGGCAAGCGCGTCGATCGGCGGCAATTTCGTTGCTTGATAGGCAATCACGCCCGCGCCCGCCGCCATGGCCCATAGAGTTGCGATCATGCCCCAATAGAGCAACGGCGCGAACGGCGAACGGCGTTTCCTGGTCGCCCGTGATCGTCCGGCACGGCGCGGCACGTTTTCGTCAATCCTTGCTTTGTTTCCACGAGGTTGGCCGAAGACCGGCTCGCGGCGTTCCGCCGTCTTGCGCTTTGTCATGCCCGCTGCGCCGCCGCCTCGGCAAAATTCATCGACACGGCGTTCAAGGCCATCGCATCCTGGCTGAAACAGCACTTTTTTATTTTAATTCCGGCGAATTAAGGACAGGTAAAGGTCTGACCGCGCGCCGCGAGGTCCGCGCGTGCCCGTGCAAAAACGCCGGTGGATTCGTCGCGGCGGCTTGCGATTTGGCTAAAGCCGCGCCAAAGTCCGTCCCCCTCCCCGGCGCAGGCAAGGGGCGGGCGTGATGGATCGAATAAAAGCCCGATTGGACCGCCCCCATGAAAGTTACTCTCGAACGAGCGGCTTTGTTGAAGTCTCTTGGCCACGTGCATCGCGTCGTGGAGCGCCGCAACACGATTCCCATTCTCTCGAATGTCCTATTGCGCGCCGAAGACCAAACGCTGCTCCTGAAGGCGACCGATCTCGACCTGGAAGTCATCGAGCGCTTGGCAGCGGACACCGGCGCCGCCGGCGCGACCACGGTTCCCGCGCATATCCTCTATGAAATTGTCCGCAAGCTGCCGGACGGCGCGCAAGTTTCGCTCGAATCGAATGGCGAGTCCGGCCAGTTGCAGCTACGCTCCGGGCGCTCGCGGTTCAACCTCCAGTCCTTGCCGGACAGCGATTTCCCGGACCTCGCCACGGGCGAACCCGGTCACGCTTTCAACCTCGCCGCTGGCGACCTCAAGCGGCTGATCGACAAAACCCAGTTCGCGATTTCCAATGAAGAGACGCGCTATTACCTCAATGGCATTTTTTTGCACACCACTGATGTCGACGGCCATATGATGTTGCGTGCCGTCGCGACCGACGGGCACAGGCTCGCTCGGGTCGAAATTCCTGCCCCCGATGGCGCGAATGGCATGCCGGGCGTGATCGTGCCGCGCAAAGCGGTATCCGAGGTGCAAAAACTCATCGAGGATCCGGGCCAGGAAGTCCGCGTCGAAATATCGGCGGCAAAGGCGCGCTTCACCTTCGGCCCTTCGATGAACTCAGGGCAGGCTCATAGCGCGGGACAAGTGGTGCTGACCTCGAAATTGATCGACGGTACCTTTCCCGATTATGTTCGCGTCATCCCTTCCGGTAACGACAAACGTTTGATTGTCGATCGCGCGCCGTTCGCGGCCGCGGTCGACCGGGTTTCGACGATTTCGTCGGAGCGCGGCCGCGCCGTCAAGCTCGCCGTGGCGGGTGCGAAACTTACTCTTTCCGTCACCAATCCGGATTCCGGCTCGGCGACCGAGGAACTCGATGTCGATTATGACTCCTCGCCGATCGATATCGGCTTCAACGCCCGCTACCTCCTCGACATTACCGAGCAGCTCGACAGCGACACCGTGCTGTTCAAGCTTGCCGACCCCGGTTCGCCCACTCTCGTGCAAGATCGCGATGGCGCTAGTGCTCTTTATGTGTTGATGCCGATGCGGGTCTGAGGGACGCCATGCCGAAGACAAAAATCTTGTTGCAGCTATTTATTCTCACGCGGGATTTCGGCGGGTGATTTCTAAGCGGTTTGCACGGCCTTGCCCGGGCCAACGACGCGACGAGCCTCGCGCCGGCAGTGACCGCGTGGCGCAAGGGCGCGTGGGAAGTCGAGCGTCGGCGGGGGCGAACGCGCGATCGTGGCGCGCCGCGATGTTTGACGGTGGGCGGACGGCGTCTATCTACCCGCCGGCGCCGCAGGCCCGGCAACCGCGCCGCATTTTTCGCCCGTTCGCGGGAAAAATGGCGCCAGCGCGAAACGCCTTCGCGGCCGCAACCGCCCTCGCGGGGGAACGCGCCACGGCGATCGTTTTTTGTCGCGCGTACCCGCGTGGATGGCATGCAAGAGCCGTGACCGGCGAGTGGCCTCCATCTGCCGGCTCGGCCAAACCAACGACAATGCTTCCCCCGTCGTGAAAGAGCGCGATCCTGCGCGCGAGCCGGCAGCGAGCAAGACTGCGCGACGAAGCCGCGCGAGCCGAATTGCTCATCACGGCGAAAATATTCCCGGCTCGCGCCGCGATCGCGCCGGCCAAAACGCGCGCGCGCCTCGCCGGGAGAAGTGGGGCGAGCAAAATATTCGCGGAGTTCGGCCGCGCCGATTGCGACGAAGAAAACCTGTGCCGGCCCGGCGCCATGTTGACCGCGCTGTGTTGCTTTGTTCATGACCGGCGCGTTGCCAAACCCGCGGTCGCCACACAACAGCGCCGGCCAGAGATCGCGCGAGATGCGATCGAGCAACGCCCCGGGCGCGAAATGTTTGGATGGTGCCCGTCGCCAGCTCCATCATCGATGACACATCGGATATGTCCGATGTGTTCAAGAACATCGAACACCAGCCGTGCGTCGGCCATCGCGTACGGATGATGGGAATGGCTTGGCCCCTAAAGCGCTTCCTCCCACGTGGAATCACGGGATCGAAAAGGCCTCGCTCAATTTCAAAGAGTTGGAGCCCGTCAAACGCGCAAACGCCGCGCAACTTTTTTAAGGACATGCTCGAGTCGGCGGGCGCCCCTTCCCGATGGCCCGGGACGTGGCTTCACGGTTGCGTCGATGGCGAGCATCCACGGCTCGGCGAGAAGCGGCGCCCGCAGAGTCGGGGATGGACGCGGTTGTTTGGGCCATATGGCATCGCCCCGTTTCCCATCCCCGCTCATCAAACCGGATTTTGCCGCATCCGGCTTTAAAGCTTTAAAGCTTTCGTTGAAGGTTTTTGAACTTTTCGGGCTTTTTGAGGCTCATCGCCGATCACCCATTCCTCCCCCTCTTCAAGAACGCACCAGAAGTCGGGGGCCTTCCCTCCGTTGGAGTTGCCCGGGGTTCAGCGGTACTGTGCCCCTGTCCGGCTTCCGCCCGATCCGCCGCCACAAGCGAAGGTGAAGTCGCGACCTTCGACCGGACGGGTCTCCACGGTCACCCGCATCACCTTCGCGGCGTGCCGTGCCCACTACCCCGGCGGTCTCATCGCGCCTTTGAAACTGCGCCTGGCACCGCAAGCTTTCCGCTCATCAAGGTCAATCCGCGCCAAGCGCGTCGCTCCGCCGAGGCGGCTGGCAAGCTCGCCAAGACCGATCGGTTGGATGCGGCGCCGCTCGCGCGGATGGGCGCGCTTCTCGAGCTGGAAGCACCCGCGGCGATGCGCTCGCCGGGCTCAAGGAGCTTCATGCTGCCCGCGAAGCCTTGGTGTGGGATCGCACCAAGGCCAGGAACCGCGCCAGCATCCTGACGATCGCGCCCTTGAAGCGCCAGAATGCACGGCGCCTCGAACGGATCGAACGCCGGATCGCCGCTATCGAAGCGGCCATCCTGGCCATTATCGAAGCCGGACCTCGCCGGCCGCTTCGCGATCCCGGCGAGCATTCCTGGCGTCTCGAAAATCACCGCCTTCGCTTTGCTGATTGACCTGCCCGGGCTTGGAACCCTCGAAGCC
>JBOHJT010000206.1:0-6099 GCA_050728715.1 Methylocella sp.
GCCAAGAGCACGCTGGCTCAGTTGCGCTTCCAATGGAAGGCAATTCCCACGGCGGCGGAGCATTGCTCAATTTAATTTTGTATAAACGATAATAGTGCATTAACGTTTTGCCACGCATTAGAGCATAAAAAGGAACAAATCATCCACGCGCTAACTACGTCTCCTGACATTCGGTTATCATCTGTTCGATAGACTTGTCGTCATTTTTGCGGTCCGGCCTTAACCTTCAACTGTTCTCTTCCACGTTGCAAAGTCAGCGTGGAGCGCACAGTGGAGACGATCGACACCTTGATTATCGGAGCCGGCCCCGCCGGGCTGACCACCGCCTATCGTCTCGCCAAGGCCGGCCATGGCCTCGTCGTGATCGAACAAGACAAGCAATATGTCGGCGGGATCAGCCGGACCGTCTCCTACAAGGGCTTTTTGTTCGATATCGGGGGGCACCGGTTCTTTTCCAAGTCGCGCGAGGTGGTCGCGCTTTGGAATGAAATTCTCCCGGACGATTTTCTCGACCGGCCGCGGCTGTCGCGCATTTATTACGCGGGAAAGTTCTATGCGTATCCGCTGAAGGCTTTCGAGGCCCTGCGCAATCTCGGGCTTTTCCAGAGCATCGCTTGCCTGGCCTCCTATGCCTTTGCCCGCGCGTTTCCAATCCGCGATCCCAAGACCTTCCATCAATGGATGCGCAATGAATTCGGCGAACGGCTTTTTTCGATCTTCTTCAAGACCTATACCGAAAAGGTCTGGGGCATGGATTGCGATGAGATTTCGGCAGATTGGGCGGCCCAGCGAATCAAGGGGCTCAATCTTTCGAAGGCGCTCATCGATGGCGTGAAGCGCTCCTTGGGATTTAAGCCGCGGGGTGGCGCCGGCGCGAAAACCCTGATCGAATCGTTTCGTTATCCGCGCCGGGGCCCGGGCATGATGTGGGAAGCCGCCGCGCGAAAAATCCAAGAGTTCGGCGGCCGCATTGCCATGGATCGCAGGTTCGAAAAGCTGCGCTTTGATCCCGAGCGGCGGATTTGGACGGTCGAGACCGTCGGCGGCGATGGAACAAGCGAGACCTTTCAAGCGCGCCATGTCGTCTCCTCGGCGCCGATCCCGGAACTCCTCACCGCGCTCAGTCCCACGCCGCTCACTCTGTTCCATGCGCGGGCGCTCAAATACCGCGATTTTCTCACCGTCGTCCTCATCGGCCTGACACAGCGCCAATGGCCCGACAACTGGATTTATATCCATGACCCAAGGGTCAAAGTCGGCCGGGTGCAGAACTTCCGGTCTTGGTCGCCGGAGATGGTCCCGGACGCGACCTCGACATGCCTCGGGCTCGAATATTTTTGCTCGGAGGGCGATGGCCTTTGGAGCATGGAGGATGCCAGCCTTATCGCACTCGCCAAACAGGAGATCTCCGCCGTCGGCTTGCTGCGCGCGGAGGAGGTTACCGACGCCTGCGTCGTGCGGCAAAAAAAAGCCTATCCGGTCTACGACGAAACCTATCTTGCAAATCTGCGGATGATCCGGCTGGAGCTTGCAAGCCGGTTTCCGGCCCTGCATCTCGTCGGCCGCAACGGCATGCACAAATACAACAATCAGGACCACGCGATGATGACCGGCATGCTGACCGCCGCGAATATTTTGGCGGGCCGGACGCTCTATGACGTGTGGCAAGTCAACGAGGATGCCGAATATGGCGAAGCCGGTGTTTCCGGCGCCAGGGAGGCCCTTGCAAGCGTGCGTCTCGTGCCGCAAAAAGTGGCGTGAGGCGGCCATGGCGATAAACGTGCGCCCGCGGCCGGCGTGGAGGACGCGCGAGGGTGGCTTGTCCGCTACGCCCTCCCGGCTGCTGAAGACTCTTGTGGCCGCGGCGAAAAAATCCGGGGCGGCGATTCCCCTAACGGCAGGCCTACGCGCGAAAGACTTTTCGCCAATTCCCTTGATTGTTTTTCTAGTCTTCGCCTTGGGCCGTCCCTATCGGGGCATTATTCAAGACCCCCAGCTCTATATCGGCCGCGCGGTTGCCGATCTCGATCCATCCGGTGTCGGCCGCGATCTGATGTTCGTCCACGATGGCCAATTCGTTTTCAGCCTGTTCCGGTTCGTGGCGAGGGCGATGGTCGCGCTTTGGGGGCCGGCGATGACCGGGGAAGTGCTGGCGGTCGTTGCGGCGCTCGCATGGTTTTTCGCGGCTCGGGCCCTCGCGCGGCAATTCGCGGGCGGCGGCGCGGCGTGGGTGATCGTGATCTTTGCCGCTCTACTGCCCAATGCTTATGGCGCGCCCTATCCGTTCGGATTTGCCGAACTCAATGCCAATCCGCGCCCTTTCGCCGAAGCTTTCGTGCTGGCCGGGCTCGCCGCGCTGGCGGCAAGACGCGACGTTTTTTGCGTCTGCTGTCTCGGCGCGGCGGCGCTTTTGCATCCGATCATGGCGCTCGCCGGGTTTGGCGTCTTGGTTGTCGTCCTCGGCTTGGAAGATAAACGCTGGTTTTGGTTTTGCGCCTGCGCCGGAGCTCTTTCGATTTTGGGCGGCGCCCTCGGCCTGCCGTTGATGGACCGGCTTTTCACGGCGATCGATCCATCTCTGCAAAGCCTGAACGAGTCGCGCAACGCCTTTTTATTTCCAAGCCTTTGGCCAATCGAATCATTCCCGCCGCTCATCGTCCAGACGGCGACAATTGCGATTGCCGCAAACTTCCAGCACGGCCGCGCCCGGCGGATTCTTGCGGCGATCATTGTGGTCGGTTTGGGCGGCATAGCGACCGCCGCGATTTTTGGCGATTGGCTTTCGTCGCTCCTCGTCGTGCAAGTTCAGCCCTGGCGCACGGCTTGGCTGATGGCTGCCGCCGGGGCGATGGCCTTGGGCGTCTGCGCCCTTGAACTGTGGCGGCGCGGCCCAAGCGGACGCATGGTCTTGGCCCTTCTTGTGCTGTGCTGGTCGTTCAATACGGCACTAGGCGTCGCCGGTCCCGCCGCGGTCCTGGCCTTTGCCCTCCATTTCGGCGCCAAACGGTTCGCGCCCTCGCTCAAACCCCAATATGTCCTCGCCACATGGATATTCGCCGTTGTGGTTGCCACGATTTGGGACATCCGCCTTCTTGCTTTTCTTTGGGAATTGGCCGCAGGCGCGCCCGCGGGATATGACAACATCGATTTTGCCTTCATCAGACAGCTCCTCGCATTTCCGCTTTGTGCCCTTGCCGTCTATTTTGCCATCGTCAAGCCGCGCTTCGGTCCGCTTGTGCAACAAGGTTGTGCGGTTCTCTTGCTTGCGGCGTTTTTTTGCCTTTGGGATCGTCGGCCGCCAGCCCAGCACATGCTGGAGGCGAGCCGCGCGCCGCCGGACATCATGCGGCTGATCGATCAACGTCAGGGTGAAGTGTTCTGGATCGACGGACTGACCGAGGCCTGGTTTATCCTTGGCCGGCCGCAATGGGCCTCGCCGGTGCACGGTATCCCGATCGTGTTTTCGCCGTTGCTCGCCGCCGAATGGCGCAGCAGGATGCAAATCCTTATGGACTTGCGGCTCGCGGACCAAAAAAGTTTCGCGCCGTGGAGCACGCCTGAGAGCGCGGATCGGCCGCGATTGTCGCGAGAGGGCGTGCGGCGGCTCTGCGCGCGGGAGGACGCGCCCGCTTGGATAATCGCGCCGCTCGAACACGGCAAGGAGCCCCCGGCCGGGATCGAAATGAAATTGTGGCGATTGCCCGAGCCGCAATTCAAATTAACCAAGGGCGATGGCAATTACATTTGGCGGAGAATCGACGCCTTTGGCGTGATCGCCTGCGCCGGGCAGGAGCCAGCCGGAGCGCTCAAGCAAGACCGAGGCGGTGCGCGCTGAGGCTTGGGCACTGGTCTTGATCTTTCCTAAACCGATCAAGACCGGTGCCCAAGCGGGCTTTGCGCCAGGCAGCGTTCTGGGCAGATTCTACTATCCAGAGCTCGACGCCTTGCGATTTTTAGCGTTTCTTCTTGTTTTCTTGCACCACGCAGCGCCACGTGAGATTCGCGACTACGAAGGTTACTTCCCGGCCGGAATCGCGGATGCGCTGGCTTCCGCCGCGAACATGCTTGGATGTGGGCTTTCTCTATTTTTTTTTCTTAGTGCCTTCCTCATTACCGAATTGCTCGCCCGCGAAAAGTCGGAAACGGAAACGGTGAAGATCGGCGATTTCTATATCCGCCGCTGCCTAAGAATCTGGCCCCTCTATTTTCTCGGCATTGTCATCGGTGTCGCGGCCGCCATCGGCGAGAAATTCGCAGGGGCTTCCGGCGATTATGGAAACTTACGGATGCTTATTATGTATCTTGCGCTAAGCGGAAATTGGTATTTCGCGAGTGGGATCACCGCCTGGCCGGATAACCCAATGACACCGCTATGGAGCATCTCTGTCGAAGAACAGTTCTATCTGTTTTGGCCAGCCGTCATGCGCTTTGCCTCGCGTCGCGCGCTCTTTGGACTGTGCGGCATCATGGCCACCGTCGCCATTGGCGCGGAGTTATTTCTTGGCTGCATTCACGCGAACGTCGACGCCGTGATTTGGACCAACAGCCTTGTTCAGTTTGAGATGTTTGCGGCTGGCGCCGCCCTCGCCTTGTTCTTGCGCGGGAGCACGCCGCGCTTACGCACAAAGACGCGACTGGCTCTGGCCGCCGTAGCCGCGAGCACGTGGTTCGCGTCAGCCTATTGGTTCCGAGCCAAATACGTCGGGCCAGCGCCATCGGGGGCATTTGTCGTCATTGGCTATCTGTTCATTGCGTCAGGATGCGCCGCGGTAATGCTGGCTGTGCTTGGGGTTACACGCAAGGTTCCTCCGTTTTTGATCTATCTCGGGCGCATTTCCTTCGGACTATATGTCTTCCACCTCTTGGCGATACAGATCGTAGCTCAAGTTGAGAAGCCTATTCTTGCACTATCCGGCTGGTGCGGAGTAGGGCATCTATGCGGAGTGGCAGCGTCGCTTCTACTCACAATCGTCATGGCGGCGCTATCGTATCGCTTTCTAGAAATGCCCTTCCTTCGTCTGAAGGAGCGTTTCGCTGTTGTTGCGTCCCGCCCTATTTGATGAATACCAGACTGCCTCTTCGGATCAGATGGCATCAAACGAGTTATGCACCGGCCGTGTCCTAGGTTGTCGCGGGGTTTTCTCTGAACGGCCACAAGCCGCACAGAGCATGAGCGAAGCGCAAATAAACTTTTGCCAGCGGAAAGGAAATTTGAGAAAGTCCCAGCGCCGGTTGAACAATGGGAGCTAATGATGAAGAAGGATGCTCGGTGCGCGCTCATCGCGGGAATCATCGCCGCCGCACTTGGAATCGCCGCGCCGGTTGCGCGCGCGGACGAGACGTGCCTTTCGCCCTATACGGCCGCGCTCATCAAGGGCCAGGAGGCCTATCTGCATGTCTGGACGCTCGGCGAAAAGGACGTCGGCGACGAGTCCGACAAGCTCGTGACGATCGACGTCGATCCCAAGTCGAAAACCTACGGCAAGGTGATCAACAGCGTGTCCGTCGGCGGCCGCGGCGAGGCGCATCACATGGGCTTTACCGACGACCGCAAATATCTTTGGGCTGGACGTCTCGACGACAGAAAGATTTTTATCTTCGACATCGGCACGGATCCCTCGAAGCCAAGGCTCATAAAGACCATCACGGATCTGACCGAAAAGACCGGCTTCATCGGCCCGCATACGTTTTATGCGATCCCCGGCCGCATGGTGATCGGTAGTTTGTCCAACGATAAGACCCGCGATGGCGTCACCGGACTAGCGGTCTACAACAACAAAGGGGAGTTCCTATCCGCCCACCCAATCCCCATTGATAATGGCGGCGACGGCTATGGCTACGACATCGCGATCAACCCAAAGAAGAACGTGCTTTTGACATCGAGCTTCACCGGCTGGAACAATTACATGAGGGACCTAGGCGAACTCATCAAGGATGCCGAGGCGATGAAGCATTTCGGCAACACGATGGTGCTGTGGAACCTCAAATCCATGCAGCCGGTAAAAATCTTCAGCGTTCCCGGCGCGCCGCTCGAAATCCGCTGGTCGCTGAAAGAGGGCGACGATTGGGCGATCACCGCCTCGGCGCTGACCTCAAAAC
>JBOHJT010000207.1:0-6078 GCA_050728715.1 Methylocella sp.
CAATCCAATATACAAACCTCGAATTATCGCGCATGGCAATGAGCTTATTGAAGATCTGTATAAATCCAACGTCAATATTATAATTGTAACAATTCATACTGTCGTATCAACGTCAATAGTCAGGTTTTTGGAAGAAAACGATGTAAAATGTTCGTTAATCGTGGATCAAAAAATCGTGGCTCAAGGAATTGAATCCGATAATTTTGGTTTTGCTGGAGAAGTAGATCTACTTTATCTTTCTCAAGATCTATTTTTGGAAGCAAGGCGGAAACTAAGAAACGGCAGAGTTGTCGTGTGCTGTGCTGATTATTTGTCCGACAAAACAAATTTGAGTGTTCGTAAACAACATATATCAACAGCTATATTCGATTTTTCAAAAAAAATAGGAGCTAGTGTTTCATATGCGCTAACTCATATTTCAGATAGTGGCCGTATCATTATCGAGTTTTCAAGCCCGCGCGCCGGTGAAAATACCGTATCATCGATTGATATGGCGCAAGATTTCATTAGTTTTATCAATTCTAATTCGAGAAATAAAAAAGATTGGAATATTAGAAAATGGCAGGGGGAAAAGTGAGTATTGCTTCGTTGAATACGTTTCAGTTAAATTGAACTCTCGGTTCAGCTTGGGGCGGTTTGGGCGGCTTCACGCCCCATCGGGTTCTTCGGTTGGGCCAAGCTTTCCTCGGGATTCCTATGCTGAACCTGCTTTCGTCGTAGGCACTCCTCGTTCCTTGCGCGTTCCCGCCAGCGCATAATTCAATTCTCCTGAGTGAACTTGGGCGGAGACAGCGGCACTGGACGGAGGATTTGGGGCGCATTGAGGTTTCCAGCCAACTCACGGCGCGTTTTTTCCGCGCGCGGCGCGGTCGCGCCGCCGGAGCCGCACATAGAGTGCGCCGGCGCCGCCGTGCGGGCGCGAGGCTTCCTCGAAACCGAGGACGATCGAACGATAGTCCGCGCCACGCAGCCAGTTTGGCACGCTTTTGCGCAAAATACCTGGCGTTGCCTCCGCGGACGCGGCGCGCGCGCCCTTGCCGGTCACCACCAGGACAAGCCGCGCGCCCTCGATCTGCGCCCTCGCCAAGAATTCCCGCAAGGCGGCGCAAGCCTCCTGCCGGCGCATGCCATGCAGGTCAATCGCGGCGTCGGGCCCGGCGCGGCCGCGCGCGAGCTTTTGGCGAAGCCGCCGCTCAAGCGGCGCGAGCGAGGGAGGAGCCTTGCGCTCGAACAACGAAGGAGGCGTCTCCGCGCTGGCTCCGTTGGGCAGATTGTTAGCCTCGCTCGCCTGAAGCTCCGCGTCATTTCGCCGCTGGGCAATTTGCGGCGAACCACTCCCTTGCCGTCGCGCGACGCCCCGCGTCACGTCAAGCCAGAGCTCGATCTCTTCCGCGCTTAGCCGCCGGAGCCGGGGCTTGCCGGAGGCAGGGAAGTTTTCATTCACGGGTCCGGCGCCTCTACGGCGGGCAGAAGAACAACGACGTCGCCCACGTGCCGAATATCGCCTGCCCGCGCGCCCGCGTCATCCCCCGCGCCGAAGAAAATATCGGCGCGGGCGGGACCCGTGATGGCGGAGCCCGTATCCTGCGCGATCATTAGGCGCCGGAACGGCGAGGGGGACGAATCGCGCCAAGGCAGATCGGCGGAGATCCAGAAAGGCAATCCGTAAGTCCAGATCGCGCGGTCGACGGCGATCGACCGTAATGCCGTCAAGCTTATCCCTTGGCCGCCGATCGGGCCGCCGGCTGGCTCGCATTCTTCCTGGAGCGAGAAGAAAACATAGGATTTGTTGCGGTGCATCAACGCCGCGCCCGCGTCTCCAGGATTTTGACCGTGCGCGCGAATCCATTGCTTGAGAGTGGCAAGCGACATATCGGATTCGGCGATTTCGCCGGTATCGATCAGAATACGGCCGATCGAGGTATAGGGATGACCATTGCGTCCGGCATAGGCGAGCCGGAGGAGACTGCCATCCGCGAGACGGACACGCGCCGAGCCTTGCACCTGGGCAAGAAATACCTCGACCCGGTCGCGCAGCCAGACAATTGCCGCCGAGCGGCGTGCAATCGCGCCAGCCTCGATCGCGGCACGATCGGGATACGGCGCGCGCGCATCGAGATTGTCCGGCCGGCCGAGCACCGGCGCCGTGAAATCGCGGGACATGCTCAGTGATCCATCGACAATGGGCACATAATAGCCGGTGACGAACCCGGAGATCGAAGGCGCCGGGCACTTCGCCGCGACGCGGAAAGGCCGGAAATGGGCTTCGAAAAACCGCCTCGCTTGGGCGGAGTCATGGACCTCTTGGCGGAGCGCCGCGTTGGCTACGCCATTAAGCGCGGGGGTGGCGGCGATCACCTTTCGCGGCGGCGGCGCGTTCGCCGCGATAGCCGCGCAGGATCGCGCGAAAACGTTAAATGCCCCGAGCTGATCGTCCTGCCCGAAACCAACGAGATCCGCAAAAGATAGGCGGCTAAGCCACGCCTCGTGCCGGTCTCGTGTTCCCGGAGCGGATTCCGGCGAGAAAGGGGTAGCGGTCATCGGCAAAACCCAGTGCCCAATCCGCGGCCAATCAATGCGCGGTTTCGGTCGCGGCGAGTTTCCAGTTCGGATCGCGGGAACGGGTGTCCCGGGCGAACGTCCAAATGTCGTCGATTTGCACGACTTTGTCTGGGTTTCCATCGACCACCGTCCCGGCGTTGTCGCGGGTCGCGGTGATCATCTGGGCGGTGAAATGGATTTTGATTTCGGCGGTCCGGCCATTCAGCCCGGCATCGTCGATCATGACCTTGTCGATCGAAACGAATGTCGTCGTAACCTTTTCGCCGCGCGTTTCGCGCGCAGCGAGAGCGGCGGCAAAGCTGTCGAAAACCTCGGGAGACAAAAGGTTTCGCAAAACCTCGCGGTTCCCTTCGGCGAATGCGGTGACAATCATCTCATATGCGGATTTGGCGCCTTCGGCAAAGGGTTTGATGGCAAAGGCCGGATCGGCGGCGGCGATGGCGTCGAGCCCCATCCAGGCCTTCGAGCCGGGCTCGGCATTTGGTTTCCATCTGTCGTCCTTAGCCGGCGCAATCGCGACCGGAGGCTCGGCCGCTCCAGGCAGGGGGATGACTCGATTGCCCGAGTCGCCGCTGTCCGAATCGCCGCGCCGCGCCCCAGTGCCGCCGGGCGCGCGCCTCGCGAACGGATTGCTGGGCGGCTTTTCGGCGCCATTGCGGGTGCCGAGCACTGAGCGCAGCTTCCACACCACGAAAGCGGCGAGAAGCGCGAAAACAATCGTCGTCATATCGAACGAGCTTTGCATCGAGGTGCTGCTTGATTTCCGGGCCTGACCCTGTTGGGCCTTGATTGTGCATTCATCATGTTATCTATTTGGGAGTAGATAAAGCCAAAGTCCAGTCTTCACGGGGGCCTTTATGCTTCGCCTTCGATCGAGCGGCACCATTATGCGTCAACCCATCGTGCGCCTGCCGGTTCTGTTTGTAACTTATCTCGCGCTTTGGCTCGGGGCGGAACTCGCGGCCTTCGCGGCTGTCGTTCACTTGATCGGCTTTGCCGGTGCCATTCTCGCTTGCATTCTGACGAGCCTCGCCGGTCTTAGCACGTTGCGCCGCGCCGGGCTATCGGTTATTCAAGGGCTGCGGCAGGCGGTGGCGAGAAGAACAAGCGAACAGAGGAGTTTGTCGAGGGAAGCGGTCCTCGATGGCACGCTGGCCTGGCTCGGAGCGGTGTTGCTGATCCTGCCCGGTTTTGTTTCCGATTTGGTGGGACTGGCGCTCGCCGCGCCTTCGGTCAGATTTTGGGTTACCGAGAAGCTCACGCTTGGCAAGTTTGGACGGCTGGGGAATGGCCGCCCCGCTGCGCCAAGAGCCATCGAGCTCGCGCCGCCCGAATGGTCGCGGCGCGATGAGCCGTTGCCTTAAGCTAGGCTGCGCAAAAGCTGCTGGCAGCTTAAGGGTAGACCACCGCGTGCCCGTCCTTAACCTCGGTCGCCAAACGCAGGTTCAGCAGTTCGGTCTCGGTTAGGATTCGCATATCGCTCACCGGCGTTGAAACCATCAAGTCCACAATATTCTCGGAAATTCCCAGCTTTCTAAAGTACGTCCGGTCATTAGCAATGATGGGAGGGGCAAATGAACGTTGGATTTCCGCGTCGACCGACGCCGTGCCCATGTAGGTTTTTTGCCACCTTTCGACCATCGGCTGATTGATCCTAAAGTTGTGAACCCCGACCCGTGCTTGCCTGCCGACGAAACGGCGAACGCCGCCAGCGAGGACGAAGGTGCAAGCGGAAGAGCAGGAAGCCGATTGCGGCGCCGGCTCGCCAAGAGGTCCGCTCCACGTTCCTTGCTTGCAGCCGCTCGGCGTATTCACGCAGGGATCGAAGACGGTTCTGGCGACCGCAACATCAAGTCCGCGCGCCCTTATGAGAAATCCCATGAGCATCGCCTGATGTCCCAGCCCTCCACCCGAGTGAATAAGGATTGGCAATTTCCGGCCGCCAAGCGAATTGACAATTTTGCGGAGCTGCTCGGCACTGGCCAAAACGATGTTGCCTTCGGCCGAAATCCATTCGGCGCATTCCGGCTCGCATCTGGGCTGCGAACTGCGCACCACCACAATCCGCATCGGATGGTCCGTAGGCAGTTCGTTCGGGTTTCGGGGCGCCTCGGCTCCTCCGGCGCCTGAACAAAGTATCAATAGGGCGAGCAAAAGAGACAGACGTCTCATTGCGCAAAACCTTGTATAAGTTAAAAGTGCTTGGCGCCTCAAGAGGCGGCCCGCTCGTTCTTGCTGTCGCCGCGGCCGCCGCGTGGGGATGCCCCCTGACGAGGCCGCCGCTCGAACAAGGAACGCGCCAGCGAAAACAAAGGCGAAACAAGCCGGTTCAAATCCTCCGCCCGTGCGACAAAATCGCCGCCCCTGGTCAATTCGCGGTCGAGCGCTGCCATGGTTGAGGCAAGCCCCGGATCGTCGTCGCGAAACCAGACCCGCAAAATTCGCATCCAGGCAAGTGCGAGGCCTTGCAATTTGAATGCGCCGACCGGACCCTCGGATTCGATTCCAGCCGCCTCAAGCATGAAGCGCATCGAATTGACGACAACACGGTTGATCGCCGACGCCGCCAGCGGATCGCGCCGTGTCCAGTCGGAAACGGCTTCGAGGCCGAGCTTGTAAGGTGCCAGTGCGTCGAGGCGGCGCATCAGAACGTCGAGCAACCGCTCCTTAACCGGCTCCCCGGTCAAGTCATCGCCGCCCGCGTCGAGAACGATGTGATCGATCCGGCGCGAAAAACCCGCGAGCACCGCGCCCTTCGAGGGGAAAAAGTCACGAAATGCGGAGAGCGAGACGTTCGCGCGGGCAGCGACATCCGAAATCGTGATGTCTTCCCAGTTGCGCTCTCCGGCGAGCTCCAAGAGCGCGTCGATGATCGCGTTTTTCGGATCCTTGGGCGCCGCCGCAATGTCGCCGGACCTGGATTGGGGCCCGGCTCCAGCGTTGCCGGTCAGGTGTTCGTCAGCCATCTTCGTCTCCCGGTCCGCGCCAGCACTCTTAATCTAATCCCTTTCAAAACCGCTTCCAAGGGGTCAGCCTTCCTACCGGCGAGCGCAGCTCCAAAAAGTTGGCAAATGCGCATGACGCTAAAGAACTATTCGCGCAGCAATGCTTTGTGCACCTCATTGCATGATTGGTTGGCATAAACAAACTTTCCGCTTCTCAAAGTTAGACGGCACCTGGAATTGCTTGTCCAAACCAATTCAACGACACCTTGAGGAGAAACATATATGTTTCCGAATTCAGCCGGGAAGGAAATGACCCTATTGCTTTGAATTTCATCTAATACAGAGGCACATTTTTCAAATGCCCTGACGTCTTTCCCTGGTGAGAGTAACAGAAGACAGTGCGAAGGGCTGACGTCGGTCAGGGCTTCAATTTCTGTGCGTCTCATACCAACCGCCCTAAGTCTTGACCTGTGCCCAATCTCTGGTTCCAATTGAGGTAATGATCTCGGATTTGGCCATCAGGGCGTTCCAGGCGTCGCAACACGCGTCAAGGATGGCCTCATAGGTGTCC
>JBOHJT010000208.1:0-6020 GCA_050728715.1 Methylocella sp.
ATTTTGGCGTGTAATCTCGATTGTCGGCATGCTGCCCGCTCCGCGAATCAACGACGTGCTGCATCGAATCACGTTTGCGGCTGGTTGGGAATCCACCAAGAGTCAAGTTCACGGGCGGTTGGTATGATACGACCGGCGTGTCCGATTTCGTTTCCGAGACGGATCAGGCCGTGGCCACGCGCTCCGGCAACCAAGCTACTTGTCAAGTCGTGATTCCCTATATTTGGACTTTGTCTGTCCCCACATTTGACAACGTCACAATATTCGGCAGCGTAACAGCAGTGGACACTAACGGTAATGGCCGGACGACCGGCTTTCAGCTGGAAGTGATTGCCGTGCCGGCTACCGGCACAATTACCACCCTTACATACTCCGGCAAGCTTTAGAGCCGCGCGCGCTGGGCAACATCCTATATGGGAGGTAAATTTTATGCGTTATTTGAGCGCTGCTGGCGCCGTCCTGGGTGCGGCCATGACGTTCTCTTTCACTCCCCTTGGCCGGGCGGCTCGGGCGGCCGATGACAAGCCCGTCGTCAAATCACTCCTAGATAGGAACATGATCGTGGGTCCTTCCTCGAGTTTTCCCAGTACAATCACTTATAGTATAGCAAGGTACATGAATCCCCCTACACTCCTGGATGGATTGGCTGAGATAAATCCCGTCACTTGTACAGAGATAGCGGTGGGCGCATGGACAACCATCACCGCTACCCAAGATTGTGGCAAGGAAAAATGTGGCACAGTAACAACGGGTACGGAAACCGATACGATACCAAGCGGGGTTTGCGCCGGATCAACATTTACTTTTGCTACAATCTATTATGAGTGGAACGCTCACAACAATCAAAGCACCCTTCCCGCTCCGCCGAATAGCGTAGCCGATACCTTTAATGCGACGTGGACCGCTCCTGACGGTTCTACGGAACAAGATACGTTTGACATCAATGTTCCGGTGGTCCGCCCCGATCACGAAACAACCGCTTTTCAAAGCTGGTTTAATCCAACAACTGGCCTTGGTCCACAGGGCGAATGGGAACAGACCCTCGTCGCGCCTAGCTCCGATAAAGACTTTGATTTTTCTGGGGAAATCGTGCAGGAATTCGCCGCCGGTCAGGCCGGCCCAGACAGGTGTTGGTATCTGAAGTCACCCGCGCCCCCTTTCGTAACGGTCACCAATAAACCCGAAGTGTTTTGGACCGTAAAAAAAGTCCCGGCAAACACTTACGGGCCTGATAGCGTTGGCTATCACCCCGAAGCAGTACCCTGCTATCGTAAGAATAGCCCTACTTTTAAACAATTTCATACTTGTGGAACCAGAATTGGGCAACTGATGGGAATACACGCGCCTTCAGATGGACCCCCTTTCAATCCACCTACAACTTATGCTCATTACGGGAGCACGAACACGGGAGATTTAAATGCGCTGGGTGCTTCGGTGACAGAAGTCCAGGTGACCTCTACGCGAGCCGGTATGACCATGACATTTTCCGCCGGGGGAGTAGGAGTCTGCCCGTGATGATTATGAGGATAAAACAATGTCAAGTGTTGTGATTTTCCGTGCGCGTCAGGTAATGATTGCCATGTGCCTCATGGCGGCATTCTCGGGCAACGCCAGCGCTTCGCCCAAGACCATAACCGTTCAAGGCCAAACCGGGAGGCCAGTCGCCGAAGCGGTCCTAGAGCTCGAAAGGAGATATGGATGGCAAATTACCTACGAGGATCCTCCCTATGTTCACTTTGGCGATATTGTCGATGTGACAGATGCCGGGCCCGAGGTACCGGTCCAGAGCCAGTCCCAATTGGAGTCGCTTAGAGGAGCCCATAGAACATTAGGACCGAAGACAGTGAGCCTAACGTTTACTCTGCCGTCGGCCGATCCGGATGAAATGGCAGCGGTCGAGGCTCTCCTCAAGAGCTATAACGAAGGCCATCGCGGTTTTGAATTTGCCGTCGTGCAGGGAGCCGGCATGCTTCACATCGTGCCACGGCAAGCGAGGGGGTTATCCGGCAACCTTGAGCCGGTGAAGCCTGTATTGGATACGGTGATCACGATCGAGCCAAAGGAGCGAGCCTTCGGGGCGCTGCTCAAAGAGGTCTTCAAAAAAGTTTCCGTCGCTACGAACACCCATATAATGTTTGGCACTGTCTCAGGAAATATGATCAATTCAAAGACTAGCATAGGCGGATCGGGGAAGACGGCGCGGTCTATTTTAGAGCAATGGTTTCTGGGAGGCGGCGGGTTGTCATGGGAGCTAATGAATGCTCCCGCCCACAATGTGTATGTTTTTAGCATTATCCAGCCGATCCCGAATAAAGACCTCACTTGGCTCCCGCGGCAATCGCCTGCTGGGAAGCCATGACCGGTGTCAAGTGTCGTGATTTTCCGCGCGCGGCGATCGCAACCCCGCGCGGGCAAGCTGATGAGGCAAACTGCCCGCGTATTATGTTTCGATGGGCTTCTTTGGACGGCAGGCGATGGACGAGACCCCGCAAACAATCTCTTGCCGGTGTTGCATCGTCGGCGGCGGACCGGCCGGGGTGATGCTCGGGCTTCTTCTTGCCCGCGCCGGCGTCGATACGGTCGTTCTCGAAAAACATGGCGATTTTCTGCGCGATTTCCGCGGCGACACGATCCATCCCTCGACCCTCGAAGCGATGCATGAGCTCGGCCTTCTGGAAGATTTCCTAAAACTGCCGCATGAGGAAGTGCGGCTAGCCGAAGCCAAAATCGGCGATGTCACGATTCCAATCGTCGATTTCTCGCGCCTGCCGGCGCATGCGAAATTCATAGCTCTCATGCCGCAATGGGATTTTTTGGATTTTCTCGCCGAACGAGCCAAGCAATACCCCTGCTTCCGGCTCGAAATGTCTGCCGAAGTGGAAAGTCTGATTGAGGAGGAAGGAAACATAGCGGGCGTCGCGGCGAAAACCAAGGATGGTCGATTGACGATCCGCGCGGATTTGACGATCGGCGCCGACGGCCGCCATTCCTTGGTGCGGCGGGAAGCAGGCTTCGTGCCGCTCGACATAGGCGCGCCAATGGATGTGCTCTGGTTCAAGCTTCCGCGCCAGACCACCGATGCGGGGGCGCTTCTCCTCCGAACCGACGCCGGTCTTATCCTGGCTTTATTCAATCGCGGTGACTTTTGGCAGTGCGCCTATGTGATCGCCAAGGGATCGGCGGACCCGCTCAAGGCGCAAGGCATAGGCTCCCTGCGCCACCATGTTTCCGCGCTAGCTCCGTTCCTCGCCGATCGCGTTGACGGCCTCCAAAGCTTCGATGACGTCAAGCTCCTGACCGTCGCGGTCGACCGGCTGCCGCTTTGGCATAAGCCGGGGCTTTTGTGCATCGGCGACGCCGCGCATGCGATGTCGCCGCTCGGCGGCGTCGGCATCAATCTCGCAATTCAAGACGCGATCGCCGCCGCAAATATTCTTAGCCCGGCCTTGCGCGGCAAGGGACCGCTGAGTAATCAGCTTCTAGCGCAAGTGCAAAAGCGGCGCGAATGGCCAACGAAGGTCATCCAAGGCCTGCAAGTTGTTTTGCAAAAAAGATTGGTTTCCCGTTTCCTTGGTGCCACCGGCAAAACCGTGCCGCCATGGTTCGTGCGGCTCTTCATCTATTTTCCGGTCCTGCGCCGCGTGCCCGCCCGCGTCATAGGTCTCGGCGTGCGGCGCGAGCGGGTCACATCGCCCGCGCGGGCGATTCCGGACGCCGCCAGTCATTCCGGTTAAGGCACAGAAAATGCGCGGCAAAGCACTGTGAAACGTCCCCGCAAATTTCCCCCCTGCCCTACCTTCGCCGCGTTGCTTTTGTAGATTTGCGCTGGTGTCCGCCAACGCGCTTGCGCGGAGCCAGTTCGAGTGTAAGGTTTCCCGCGACGGTTGCCTCGATTCGGCCGGAATCTGAACATGAGCCCAATAAACCAACGCCATTATCCGGTAAAATCTCGCGCCGGAAAATGGCGTCACCGCGCAGGTGACGTGGCGCACCGGATCGTCGTTAGTGCGATCGCGCTGCTCGGCTTTTGTGCAAGCCATGCCTTTGCCAACCCGGCGCTCGTGATCGAAATGCCTTCCGGCGCGGTCCTCTACGAGGAGCACGCGACAGAGCCCTGGTATCCAGCCTCCCTGACGAAATTGATGACGGTTTATGTGGCACTGAGCGCGGTGCGGGATCATCGCATCGCGCTCGACACGCCGCTTTACGTCTCGGCCCGCGCGGCATCGATGCCGCCGTCCAAGATGGGCTTCCGGCCGGGCTCGCTGGTGACGCTCGACAACGCCCTCAAAATGCTGATGGTGAAATCGGCGAACGATATTGCCGTCGTGATCGCGGAGGGGGTTTCGGGCTCGGTCGAGGCTTTCGCCGACGATATGAATGACTCCGCGCGTTCGCTCGGCATGACCCAATCCCACTTCGTCAATCCGAACGGCCTGCCGGACCCAGAGCATGTTTCCTCCGCGCGCGACCTCGCGATCCTCGCGCGCGCGCTCTATCTGACCTTTCCCGAGCAGGCCAATCTCTTCGACATTGGCGCCTTGCGGCTCGGCGGCCAAATCATCCTGAATCACAACAATCTGCTCGGCCGCTATCCGGGCGCCGACGGCATGAAAACCGGGTTTACCTGCGCCGCCGGGTTCAATCTCGTCGCGAGCGCGAGCCAAGGCGGCCGCAAGCTCATCGCCGTGATTTTGGGCGCGCCCAATCTGCGCAGCCGCACGATCATGGCCGCGGCCTTGTTCGATCGCGGCTTTGCCGGAATCGACCGGCCCACGAAGTCGCTCCCGGACCTTATGGCGCAGACATCAACGAATAGCCCCGCGGCGCCTCCCGATATGCATCAAACGATCTGCCGCAAGCGCGGCAAGGCGGTGGCCCAATTTAACACGGAACTCGACCGGCTGATGGCGCCGTTGCGCGCCGCCAAGGCCAATGCCCCCGCGGTGTCCAGGCATTTTGTTCCGGCAGCAACAGAGGCCCTTGCCGGGCCCTTGCCCATGGCGTTGCGAATTAGCATGGTGCCGCGTCCCGCGTTCGATCCAATCCCCGTCTATGTTGGCGCGCCTGAGGGCTATACGGGACTTATCGCGCAAGCCCGGCCGGCTCATTCGCCCGTCGGCACCGCGCAACCGCCGAGCATCGTCAGCGCTTATGCCCCCGCCACGCCGGCACTCGACAACATGCCGCTTCCCCCCGATGCCGGAGCGCTGCCGATGAAGGGCGCGGCCAAGCAAGCCACCGCAACGCCCGATGTCTTCCCCCCGCGTCGCCTGGCACGAACCGAAACCGGCGACAGAGACCTTCCCGTTGTCCGCAAGACGATCAAAAAAGCTTCGCATAAGGCATCAAAAAAAGCGCATGGCAAAGGCCCCGGAAAAAAAGTCAATTTCGCCAAAGCAAGCGTCCACAAACATTCGAAATTCGCAGCAAGACCCGCCAAAAAGGCGCATGTCACGGCGCATCTTAGGGCGCATTTCCCAGCGAAAGCCACGGCGCATGCCGGCAAGACAAAGAGCAAGACGCCGGAGAAGCATGCCAGGCGATGAGCTTTTAAGCATGTCTCCCCGCCGCGCCTCCGCCGATGACCCCACTGCGCGATCCGGGATCGAAGCAAGCGGGACCCACCATCGCTTGCAAAGCATCGCGTCGCAGCTTTGCATCCGTCTAAAGTGAAAACCTGGATTTGATCCGCCGCGCAGTTTACCGGACTTGTTTGATTGCTCGCCCAGGCAATGCCGCCGCCCTAGCCCATTGCCCGCGGCGGGCGTTGATCCGAACAGCCTCAGGCACCCTGTCCAGGCAGACATGAGATGGATTGCGTGATTTGATGGGTTCTCCGAGGTTCGGGTCGCCGAAGCCTCAGTCACAAGAAGAACCCGACCCTCTCTCTGATATTGTCAGAAACGGCCGGGCGCCGTCGCGCGGCGGCGCAAAACCATGCGCGATGGTCTTACGGCGGAACGGGCCGCCAGGGCGATAGGCGTCGCAAAAGCCCGGCGGACTCGCCCATCGAGAAC
>JBOHJT010000209.1:0-6012 GCA_050728715.1 Methylocella sp.
GGCGCGCTCTTGTCGCCCCGAGCGTCTTGAGCACGACGGCATCGTGTGTGCGGGCATGCTGACCGGCCGCGAGCGCGCCGCCCAAGACGAGGATCGAAGCAAGGAACGCCACGCTCGACGCGGCCCTAACGGCGAAGGCGAGCTGGCCTACAACCGCATTTATCGCGTCAAGCGCGTCTTTCACGCGGATGCTTGTCACCGCGGGGAAGCTCCGCGCTGTCGCGCGCAGCAGAGCGGTTTCGCGCAAGGAGTCGCCGCCATCGGCAAAGGTTAGCGTGACAAGGTCCCCGAAGGGAGCACCAGCCAAGCTGTTGGGCGAAAACACAAGCACGAAATTGATCCCGTAGCTGCGCCAATTGACCTTGCGCGTGCTAGTGAGTTTCGCGGTGATGTCGCGGCCGAGAACGTTAACCGTGATCTCGTCGCCAATTGCAAGCCCGAGCCCTTCGGCGATCTCGTTTTCGACCGAAATCAAAGGCGGTCCGCGGTAATCCTTTGGCCACCAGTTTCCCTTAATGATGCTCGACCCCTCCGGCACGGATTCGGCGAAGGTGATCCCGCGATCGCCTTCGAGCACCCAAGCGACGCTTTGCTTCGGCCGCACCGCGCCGGCCGGGATCCCGTTTAGCTTAACGATGCGTCCGCGCAACATCGGGACGAGTTCGATTTTGCCGTCCGGCGCTTGGACTTGCAGAAAATTGGCGAATGCTTTGGCCTTCGCGCTCTGGACACCGAGGAAGAAAAAGCTTGGCGTCTTCCCGGCAATGGAATGGTGGAGATCCGCTCTGATGTTACCGTCGATGAGAGTGAGCGCAACAAGAAGCGCTAGCCCGAGGCCAAGCGACAGCACGACCGAAGAGGTCAGCGCGCCGGGCCGGTGAATATTGCCGACCGCGAGCCGCAACGCCACGTCCCGCGCGTGCGGAAGTCCTTTTGCGCAAGCCACGATCAGAAAAGAGGCCGCGCGCAGCAAACCAAAGGCGGCAAGTGTCGCGCCCAAATAGATCGAGACGAGCCGCCGGTCCGCGGCAAAAACGAGAACCGTCGAAGCAAGGCAGAGAGCCACGGCAAGCGTCAAGACGAAATAGCGCGGCCTCGGAGTGGTCCGCCGGGATTCGATTCCGGCGCGGAACAGGGCCTGAACCGGCACGTCGTGGGCACGGCCGAGTGGGCCCGCGGAAAACGCCAGCGCGGTCAGAAAGCCATAGAGAAGCCCCTTGGCGATCGCGGCCGGATAAATCGCAGGCGCGATCGGGAACGGAAGCAGGGGTCCGAATGCGGAGGCCACGACGAAAGGCGAGGCCGCGCCGAACGCCGCGCCCAGCGCCGCCCCGGCACTCGCGACAAGCATCGCTTGCGTCAACATCAAGGCGAAGACAGTGGGCCCGGTCGCGCCGAGCGCCTTCAGGATCGCGATCGTTTGCCGCTTGCGCTCTACAAATCCATGCATCGCATTGGCGACGCCGACGCCGCCCACAATCAGGGAGGTGATCCCGACGAGGGTTAGGAATTCGGTGAAGCGGTCAAGATTCCGGGACAACTGCGGCGAAATATTATTGCGCGTGCGAACTTCCCATCCGGCCTCGGGGAACAGCTTTTGCGCCGCCTCCGTCAATGCCGCGACTTGGGCACCACTTGCCGGCGTTCCCTCGAGCACGACACGATAAAGCCATCTGACAAGTGAGCCTGGTTCGAGCAATCCAGCCGCCCGCAAAGCCTCCTGCGAGATCAAGACCGGGGCTCCAAACCTGACCCCGCTGGCAAGCCGGTCAGGCTCGGAGACGAGCACCGCGCGCAGCTCGAACCGCGCGCCGCCGATCGTAAGACGGTCCCCGATGGCGAGGCCGAGCCGTCCAAGGAGCGCCGCGTCCGCGACGATCCCGTAGGCGCCGTCGCGCCTGGCCAACGCATCGGCGAGCGGCAGCGCCGGGTCGAGCAAAACTTCGCCCGCCAGGGGATAGGATTCATCGACCGCCTTGATCTCGACCAGAGCCGCCTCGCCGTCATCGCGCCGCGCCATGGCGCGCAACAGCGCAACCGGCGAGAGGCGTCCCTGTCCGGCAAGAAAATCGCGCTCGGGGGCGGCCAATTCGCGCTGCGCAAGATCGAAGGAAGCGTCGCCGCCGAGGATCGCGCGGCCCTGCTGGGCAAGCCCGTCTTGCAGCGAAAGCGACACCGAGCCAATGCCGGTTATCGCGGCGACGCCAAGCGCGATCGAGGCAAGAAAAATCGCGAACCCGCGCAGGCCGCCGCGAAAATCGCGCAAGGCAAAGCGCAGGGCCAAGGGCCAGCGTAATCCTTTTGCATAATTACGCCGGACCTTTGTCAAGGAAACCAATTGATCGAGCCGTTCCATGATCTTCACTTTAGCCGGAGCGAAGTATCGCTCTCCGGCATTCGGTTTCGGGATAATGGACGGCGAGCCAGATCGTCGCACGATCTTTGCCGGTCCATTCGACACGGTGTCTTACACGCGCCGGAATCAGAATGTAGTCGCCGGGGCGCAAAACCCTGACCTCGGCCTCGCCTTCGAAACGCAACCCGGCCGATCCGGCCAAGACCGCAACCCATTCGGCCCATGGCTGATCGTACCAAAACCCCGGCGGGCTCGCTTGGCCCAAGGACACGATCCGCTCGATCTTGAGATTGGGAGAATCAACGAGGCGAGCGACGATTTCTTGGCGCGCATCGCCCTGCGCCCCATCGAACAGATTGCCGGTCGCGGCAGCCGCGCTCATGCGCGCACCGCGAGCCCAGTAGGCTTATTGATAGGGCCGGAGTGCATCCAAATCCTGCGATCGCAATTGCTGGCATCCTCGGCGCGGTTCAGACCGGATGGATTCCGTCGGTTGTCATAGTCCCACACCCCGCATAGATTCTCTCTCGGCATCGTGACTTATTGAAAAAATGGAAACTGTGCTCAACTACCAGTCTCCTCGTATTGGCTAACAGTTAAGTCCAGCGGCAATTCAAACTGCTCAGCCTCTCGTGAGGCTTGCAGCTCGATGCGGTCGCTTTTCAGCGTCACGACGATGCGGATTCCAAGGTCCTCGAAAACTAATGATCGCGGCTGATCTATCTCCATGAAACCGAAAAATGTAAAAGGCAGCTCATATACGCTGCCAGATAGTTTGCGCGCAAGAACTTGGGTCGGGTGCTTATCGGCATCCGGAATGGTCAGACGGTTTCGACCAAGAATCCCAGTCTGAACCAGCACGAGCCCTTCATCGAAACCGCCTGCCTTGGCTTTCTTCTCATCGGCGGCGGCGACGATTTCTTCGATAGAAACGCCCTCCGTCAGAGCCAAAGCCCGGACAACCTCATACAGGTCGGCAAGCTCAAGTCGCTTCTCGTCCGGAGTTTGGGCGTTACGAACCTCCAGCGCCTCCTCAAGCAACTTGCTCATCAGGAAGCTCTTTTTCAGCCTGCTCGGGATCTTGCGAGTAACCCCTGCTTCCTTCCGTTGAGAGATGCGGCCCGGGATCTTATCTCGCACAATCTTTCCGAACGTGATGTTTCGGCGAACTCTCGAATGATCTTTCTCGCCGGGTGTGACCACCGTGCAGCCTTTACGCCTCAGCTCAAAATAGGCGTGAGCTAACGTCGAACCTGCCAAAATTACCGGCACTCCGAGGTCCTTCGCGGTTGCGCCGACCGCACCGATAAATTCCTTATTTCGCATCAGATCTAGGTTAGGCATCAACTTAACAGCATGTCTGGTCCTTGTTCCAGAGCGGTTCTTAAAGGTTTCTAGGTCCGTCTGGTTCGCTATCGTGAACACTTGGTAATTGGATCGGTCTAAATTCTTTTCCGCGTCGTGAGCTTCATTCCAGTACCAGGGAATGCTGAACTGAACCCCAACTTGGTCAACACAGCCTACGAACCACATGACGTGACATGCCTTTCTGAGACGCTCAGCAATTGCAGCCGTCCTGACGGCAAGATCCATCGCTTCCCGATGGCCAATACTTAGACTCCGACCGATCTCATTCTTGATTCTCACATACTCCCATCTGCCGTCTTCTCGCGCGATCAACATGTTGGACTTATAGTCGGGATACTCCGTAGCCACTTCGGTTGGCAGATGCACTTCCCAGATGTCATATGGACAAAATTGCAGGGCGTCCGGCAGACCCCACAGGCTGTGAATCTCAACCACGGGATTTTCAGGCTCCGCTCGCGCCCATGCAGACGCACGAGCGGCCATGAAGCGATGTGTGACGAAGGCGAGGTGATCGGTTACACCGCGCTCGCGTGCGAACTCATCACGAGTCTCTAGACACCATTTGGCAGCCTCAGCAGGGATCAATCCTTCAGTACGGGGGAGATTCGGGATTTTTTCTGCACCGGCGCGAACGCTTGTCCTTACAACTATATTGTCGGGTCCGATAAGCTGTCGAAAATCGGCTTCGAGCTGCGTAAGACCCGGAGGATCGTTTGAAGACGGCAGTTTGGACAGCGGGACGTAAAACAGCGTCGGCTTGTGTGATGCCACGGGCTCCAACAGTTCCCTCAAGACATTCAATTTGTCCCAGCTCTGGATGGCTTGTCCTTCTGCATGAGTTAGAAATAAGCCCCTAGCTGCACTCGGTTGGTGAACGGGCGCAACTCTGACTTGAAACGGATTGACGCCCAAGAAGTCTTCGTCTTCCTGATCTACCTGCACGAGGTAAATGTGGCGGTGGTTGGCAATCCACTCACAGTTGATCCTCTGAGAGTGCCCTCTCAGGAGATTGTTGTTCAGCCAAGCTGCTATGGAGCCGAACAATCGTTCAGGGGGCACCCCGCGCTTAAATTCCAAGGAGCTGCGAGGATTGGCCGCCTCATCGCGTTGAGTGTTGAAACGAATGCGGGAGGTCGCTTCCGGTGCGACAGAGCTTAGTTCCCAGTGATCGCGCGTCTTAGAGACACGCAAGAGGTTTCCAAACTCACCACGCGCTTGCGGCTGTACGTAGCTCTGAATGACCAAACCTACCTGCTTTCCAGGAGCCGAAGTCAACACTTGCGTCACCGCCTGAGCAAGTGCCGCATTAAAGTCCCATGAAGCCAAGTCAACGCGAATGCTTTCGTAGCTGCCACGGTCCCAAATTGTCTCGCCAATAACGCTAGATCGCACGTAAATTTGGCCTGTGATCCTGGCGAGTTCCCGAATACGTGAGACAATATCTTCCCCAAGGGCAAGCAGCGCTTGTCCGTCCTGGTTATTCACTGCAAACACCCTGGCGGTGATCAGCGCGAAAGGTGGCGTCCATGCTCTGGGAAGAGTGGCGAGAGTGGCAGCTTTTGGACCAAATTCCAGCTTTAGCGGTTCCGTCTCTGACCATTCGACCGGCGCAGTGTCTTCCGAGAAGATCACGGATCCGGTCATTTTTTTTCGAGTGTCCCGAATACAGCGTTTGCGATGTTGGACAGTAGCCCGCTTACGCCATCAGAGAAATACCCAACTAGGAAAGCAAATGCGGCTGTCAACGGGACCGGACGCGGTTGACCGGCAGTTTGAGCACCAATCACTCCACCATCAAGGAGAGCAAGAACTACACACGCGTATACCCCGCCGATCAGCGGCACAAAAAGCCGCCAGTAGCGTCGGTCGAGATGCCAACTGCGCTTAGCAGCGGCATGCACGAGCCATTTAATTGAGAAGGTAGTGCCGCCAAGGCTCCCGACGGAAAAAATCATCAACAATCGGAAATCGATGTTGAGCACCGGAACTGGAGCGTCAGGTTGCCGCACCACCCAAGTCATTGGCACTTGCAGCGACTGGCTCGACAGACCTAAGAGCACACCGCTCAACAGTGACATCAGCAAGAGATGCACGGCGAGCACGCAGGCTTCGTGGTTGATGCAACTCCTTGCGGGCTTGGGATATTTGCTCTCCCAGTCTCCCGGAGGACGCCCGTCCGTGTAGTCAGAGTTCTTTACCCCTGGTACCGCAAATGGGCCGGGTGGCGGCGCTGAAGCAATAGGCAACGGCACCACGGGCGCGGAAGCGGCATCTTCATCATGGGGACG
>JBOHJT010000210.1:0-6012 GCA_050728715.1 Methylocella sp.
AAACCAGCTCTGGAGCAAGCTTCAAGGTCGGCAGGCCGGGGACGAGCGCCAGGACAACGCCAGTCAGCACCAATAGAATGGCCGGCGGAATTTTGAGTCGTTCGGCGAGCACCGCAATCGCCGCGACTACAGCCAGCAGCATTACGAGGGTTGCGATCGTTGAAGTCACGTGTCCATCCGTCGGCGAGGCTTTACTGCGACCACCCCGGTCTCGCTTGTCATGTCAACAATATATCTCTCTCCTCCGCGCCGCGACCAGGCGTCACGCCGCCGGCCGAGCCGCTCGTGGAGCGGGCGCCCATGCCCCAGCGCGCTTAGCCAAGACTCGCCCAAAGTTGCCGGCCGTAGGCGGCGATGGATGCGCCGACCGGACCGCGCTCCTGCCGATAGGCTTGGAGAGCCGCGGTCCTTGCCCGAATCCTCGTCCTCGCATGCGTATGAGCGACTTATATAATTTCCTTGACATTCCCTCTGCCCATGCTTTGGACAAGAAACGCTTAAGCCAATTATCTTCATTAATTATCAGGGATCGAATTTGTGGCCATTCCTGATTACCAAACCCTCATGCTACCGGTTTTGAAACGCGCCGCGCAGGGCGAGACGCGAGTGCCGGAAGTCGAAGAAAAGATCGCGGCCGAGTTCGGTCTGACGCCCGAGGAGCGCAACCAATTGCTGCCGAGCGGCAGACAGAAAATTCTGCACAATCGTATTCGTTGGGCAAAGTTTTACATGACCAAGGCGGGGTTGATCGACACGCCACGCCGGGGATGGTTCAAGGCGAACGACGCGGGCCTCGCACTTCTCTCCAAAAATCCCGGCCGCATCGATGTCAAGCTCCTTCTGGCCGATTGTCCAGCTTTCCTGGATTTCTATCGCGGGTTCAAGGATCTCTACCGCGCGAGTCAGGCCGACGGCAACCTAGCCGAAACGGCATCCGCCACCTCGGTAGCACCCTTGCCGGTTGCGGCGGCTACTCCAGAAGAGCAAATCGAGTCAATCTATGCCACCGCGCAAACCGCCTTGCGCGCCGATCTCCTCCAAAGAATTCTTCAAAACACTCCAAGCTTTTTTGAGGGCCTCATCGTTGATCTCCTCGTGGCCATGGGCTACGGCGGCTCGCATCGCAATGCCGCGACACAGCTCGGACGAAGCGGTGACGGTGGCATTGACGGTGGCATCGACGAGGACCGCCTCGGTCTCGACCGTGTCTATGTGCAGGCCAAATACTTCGCGCAAAGCAGTTCCATTGGCCGCCCCGAGGTGCAAGGTTTCGTCGGCAGTCTCGTTGGGCTTGGTGCGGCGAAAGGCGTGTTCGTCACGACCTCAAGGTTCAGTCAGAACGCTATCGACTATGCGCGCCACTTGGCGCAACGCGTGATCCTGATCGACGGCCACAAGCTCGCCGATCTCATGATCGAGCACAATGTCGGGGTCCGGGTTAGCCGCGCGGTCGAATTTGAGCGGATTGACGAAGATTTCTTCTCAGAAGAGGAATAGGGAAACGGTTCACTTTTTTGCGCACCAAATCGCGCGCACTGGCGCATTCCCGGAACCTGCCGACGACCTTTCGCGACGAAAACTTACTGCCAGAAGTGCAAGACGACGCCGAGGCTTCGGTACAGTTGGGCGTTCATTCATATTCCTGGGGTTCGTGCCGGTGACCTTTTACGTGATCGGCTTCATGCACGTGCGGCGGTAGCGCCGCCCGCCTCGCAAAAACCTGTGTGCGACAGTCCCAGGCGATGCCGACAATCTTCACGATAGGCCATTCGACGCGCACGATCGCCGAATTCGTGGCTTTGCTCAGGCAGGCCGCGGTCGATCTGCTCGTCGATGTACGCTCTGTTCCCCATTCGCGGACGAATCCGCAGTTCAACGCCGATGCTCTCCCGGAAGCGCTCGCTGACGCTGGGATCACCTATCGTCATCTGCCCGCCCTTGGCGGTCTGCGCCACCGAACAAAGGGAACGATGCCATCGCCCAATACGCTCTGGCGGGTCGCGGCTTTTCGAAACTACGCCGATTACGCGGCAACTGACGCGTTCCGGATGGGATTGGGCGAACTGCGAGCGCTCGCCCGCGACAATTGCTGCGCCATTATGTGTGCTGAAGCTGTGTGGTGGCGCTGCCATCGCCGTATCATCGCCGATTACCTGTTGGCGGAAGGAGTCCCGGTGGCGCACATCATGGGGCACAATAAGATCGAACCCGCGAAGCTCACACCCGGCGTGCGATCGCTGCCCGGCGGGACGCTCATTTATGCCAGCCGCGATTGATAGCCATGGAGCGCGGCGGCCGATGGGTGGCTTGCAGTTTTGCGGCGCAGCATTAATACTGGCCGGGCCGATTCCGGCACCCGGACCATAGAACGTGACCATTTCCGCGGCCATCCATCACATCACCCACTATAAGTATGACCGGCCGGTCGTGCTTGAGCCGCAGACCATCAGGCTGCGCCCGGCGCCGCACTGCCGCACGAAAATCCCCGCCTATTCGTTGAAGGTGACGCCGGCCGAGCATTTCGTGAACTGGCAGCAGGACCCACATGGCAATTGGCAAGCGCGGTTCGTCTTTCCCGAGAAAGTGACGGAATTCAAGATCGAGGTCGATCTGACCGCCGAACTCGCGGTCATCAACCCTTTCGACTTTTTCATCGAACCCTATGCCGAGCAATTTCCCTTCGCCTATGAGCCCGAATTGAAGGCGCAGCTCGCGCCCTACCTCGATGCCGAACCGCCGGGCCCGCGCCTTGCGGCCTATATCGCGGGCTTGCCCACGGCCTCCATTCGCGTCGTTGATTTTCTCGTTGATCTAAATACCTCGTTGCGGAAGTCGATCCGCTATCTGATCCGGATGGAGACAGGCGTCCAGACGCCGGAGGAAACCATAAAGCTTGGCTCCGGCTCCTGCCGCGATTCGGCCTGGGCGCTCGTTCAGATCTTGCGCCATTTCGGCTTAGCCGCGCGTTTTGTCTCGGGCTATCTCATCCAATTGCGCGCCGACATCGAGCCGGTGGACGGGCCGAAAGGCACCCAAAAGGATTTTACCGATCTGCATGCCTGGGCCGAGGTTTATCTGCCCGGCGCCGGCTGGATCGGGATGGACGCGACCTCGGGAATGTTGTGCGGCGAGGGGCATTTGCCGGTCGCCGCGACGCCGCATTATCGCTCCGCCGCGCCGATTTCCGGGCTGGTCGAGCCGGCCAATGTCGATTTTCATTTCGACATGCGGGTTACCCGCGTTGGCGAGGCGCCCCGGATCACGCTGCCTTTTTCGGAGTCCGCCTGGGCGAAGCTCGACGCGCTTGGCGAACAAATCGATGCCGATCTCGTCCGCGGCGACGTCCGCCTGACGATGGGCGGCGAGCCGACTTTCGTTTCGATCGACGACTTCGAATCGGAGGAATGGAACACCGCCGCCGTCGGACCGGCGAAACGCTCGTTTGCCGACAAACTGATCCGCCGCTTGCAGGCGCGTTTCGCGCCCGGCGGCTTGCTGCACTATGGCCAAGGCAAATGGTATCCAGGCGAGAGTCTGCCGCGCTGGAACTTCGCGCTTTATTGGCGCAAGGACGGCACTCCTTTGTGGAACAATTCCGCCTTCGTCGCCGACGTAGCTCTGACCGCGCCGGCCGGACCTGAGACTTCGTCCGGTGTCAGCGTTGCACTCGTCGAGAAACAAACGGCGGAAGCCTTAATTCTCGCCGCCGGCATAGCCGAAAGGCTCGACATTGAGTCCGGATGTATCTTGCCCGCCTATGAAGACCCCGCGGCGTGGCTCGTCAAGGAGGCCAATCTGCCGGGAAATACCGATCCGCTCGATCCGAAAATCGAGGATCCGGAAGAGCGCGGCCGGATGATCCGGACTTTCGCGCGGGGACTTACCAAACCCGTCGGCTATGTCCTGCCGGTGCAGCGCTGGAACGCGCAAGCTGGCCCGCCGGGCGCCGCGGCGCGGCCGCGTTGGCAAAGCGAAAAATGGGCCTTGCGGCGCGGCAACCTCTTTCTCGTCCCTGGCGATTCCCCAGCCGGCTACCGGTTGCCCTTGCCGTCGCTGCCATGGGTCCCTGAATCGTCTTATCCGTCTATCCTCGAGCAGGACCCGCTGGAAGTCCGCGGAGGCCTGCCGGACCGCGCGGAGATCGCCCAGCATTTTGAGCGCGCGGCGGCGGCGGCCGGCGCACGGCAGGAACGCATCGAGCAGGAGGCGATCGAGGGCGCCGTGCGCACGGCGATGTCGGTCGAACCGCGCGACGGTGTCCTTTGCGTTTTCATGCCGCCGGTCAAAACGTTGGAGGACTACCTCGAGCTTCTCGCGGCGGTCGAAGCGAGCGCCGAGGCGGCGGGTCTGCCAGTGCATATCGAAGGCTATCCGCCGCCTGCCGATCCGCGCATCAACGTCATCAAGGTGACGCCAGATCCCGGGGTTATTGAGGTCAACATCCATCCCTCGGGTAGCTGGCGCGCGCTCGTCGACACAACCAATGGCCTATACGAGGACGCCCGTCAGGTGCGGCTTGGCGCCGACAAATTCATGACCGATGGACGCCACACCGGCACTGGTGGGGGCAATCATGTCGTGCTGGGCGGACCCACGCCCGCCGATTCGCCGCTGTTGCGGCGGCCCGACCTGCTCAAGAGCCTGATCCTCTATTGGCAGCGCCATCCTTCGCTATCCTACCTCTTCTCGGGGCTCTTCATCGGCCCGACGAGCCAGGCGCCGCGCGTCGACGAGGCCCGGCACGATCAGCTTTATGAGCTCGAAATCGCGCTTGCCAACACGCCCAGCGCGGGCGAACCGGCGCCGCCGTGGCTTGCCGACCGCTTGTTCCGCAACCTGCTTGTCGATGTGACAGGCAACACGCATCGCGCGGAGATCTGCATCGACAAGCTTTATTCGCCAAACAGTTCCTCGGGGCGGCTTGGATTGGCCGAATTCCGGGCCTTCGAGATGCCGCCGGACGCGCGGATGAGTCTCGCCCAGCAACTGGTGCTGCGGGCGCTCGCCGCCTGGTTTTGGCAACAACCCCAGCAAGGTGGCTTAGTGCGTTGGGGCACGGCGCTGCACGATCGTTTCATGCTGCCGCATTTCGTCTGGCAGGATTTCTTGGGTGTCCTCGCCGATCTCGGGCGGGCGGGCTATGCGTTCGATCCCGCCTGGTTCGAGGCGCAGCATGAGTTCCGTTTCCCGTTCTTCGGCGCCATCGAGCATGGCGGCGTCAGGCTCGAAGTGCGCCAAGCGCTCGAACCCTGGCAAGTGATGGGCGAGCAAGGCGCGGCAGGCGCAACCGTGCGTTACGTCGATTCCTCGGTGGAGCGTTTGCAAATAAAGGTGAGCGGACTGGTGCAAGGCCGCCACGCCGTCGCCTGCAACGGGCGCCGCGTCCCCATGACCGCGACCGGGATTTTTGGTGAAGCGGTCGGCGGCGTGCGCTTCAAGGCCTGGCGGCCACCCAATGGCCTGCATCCCACAATTCCTGTCCATGCCCCCTTGACCTTCGATCTCGTCGATGGCTGGAACGGCCGCGCGCTTGGCGGCTGCGTCTATCATGTCGCCCATCCGGGCGGGCGCCACTACGAGACCTTTCCGGTGAACAGCTTTGAGGCGGAAGCGCGCCGCCTGGCGCGTTTCCAGGCGCATGGCCACACGCCTGGCGCGTTAGATGTGCCGCCCGAGGAGCGTTGCGCCGAATTCCCGCTGACCCTCGATCTTCGCCGCCCCCGCGCCATGTGAGACACCTAGTCTTGTACCGCTTCGTAGACTGGCCTCCCGTAAACGGTTATGGTCTTGGGCGAAGCGCTGGCGTTGCAGAAGAATGCCGCCGTGAGACAGATGGCAACCATTACCAGGCGCGCACGGAAAATCACCGTATAGTGAGGCCTTTATTTGGGATCGGCTGGATAATGCTAAAAACATACACATTGTGGGCGGGAGCATTCATTAGCTCCCATGACAACCCGCCGCCTCCCAGAAACCATTGCTCTAAAATAGACCGCGCCGTCTTCCCCGATC
>JBOHJT010000211.1:0-5991 GCA_050728715.1 Methylocella sp.
GGGAAAACCGCAACCACAGCGCCTTCACATTCCTCCGCTTCGCCTCTATCCGGTTCATGCTCAGAAAACTCTGTAATCCTTCATAAACTTTCGAGACGGACTCTAAGGCTGGTCATCTTTAATTAGGAAAATGAGTGGCGTCATTTAATCTTGCACCGCTCTTCCTAATACGCTCGTGAAAAACCCGCTCCGCTGACCGGATCGACATCCGTTCCAAGGATTTGCCGTTGCCCGCCCGGCCAGCTAGGATCGTGAGAATCGTCCCTAGGCACAAACGGACATTTTCGGCGTGAGTTCTAATTTCCCTTGGTGGCTGCCGCTTTCGGTCCTCGTTTGGGCGGCCCAAATGGCCGTCTTTCATGGGGTTGGGCTGTTTTTCGAATGGAGCGACCGGACGGGTGTGCTCGCGTCCTTCAAGGTGCGCAACAGCGACCGGCTTGGCTATTTCGAGCTGTTGCCGCGCGTTTTATTCAATCAAATCCTTGTCTTGCTTCCAGCAATGGTTGTGCTCCAGCACGCGGGCCTGGCATTCACTGGCGCGCCGCATATAAGCGCTTTGCATTTTGTTGCCGGAATGGCGGTCATGCTTATTGGGCACGACATTGTTCAATATGTTTTCCACCGCTTTGTGCTACATCGGCCTGGCTTGATCCGAATACTCGGGCACGGCGTGCATCACTCGACCGGCGCGAGCAAGGCGATCAGCGCCTGCTACATGAGTCCAGCGGATTTCTTTCTTGAGATCGTCCTGCCCTATCTTCTGCCGCTGGCGCTCATTGGAGCGGGAGCCGATGTTTTGTTTCATTTTACGGCCGCCAGTCTCGGCGCGATCGGGGGCCTCTACGAACATTCGGGATATGATTTCGCGGTTCGCTTGCGGCGACCCAATGGGGCCGGTTCCAGGCTATTGGCTTGGCTCTCCTATCTGGTGACCAGCAAGGCGCATGGCGAGCATCATCGCCGAAGCAATGTTAGCTTCAGCGATGGTTTTGGCTCTCCCGGCCTTTGCGACACGATTTTTAAGACCCGTTGGGATATGGTCGAAGCAGCTCGGAAGGCCCCGGAGCCCGCGGCCTCGCGCCAGCGATCGTAGTTTCGCCAGACGCCGCGCTACCGTTATCGCGGGTCGAGAGTTTGGTCTTCTCCAACGGGGGGCGCTTATGCGCATGTCCGCGTTATGCGAAAAGTTGCGGCGTTTGCACTAATCGCGTCTTTTGTTGTGATCGTGCCGCCAGGCGCGACACCGCTGGCCAGCGAGCCCCGCGCGACGGCGGTATTTCCGGTTGAGCTGTGGGATACCAGCGGAGAAGGTGCAAAGCCAGGCCAGGCGGAGCGGCTAAAGCTCGCCACGAATAAACTTACCGAGCTTATGGAGCACACTGGCCGCTACCGCAGCGTCGATCTTTCGCGCTTCGCCGCACGAATTGCGGCGACCGAACCGCGTTACAATTGCAACGAATGCTGGCGCGATGTCGCGCGCGACGCCGGTGCCGAGCTGGCGGCCCTCGCGGTTGTGCATAAGGTCTCGACCTTGATCTCCTCCGTCGATCTTTATGTCGCCGATCTCGCGACCGGCAAATTTATCGCTCATGCCGATGCCCAGTTCCGCGGCGATGACGACAGGGCCTACGTCCGGGCTTTCGAGTTTCTCGTCAACGAACGCCTGAACCGAAAGTGACCGTTTTCCGCCAGGATAGGAAGAACATTGTGGGCCACAGGGATTGATTGCGGTCCTGGCGGCGGCGAGAATATTTTCGGCTATGTTTGGAATCAAGGCCCCGGTGCGCGATCGGCCGCGCCGTGAGAGCATGTCCCGAAAAAGTTGCTCGACTTTTTCGATTCTGACATGCTCCAACTCTTTGATTTTGAGCTAGTCCTTATCGATCAAATGATTCCATTTGATGGGACGCGCTCTAGCCAGTCCGGCGCATCTATCGTTCCCCGTCAAATGCCCGCGATCTCAAACAGCGCCTCGATCTCGACGGCGCTATCCAACGGCAATTCGGCAACGCCGACCGTCGATCTTGCGTGGCGGCCCTTTTCCTCCAAGACCTCCACCATGAAATCCGAGGCGCCATTCATCACGCCGGCCAAATTTGCGAACCCCTGCGCCGCATTGATGAAACCACCTAGCCTCACGCAACGCGAAATCCTGTCGAGATCGCCCAAGGCGGCCTTGGCTTGCGCGAGGATATTTATGGCGCACAAGCGCGCCGCCGCTTGTCCGGCTTTGCTTGAAACCTCAACCCCGAGTTTGCCTTTATGCGCGGGATCGAGCTTGCCAGTTGGACCAATGGGGAGCTGGCCGGAAATGGCGAGAAGCGAGCTGCAAACGACAAAAGGAAGATAATTGGCGACAGGCGCCGCCGGAGAGGGCAACGAGATCCCCATCGCCGCCAATCTGTCTTCGGCCGTCATGCCCAACCTCCGGATCTTGGGAGGAACCGTCTTTAATTTTAAACCGTAATCACGGAATTCGCCAACAGCGAAGTAGAGGCCAGCCAAGTGGCGGCGGAAACGCTACGTCTGCGGTGCGCTCGGGGGTCTCTTCATCGCGGGCAAAGCCGCAAAAGCGGCGGAAGCTCGCCCGGTCAGAGAGCGCTTCCGCCAATCCCACGCCGGAAAGATCAGACCAAGTCGCGAGCATGAGGGCTTTGAACTGCCAAAGGCGGCCACGCCTTCTCGCCTTTTGCGGACGGATAGAGCGACGCCAAGACTCGACGCCAATACCTGATCCGCCTGCGGCCAATCGATCAACGCGGCAAGTTCATCGAGGCTCGTTTAGCGCTCCTCTTCCGCGCCAAGACAGAGTTCTTCCTGTCCAATCCGCCGCTGTGCGATGACGCCCTCCAAATCAAGATGGGCAGAAGGAATCCTGGGCCGCAATCCGCTGCAAGCACCGGCAAGCACTTGCGCACAGGTCTCGAAACATTTACCGCAAGGCACCGCGCGTCATGCCGGTCCCCTGATCAAGCCATGGTCAAGCCTGGCCATGATGCCTCCAAGCCAAATGCGTGCTCAGTGTAAGGGCGTGGCGGAGAGGCGGGCGCACGGTCACATCACGCCCATCGGGCCGATCTTTTGCTCGTCGGCGAGCTTCTTCTGTTCGTCGCTAAACGACGCGTAAAGCGGATCGAGCGCGGCCTTGATCGCGTGCAGATTTGCCAGATGTTCGGCCGCCATTTTCGCATGGTTTTCGAGTTTCTGGGGCAGTGTCGCTGTGGCGCCAGTCTGCATCATCCGCCTTTGCATGCTTTCCATCGACTCGTCCATCGACTTGGCCGCCGCAAGGAGGGCATCGGCGAATTTGTTCCATGCCGAGGTTTGCGCCTCGGTGATCTTGAGGCTGGTCTTGAGGGCCGCGACACGATCTCCGGCGTGCGACAACTTCTCGTGCATATTTGACATCATTCGCATCATGTGGGGCATGTCGACGTCCATCATGCCGCCGCCCATCGTCATCGCTCCCCCCTTCATATCGTCTCCCGTCATGGGAGCGGGTTGGGCGGATGCCGCGAACGCCGCGAATGCGATCGCTGTGCCGACGCAAAGACCGGACAAATGCCGCGAGACTTGAACTTTCATCACGATGCTCCTGATTCCCAGTGCCCTCCCCGGGAATAGAACTTCATTATCCCCTTTGGGTTCCAGGCCAGTCACGCTAGGCTGCTAGCCGGTCTTGCACCTTGATGCAAGTCAATCGATCGCACCGCACGCAGCCTTCACGCGGCCGCGCCATGGCAATGCTTATATTTCCGGCCCGAGCCGCAGGGACAAGGCTGGTTGCGCCCCACCTTGCCATAGACCGCCCGCTCCTCCGGCGGCTCGCGGACAAGCGTTTCGGTGGCATCCGCCCCGGACCCGCCGAGAACCGGCTTGGCAGCCCGCGAAACCGCGGGGGCGGCGCGCGGGGGCCCGAATGCGGCGTGGATCGCGCGGTCCGGATAAGCCGATGCATCGGCATGAGAAACCTCCAGCGCCTCCATCGGAGGCGGCGGCTCGAAGGCAACCTCGACGCGATTCAACTGCGCCGTCGTCATTTCCCGCAGATGGGTAATGAGTTCGCCGAAAAGCTCGAAGGCCTCGGATTTGTATTCGTTCAGCGGATCGCGCTGGGCCATGCCGCGCCAGCCGATAACTTGCCGCAAATGATCGAGCGTCACGAGATGCTCGCGCCACAGATGATCGAGCGCTTGCAGAATGATCTGCTTTTCGACATAACGCGTAACTTCGGCGCCGTTCCTATCGACGCGCGCGGCATAGACGTCGTCGGCCGCCTTCCGCAGCCTCTCTTGCATTTCCTCCTCGGCGATCCCTTCTTCCTTGACCCAATCGGAGAGCGGAAGCGTGAGGTTGAACGCGGCATGGACCGATTGCTTCAAACCCTCGATGTCCCAGGCCTCCGGATAGGAATCGCGGGGAATATGTTTGGTGATAAGATCGTCGACGACACCCTGACGCATGTCGGAAATCATTTCTTCGAGCGACTCTTGCGCCATCATCTCGCGGCGCTGCTCGAAGACGACCTTGCGCTGATCGTTCATCACGTTGTCGTATTTCAGAACGTTCTTGCGCATGTCGAAATTGCGCGCTTCGACTTTTTGCTGGGCCTTTTCCAAGGCCTTGTTGATCCAGGGATGGACGATTGCTTCATCCTCCTGGAGACCAAGCTTGACGAGCATGGACTCCATCCGGTCGGACCCAAAAATCCGCATGAGATCGTCCTTCAGCGACAAGAAGAACTTCGAGCGTCCCGGATCGCCTTGCCGCCCGGAACGGCCGCGCAGCTGGTTGTCGATCCGGCGGCTCTCGTGGCGTTCGGTGCCGATGACGTAAAGGCCGCGGGCGGCGATTGCTTTCTCGCGGAACGTTTCGACCTCGGTCCGGATCCCGGTTTCCTTCGCCTCGCGCTCGGGGCCTGGCGGCAGTTCGGCGCATTCTTGCGCGACCCGCATTTCGACATTGCCGCCGAGCTGAATATCGACGCCGCGGCCAGCCATGTTGGTCGCGACCGTGATCGCGCCTGGCACGCCAGCCTGGGCGACGATATAGGCCTCCTGCTCGTGGAAGCGCGCGTTCAACACCGCGAAAAGCTTTGAGGGTTCGTCCGACCGCGCCGCCGCGTAGAGTTTTTGCAACGCTTCTGGCTGGAGAAAATCGATCTGCTTGTAACCCTGCTTTTGCATCGCCTCGGCGAGCTGCTCGGATTTCTCGATCGACGTCGTGCCGACGAGCATTGGCTGGAACTTCGCGTTGGCGGCCTCGATCTCGCGAATGATCGCACGCAATTTTTCTTCCGCCGTGCGATAGACTTCATCGTCCTCGTCGTCGCGCCTCACCGGCAGGTTGGTCGGTATCTCGACGACATCGAGCTTATAGATATCTGCGAATTCATCCGCCTCCGTCGCCGCCGTTCCGGTCATCCCGGCGAGTTTGCCGTAGAGGCGGAAATAATTCTGGAAGGTGATCGACGCGAGCGTCACGTTCTCGGGCTGGATCGCCACATGCTCCTTGGCTTCGAGCGCCTGATGGAGTCCTTCGGAATAGCGGCGGCCGGGCATCATCCGGCCGGTGAACTCGTCGATAATGACGACTTCGCCCTTGCGCACGATGTAATCCTTGTCGCGCTTGAACAATTTATGCGCGCGCAAGGCCTGGTTGACGTGATGCACGATCGTGACATTGGCGGCCTCGTAGAGCGAGCCTTCGGTCAGGACCCCGGCTGCTCTAAGCAATTGCTCCATATGTTCATTGCCAGCCTCGGTCAGATTCGTCGTGCGTTGTTTCTCGTCGAGTTCAAAATCCTCCGCCGTGAGGCGCGGAATGACCTTATCGATCGCCATATAGAGGTCGGACCTGTCGTCGGACGCGCCCGAAATGATCAACGGCGTCCGGGCCTCGTCGACGAGGATCGAATCGACCTCGTCGACAATCGCATAATGATGGCCGCGCTGAACCATCTGGGCGAGCTCGTATTTCATATTGTCGCGG
>JBOHJT010000212.1:0-5933 GCA_050728715.1 Methylocella sp.
AGCCCCGCATTGCGACACTCCGGCCGGCAAAGCCGCCGCCAAGACCGCCCATGTGGCCACCAAAACCGCCCATACGGCCGCCAAAACCACCCATGTGGCCGCCAAAACCGCCGCCATGGAAGCCGCCGCCGCCAAATCCACCGCCATGGAAGCCGCCACCGCCAAGGCCGCCGCCCCGGAATGCCAAGGCGGGACCGCTCGCGAGCAGCGCGGCGCCGAGCGCGGCGGAGGCCGCCAATGCACCGAATCGTTTCATACCATTCTCCCTTGTTGCTTCCTTGCTGCCAATTGGGGCCGTCGCCGAATGCGAATGAACGATCTAGCTCCAACGCCGTTAACAAGTCGAAAGACAGTTGAGGGCAAAACACTGTTTTGGTGAAATCGTTCCATTAATTATTATTTGCGGAACGAGCTTGGCAGGCACGCGCTGTTCTCCTTATGCCCCCAGCCATCGAACAGTAGAAGACCTCCGGCTTGGCTTTCGGGCGGGATGCGTTGCGTAGGCGAGCACCACGGGCAAATTGCTGGAGGCTTTTTTGGCGGGCTCGATCAAGACCGGATCGATCGAAATCGGGACGGAAAGCGGGCACGAATTCACCCTTGGCGGCGGGTCCAGCGCAATCTCAAACCGCCGCCCTTACGGCGGTTGCCTTTTCCAAGTCCGTTGTCTCCGGCGGATCTTCCCTGTCGCGGCCGGCGGTTGGCGTGGGGTTGAAATCCGGTCGAAACCATCCGGGCCCTCCTTTGTCCAGGGCGGGCAAAAAGTCACGGACTTTTTGGCAAGCATCCGCACCATTCGCCGGCGCGGCCATCGCGTTGTTGCTCCGGCTGGCGGGGATGCTCGTTCCGGAACGCTAGCGGTCGTGGAATTCGCCCGCCGGTGCCAACAATCCGGCGAGACTTTAACTATCCGGCACGATGTCGAGAACCTTGGCGATCGGGGCCGGCGAGATGCCGAGCGGCGGTTGGAAAGGCCCTTCGTGGGCCGCGATCAATCCGATCACGAGGATGATGCTGGTGGTGAAAATGACCATGCCGGCGATCTGGGCGCGCGCCTCGTCGAGATGCACCGCGGCAAGGCTGATCTGCGCCATCACGGCCATCAAGAGAACGCTTGTCCATTTAAAGTTTTCCGAAAAATCGGAGCTTAACGCCAACCGTTCGCCGCGCGCCTCCCTGATCCTCAACGCGGTGTCGAGCAAAAAGCCGTCGAGCGCCGCGTTGCCAGGCGCAATGTCGGATTGCGCGACGGTTTGCAACAATTCGTCTTGTGCGTCTTCGGCCTCGGGCGACGCTTCGCCGTTCTCCATGCGCGGCCATTCCATGTCGATAACGGCGATCGCATAGGCCCGGATGGCGCGGTCGATCGCAACGTGCGGCGCGCCCAAGGCGGCGGCCAGGGCATGGAGGGAGACAAGACTGGCGCCTTCCCCGCGCACCGTTGCCGCCGCGCGCCGGTTGCGATCCCAGACGTCGTTCGCGAGAAATCCGGTGAGAATGCTGAATATGGTGACGATCGCAGCGAAGTAGGGCGCCACGACGCCTCGGAAGCTTCGCACCCAGGGTCCCGCCGTGGCGCCGAACGAAAGGCGGACCAACACGAAGGCGGAGGCGCTATAAAAGGCCGCCAAAATCAAAATCAACGCCGGAAGCGGTTGTGATAGCCAAGCGTCGATCAAGATCACGACCCCCGCGAAGTCCGATAGGACTATAGCAGACGAATTGAATCGCGAGCCCGCCCGCCGAGAAATTGTGGTGTTTGCCGATCTGGCTTGGGCTTCAAGATGCCGCCGCACGGCGGGAGCCGGGCCGCCGTCGCGCCCAGCCCCGCACAGCTGTTACCGCGGGCGCGACCAGGTTGACGGGGGTCCGCCGCAAGAATCGCGGCTGGATGGTTGCGGGAACCGCCGGCGCTGAAATCGCGGTGTCCTAGTCGCGGACGCGGACGCGTTGAATGATCCCAAAGTCCGGCGGTTGGCGTTGAGCTGCGTCCTTACGGTCCCAACTTGACCCCTTGTTGCCGTTCGCGGTTCATCCCCGCCGCGCGTTGTGAACGATTTCGGGGCTCGACATGGCTAATAAACAAACAGCTGTTGCACCGAGGAACCGGTTGCGGGCCGGATGACCGGATGCGTCTCTTTGGCTGTGCCGGTCATCGCGGCCGCCGGGCGCCGTGGGACGCTCTCGTCCGCCATCCTCCGCCCAGGCCCAGTGGCGAGATGCCGGGACGCCTAGAAATACAAATTTTGTGTGATTGCGGTCGCAGCCTGCTGGTGGGCGTGGACGCGCGACTCATCGAACATGGGAGTTGGGACCCGAGCGACAAGCCGCCCTTGGCACCACAACTCCACTGCAACCCAGTCGTAATGCCGAGCCCAGCGCTTGCCTACGATCCGCATCCACGAAATTGCGACGGATTCGGTTTCGATGTCCGCCTCGCACGCGTGCTGCGCGCGCCGCGCGTCGTCCAAAAACCAGAGTTCGTAGTTCATGGATTGTAGTCTACAGTGATTATGCTTGTCCTGTCTGTGGCCTGTGTAACAAAGGATAACAATAAAAATATCAACCATCACTTCGCAACCTTGACTCCTGGGGGCCTTTCGTCGTTCAATCCCGCTGCGCGATGCGAAGTCTTTTGGGACCGGACATGGACAAAAAACTAAATGCTGTTCCGCATAGGAACCGGTTGCTGGGTGCATTTGAGAGCGCCAGCCGCGCGCGGGTCGCTCCCCATCTTGAGAATGTGGAAGTCAAGCTTGGCGCCATCGTTTGCGAGGCGGGCGGCGTCCTCAATCACGCCTATTTCCCCGATGGCGCCGTCCTCTCGTTGTTGACGGTTTTAGAGAACGGGTCGGCGATCGAGACCGCGAACATCGGGCGGGAAGGCGCATTCGGTCTCTTCGCGGCCATGTATAGCCGCGTCTCCTTTAATCGAAGTCTTGTCCAACTGGAGGGCGGTCTGATTCGCGTCCCGATCAAGGTTTTGCAACGAGAATTCGAGCAAAGCCCGCACATTCGCAATCTCTTCGTCAGCTATTCCGAGACGCTGCTCGCTCAGATTCAGCAGACGGTCGCGTGCAATTCCATGCACACAATTCAAGAGAGGATATGCCGGTGGCTTCTCATGATGCATGACCGGACCGACGGCGTAGACATGGTATATACGCACGAGTTTTTGGCCGCGATGATGGGCATCAATCGCAAGTCGGTGACGCTTGCCGCGCAGGCGCTGCAGACGGCCGGCCTCATAAACTATCGCCGGGGGAAAATGCAAGTTCTCGATCGTCCCGGCCTCGAAAAGGCGGCGTGCGAGTGCTACCGCGTCATCATGGAGCGCTTCGCCGCCTTCTTGACTCCCCCCTTCGAGGCGGTTCAGGAACATACGCGGGGGCGGAAATAGCATAGGCCACGCCGCGTTTAGCCTGTCCGTCTGTGGCTTGCACCACAAAGCAAAACGATATATGCGTTGTGACTCGCAGGAGCGCCGCGAGGCGCTAGCTTGACCTCGTTTGGCCATTTGTTGTTCCCGCGCGCCGGGGGTTACGAGTTTCCTTGGGAGGGGACATGGAGAAAAAACAAACAGCTGTTACGCATGGCAACCGGTTGCTGGGCGCAATTCAGCCGGCCAGCCGCGAGCGGCTGGCACCCTATTTTGAGCAAGTCGAGGTCAAGCTTGGCACCACCGTGTGCGAGGCGGGCGGCGTCCTCAATCACGCCTATTTCCCCGATGGCGCCGTCCTCTCGTTGCTGACGGTTCTGGAGAACGGGTCGGCGATCGAGACCGCGAACATCGGGCGGGAAGGCGCTTTCGGTCTCTTCGCGGCCATGTATAGCCGCACCTCCTTCAATCGAAGTCTTGTCCAACTGCGGGGCGACCTGATTCGCGTCCCGATCAAGGTTTTGCAACTGGAATTCGAGCAAAGCGCGCACGTTCGCAATCTCTTCGTCAGCTATTCCGAGACGCAGCTCGCGCAGGTTCAGCAGACCGTCGCGTGCAATTCCATGCACTCAACGCGAGAGAGGATCTGCCGCTGGCTCCTCATGATGCATGACCGGGCGGACGGCGAAGAATTGGTATACACGCACGAGTTTTTGGCCGCGATGATGGGCGTCAGTCGCAAGGCGGTGACGCTTGCCGCGCATGAGCTGCAGACGGCCGGCTTCATCACCTATCGCCGGGGAAAAATGCAAGTTCTCGATCGTTCCGGCCTCGAAAGGGCGGCGTGCGAGTGCTACAGCGTCATCAAGGAGCGCTTCGCCGCCTTCCTGAGGCCGCCTCCCCATGCGGTTCAGGACTATACGCACGGGCGGGCATAACATAGGCCACGGCGCCGCTGCCTCAACTGTTGAACGAGAACATCCGGACGGTCGCGGCCGCGCGCCGCGCGGCGGCGACACTTACTTTCCCTTGCGCGGATCGCACCGCGGCCAGCGCCGCGACAAGGCGCGCGCCACATTGATGAAGGTCGAGATCCGCCTCGGGCTCGGGGCAGGACAGCGCGTCGCTCATGGCGGCGATCTCGGATGGCGTGCCGCCGGCGTCCAGGGCCAGCATCAGGGCGAGCGCGCCATGATGATTCGGGCCTGCCGACAGGGTGAGGCGGTAGAGGTTGACGAAGCGCTTCAATGCGCGGGCCGAACTGCCCGCGAGCGGCGCCAAATCGGCGAGAAGTTGGGTTTCGGCGGCGGACAACGGCTGGTCGAGTGCCGGGAGCGCCGATGTCTCCGCATCGCGAACCGGCGGCTCCAGGCTGCCCTGACCGTCGAGAATCGCGCGGACCAGAGTCGCATAATTGGCGCGCGACGTGATCTCGCCGATCTGGAACGGCACCTGGATCCATTTGTCGAGGCTCGGCGCGGTCTCGCCTGCCGCGCCGGCGAGCCGTGCCGGATCGGCCGCGATCAACAATACAAATCCTTGGTTGAACAAGGACCGCGCGGAAACAAGAATTTCACGCCCACGGGAAGCGGGCACGGCATCGAGATGATCGAGAGCCAAGACAATTCGCCCCGGCGCCCCGCCGCCGCTCTTCCCGGGGCGCGTTTCGCGGGGCCTTGCGATCATTGCGCCAACGGCCGCCGCGAAGGCTTGCGCTTGCCGTGTCGCGGTATCGATGGCGAAAGGCGAGGGCCCGGCGAGCGTGGAGCTAACCGGATGCGCGTCGCCCGCCCGCCTTTCCGCCTCGGCGGCGAGGCGGGAAAGCGTGTTCACTTCGGCGGCAAGGGCCTCCACGCGGCGCGCCTGGTGGGCGAAAAGGCCGTCCGTCTCGCGCCGGGCGATCGTAAGATCGGCTCGCAGCAAGGCCTCGCCGCGAAAGACGAGCTGAAGCAAACGCGAGGCCCGCCAGACATTGATGCCGAGGGCGATCGCCGCGCCAAGGAAAATGATTCCGCGCAGGCTTGCCAGCAAATCCATGCGAGCTTCGAGCCAGCTCGCGAGTGAAGCGGTGGTTTCGTTGGCCCGCAGCCAGCCAAGCCAGGCGGTCTGCCCGTCAATAGCGAAACCAAGACCGGCGCCCGAAACGAGCAAAAGGATCGCCGTTGCGATCAACTTTCTTTGCCCCTTGAAGGCAAAAAAAGCCCGCAGCACGAAACCGGCGCGTCGCGCCCACCCAGGCGTGCTAGCGATCGTCCCGGCCATATCCTTGTAGGCCAGGAGCGGATCGCCCGCGATGCCGAGCTTGGCGAGAAGGCGCTTGATCCGGGCCTTGTTGGCGCATGTATAGGTATCCACCTGCGACCCGGGGGTTTGATAGAGGATGCTCTCGGCGAGACGCGCGCGCCGGGCACTGGCCTCGTCAAGGTCGCGCTTTTCGGCCTCGAATTTTCGGCGTGACGTGTCAAGCCGCTCCAAGGCATCGCTTGCTTCGGCACCCGGATCGCGCGCGGCACGCGCGGCTTCGGCCGCGACAGCTGGGAAAGCCGCGGCAAGG
>JBOHJT010000213.1:0-5914 GCA_050728715.1 Methylocella sp.
ATCGTAAGCTCATGCACGGACTTGCCGTAGTAGTTCAGCGCCGCGGCGGCCACACCGTAATTCCCGAGCCCGAGATAAATTTCGTTGAGATAAAGCTCGAGAATCTTGTCCTTGGAATAGGCGCCCTCGATCCGAAACGAGAGAAGCACCTCCCGGATCTTGCGCGCGAAGGACCGCTCGTTCGTTAACAGAAAATTCTTGGCGACCTGCTGGGTGATGGTCGAGGCGCCTTGGACATGCCTGTCGCCTTGAAGGAACACGATAAGGGCGCGAACAATGCGTTCCGGATCGACGCCGGCGTGGGTGTAGAAATTCTTGTCCTCGGCGGAGATAAACGCCTCCTTGACAAGGGCCGGGATGGCGGCGCCCGGAAGATAAAGACGCCGCTCGCGGGCATATTCGGCGATGAGCGATCCGTCGCTCGCATGGACCCGCGTCATCACCGGCGGTTCGTAATCCTTGAGCGTCGTATAATCCGGCAGGCCTCGTTCGAATTTCCAAACCAAGAGCCCCGCCGCGCAAGCCCCAATGACGAACACGATCGCGCCAGTCGCGAAAACGAAACCGAGGAAACGGGTTATATGCCGCATGCAACCTGGCCCTTTGAATTCCGGAAACTCATTCCGGGCGAAATCAATAATATAGCGGACCTAAAAACAACACCGGCGCTCGACGGCGACCGCTCATCCATAAGGCCACGTGAAACCAAGCCAAATAAAGGCCTCGATATCCGAATATCCCGGCTGGATCGCCGCGCCCGCCCGGCGAATGCTGGGTTTGGAACCGCAGCGGGCGACTTGTGATCGCCCAACGCCGACTTTGCCGTCTTCTCCGTGCGGCGCTTTTGTGTTGAAAATTTGTCGAATGGCGCGGCGCCGCACGCTTCGAATAAAGGAGCGCTCCGGTCAAGGGCGGTAAAATCGCCTGTATCAACGTTCGCAAGGAGCCGCCGATGGTTTCAATTCCGGATTTTGCTCTTCGCTGCAAAAATATTTTGGAGTTCACGGCCCGGCGGACGGTATTTTTCCAACCGGCGCCAGATCGGGATCGGTCTTGGTCACGGTTGCGCCGCTCTCCCGCGCCGCGAAGAAAGCTTCAATTGCCCCCGCGACTTGGCTCGATGCCTTGTCGCGCCATTGCGCCGAAGTGAGCGCCAGTCCGTCTTTTTCGTTGGAAAGATAGCCGAGTTCCAAAAGGACGGACGGAACGTCGGGCGCCTTCAGAACGCGAAACCCGGCCGAACGCCGCGGATTTTTGTTGAGCCGCCCCGCGACTCGCCAGTAGTTCACCAAAATATGCGCGAAGAAGTGGCTGTACGCGCGAGTCTCCCTCTTCGTCAAATCGAACAAAATGCCGGAAACGTCGCTGGCGTCCTCGGTTTTGTCCAGTCCGGCCGCCGCATCGGACTGGTTCTCTTTTTCGGCCACGCGCGCGGCTTCGGCATCGGAGGCGCGATCCGATAGCGTGTAGACGGTCGCGCCGGAAACATCGGCCGCGCTTGACAAAGTGTCGGCGTGAATCGAGACAAACAACGCCGCATTTTCGTCGCGCGCCATCCGCACGCGTTCGGACAGGGGAACGAAGCTATCGTCGTCGCGCGTCATGACGACCTTGAAACGACCGTCCGCATCGAGTTTGGCCGCGACCGCCCTGGCGAAATCGAACACAAGCTCCTTTTCGATGAGGCCATTTACCATGGCGCCTCGGTCGATTCCGCCATGGCCAGGATCGATCACGATGACCGGCTTCGCCGATTCCGGCTCGGGCTCTTGGGCCTTCGTGGGTCGCGCCAGCGCCGCCAATTGGATCCGCGCTCTTTGCACGGCGGCCTGGAAACTCCGGCGATCCGTTTTGGCTAGCTCGATGACGAGGCGTGTGTGGCCGTCGCTATCCAATTTATCGCAAGCCGCCAGCAAAACCCGCGCAGGGGCACCAAGATCGATGACAATGCGCGACTTTCCTGGTGCGAGCTGCCCGAATCGAAAGGACGCGATGAGGCCGGTTTTCCGGTGCGGCGCGTTTGCCGCTTTGCCGGTCTCCGGGTCCAGCGCAAAATCGGTTTGCGGCAAATCGACGATGACCCGATTAGGATCGGCAAGGACAAAGGCAGTGGCGTCCAGAGGCGCGGATAGCTCGAATATGAGCTTGGCGCGATCGCCGCTCTGTTCGATCCTTGCCGCGGAGGCGGCCGGACGCTCTCCCGGCTTGGGCTGAACCGTCGCGGCATCCGCGCGCAAGCCAAAGTATCGCTCGGCTGGAGGCAGAAGCGTCAGCCAACCGGCGGCGAGCACCGCCATACCCGTCCCGAGCGCCATGGCGGTTGCCGCGCCAATGGCTTTGCAAAAAAAAGCGCCGTCCGCCATCGATTCGCCCCGGGTTTGCTTTTCGAGCCGCCGTTCGGGCCGCTGTTTCCAAATTCCATTGGCGCGGTCACGGCGTTTGCGCGACGCGTGAACCTGACTGTGTTTAGGATCAACGAGGTTAATGAGTTATGATTATGCCAGAAACCTGCGGCGAAAACCGTCGCCGCGCGGACACAGCTCAAAGGAAAACTTGCCAAACAGCCAAGAAACCCGATATGAATAATAATTCTTTTCCGGGCCCGGAAATTCGCGAATCAGGGCCACGGGAATTTCCAGTGTCGCGCCGCCTATTCCACGGCGTTCCGCCCGATTTTCCACGTTGACGGTTCGATTGTTGGTATTTCAGGTGGTTGGGTCCCGATGGGAAAACCGGAGCCGGACAAAGCTGCTTCTGGCGCTCTCGGAGCTGAGGCTTCACCGAGGCGCCGCCTGCCAGGACCGATGTTTGGACGGCCCCCAATTAGAGGCGCCGTTCCCGATAGGTAACGCGAATATGACTTGTCCCGCCGTGGGGCTGTTAGCGGCCGTCGATCAATTTGGTTATGGCATCCTCCCGGTTGCGTGGTCGGCCACAGTTGTTGCGTCCAAAGGCGTGACTGCCGAGTTCATGCGTTGCTATCACCGCCCGGCCCGAATCCGCCGGACCGGTCTTACCCATAACGGCGCGGCGCGTCGCCCCAGTTTGTCCCGCGGCGGAACGCCGAGCGGCGGCGCGTCTTGCCGCCCCGCACCTCCTTTTTCTCATTCACCCTCCCATCCATTGCGCGATGCGGCCTTGCGCCGGCCACGCCTAGCTTCGACGTCCGGTTTGCGGAACTTGGCTGGCGGCACCGGCCGTTTGCGCGTCGCGCCTGAACGAGTTTCACATGGCCAACAAAATGCTTATCGATGCGTCTCACCCCGAAGAAACCAGAGTGGTCGTCCTTCGCGGTAACCGGGTCGAGGAATTCGATTTCGAATCCGCCAGCAAGAAACAGCTTCGCGGCAATATTTATCTCGCCAAGGTCATGCGAGTCGAGCCTTCGCTTCAGGCCGCCTTTGTCGATTACGGCGGCAACCGGCATGGTTTTCTTGCTTTCTCGGAAATCCACCCTGATTATTATCAGATTCCCGTCGCGGACCGTCAGGCCCTGATCGAGGAAGAGGCGAGGGCTCAACGCGACGAGGAAGAAGACGTTTCCCGGCCACCGCGCCGCAGCCGCCGCTACCGGCGTGGCGATCGGATTGGCAACCGGGCCGAGAAACGGCGCGGCGCGGACCCAGCCCTGTCCGAGGCCTATTCCGGCGAAGCCGGGGACGCCAAAGATCCTGCCCGCCCGGAGGCGGAAAGCGAAGAGGCGCGACTGGAGCCGTTCGAGGAAGAACCCGCCGCTGGAGCTCGTTCCCTGGCCGCCCCGGAAGAATCCGCCGGCGCGCGCGCCCAAGACGGCATGGCACGGGCAAACTCCGTCTCGGAGTCCGGGGCGCCGGATCGCGCCGGTGAAGCGCCCCTCATCGATGCCGCCGCTGAATCCGCAATCGTTCTCGCGGAGGACGACACCGGCCCTGCGGCGAATCCGGAGCGTTCAGAAACGGCCTTTGCGGGCGATGCCGTCTGGCCAACGAACGCGGCCGTGCGGGAGCCTGGCGAACCCGGCGGCGATACCGGCGATGAAGGCGAGGACGAAGCGGCCGAGATCGAACTGCTCGGCGGCGATGCGATGGAAGAGATGCCAGCTCGCCCGCACCGCCAGCGCAAGCAGTATAAGATCCAGGAGGTCATCAAACGTCGCCAAGTTCTACTCGTGCAGGTCGTCAAGGAGGAACGCGGCAACAAAGGAGCGGCGCTGACAACCTATTTGTCGCTTGCCGGGCGCTATTCGGTTTTAATGCCGAATACCGCGCGGGGCGGCGGCATCTCGCGCAAGATCACCGACTCGACCGACCGCCAGCGGCTTAAATCCATTGCTCGGGAGCTCGAAGTTCCGGAAGGCATGGGTGTTATTGTCCGCACCGCCGGCGCCGCGCGCACCAAGGCCGAGGTCAAGCGCGATTTCGAATATCTGCTGCGAATGTGGGAGACGGTGCGCGAAACCACTTTGCGATCGAGCGCCCCGACGCTGGTTTACGAAGAGGGTTCGCTGATCAAGCGGTCGATCCGCGATCTTTATAATAAGGACATCGACGAGATCGTGGTCGCGGGGGAAGACGCCTATGGCGAGGCCAAGGAGTTCATGCGCTTGCTGATGCCGAGCCATGCCAAGGTGGTCCAGCCCTATCGCGATCCGCAGCCGATGTTCGCGAAGTCTGGTGCCGAAACGCAGCTCGACGCCATGTTCTCGAACCAGGTAACCTTGAAGTCGGGCGGCTATGTCGTCATCAATCAAACCGAGGCCTTGGTCGCAATCGACGTCAACTCCGGCCGCTCCACTCGCGAACATAATATCGAGGATACCGCGCTTCGAACCAATCTCGAAGCCGCCGACGAGATCAGCCGCCAATTGCGTCTGCGCGACCTTGCCGGTCTCATCGTCATCGATTTCATCGATATGGAGGAGAATCGCAACAATCGCGCCGTCGAACGCCGCCTGAAGGATGCCCTCAAGAACGACCGGGCCCGCATCCAGATCGGCCGGCTGTCGCATTTCGGTCTTCTGGAGATGTCGCGCCAGCGCATGCGCACCGGGGTCATCGAGGGCTCGACCGTGGTCTGTCCGCATTGCGCGGGCGCGGGGATGCTTCGCTCGACGGCGTCGATCGCGCTACATGTCCTGCGCGTTCTGGAAGATGCCCTGATCAAGAATTCGAGTTTTGACCCCATCATCAATACAAGGACGGCCGTCGCGCTTTATATCCTCAATCAGAAACGCGCCCATTTGCGCGATTTGGAAAAGCGGTTTGGCGTGTCGTTGACGATCGCCGCGGACGACGGTCTGACCGGGACGAATTATTATACGCTGGAACGCGGCGAGCCCGCGGCGGGAGCGAAGGAGATTCCCGCGTTCGCGCCGGAAGAAGCGCCGCGCGCGGCGATGGCCGATAGTTTCTTCGACGAACCGGCCGATGCCGAAGAGGGACTGTCCGAGGCCGGACCGGTGGAAGAGATGCAAGATGGCGGTGCTGAACCCAGCGACAGCGAAAACGAGGCCGATGGCAGGCAAAGACGCAGACGCAGACGCAGACGTGGCCGTGGCGGCGACCGCGAAGGCTCCGGAATAGCCGCCAACGCGCCGCAGCCGCCGGACGATGCCTTGGAAGCAATGGCCCAGATCGGCGGACTGCGGCGAAGCGTGGTCCTTGAAAGGGAAGCCGAAACCGGACAGGCGCCGTTCCCCGGCGACGATGAACCCGAAGCAAGTCATCGAGACGGGCGCCGGCGTTCGCGCCGTGGCGGGCGTGCCCCCAGCGAAACTTCCGTAAGCCTCGATGCCGCGCCCATCGATGCCGCCCAGCTCGAATTCAAGCCGGAACCCGACGCCTTGGGCGGCGGTATGGTCGAAGAGGACGCCGGAAGGGCGCGGCGGGGCCGCCGGGCGCCGCGCGCGCCACGCGCTGGCCGCGGCCGCGAGACC
>JBOHJT010000214.1:0-5887 GCA_050728715.1 Methylocella sp.
CTTTCACGGTTTTTGCGCCGACCAACGAGGCTTTTGCCCAGCTTCCCCCGGGCACGGTCGATACATTGCTGAAGCCCGAGAACAAGGAACAGCTTACAAGCGTGCTGACATATCACGTGGTGCCTGCCCGTATAACCACTGCCGATCTTAGGGAAGCCGTCAAGGAGGGCGGCGGACAGGCAACATTCAACACGGTGCAGGGTGAGCCGCTACGGATTAGGGAAAAAGGCCGGGCCTTCTATATTTTTGACTCCAAGGGCCACGCCGCGCGGATCACGATCGCCGACGTTCTCCAATCGAACGGCGTGATTCATGTCATCAACAAGGTTTTGATGCCCTGAAGATTGCCGCCGGCGTTCGTCGCAAAGAAGCCACGGGACGCGCGAGCGCCCGTGGCCTTAATTGAAACACCCGAACACGACCTGCGTGACGCCGAAGCGGCGCGTCTCGCGTAAGACAAATCCCTCGGGCAAGGCGACCTCCGCCCCCGCACTTTCCTCGATGACAACGAGCGCGTCCTTGCCGAGCCAGCCTCCTTCGCGCAAGGCTTTGAGCGTTGGCGGGACAAGATCCCTGCCGTACGGCGGATCGAGAAAGGCAAGACTGAAACTCTCGCCCTCGGGCACCGCGCCGAGATTGCGCGCGTCGCGCCGCAGAATGCGGGCCGCGCCGCCGAGTTCGAGCGCCGCGAAGTTGGCGCGGATGATCGCGCAGGCTTGCGCGCCCTGATCCACCAGCAAAGCGAACGCCGCGCCACGTGACAGCGCCTCGATCGCCATGGCGCCGGTGCCGGCGAATAGGTCGATGACACGGGCGCCGGCGACGGGGTTGCCATGGGAATGCGCGAGAATATTGAAAACTGTCTCGCGCAGGCGGTCCGAGGTCGGCCGGATCGCGTCCGAACCAGGGCGTTTCAACGCCCGGCCTTTCAACCTGCCGCCGACAATGCGCATGGTGCATCACGATTTGCCGCGTGGGCGCCCTTTTGGGGGTCCGCCGCGCCCTCTTGGCCCGCCCCAGCTAGGTGGTTTTGCGCCGCCTGCCGGTCTGCCGCCCCCTGGCTTTGCATAGGGTTTTGGCGAGCGAGGACCATTGGAACGCTTTTGCGCTTGATCGCGGCCCCGTGACGTGCGGCTTTCCGGGTTTCCACCCGTGCCCCGCCCGTCTTCTTCCTCGAATTTCCGGTATGGCTTCGCCAGACCGTGCGCCCGATCAGTATTGACATTGGGAGTACCGGAAGCCGAGTTTTCTTGTGCTCGGTGATGCTTTTGCCGGTGCTCCTGCCTGGTTTCTTGAAATGCGCCTTCCGTTTTGCGTTCTTTTGTTGGCTTGGAGCTTGCTGCTGGCCCGTCGGCGCGCCGCGCGGGGCGTTCGGTTGAGTCATTGCGATCCCGGCCCCCGGCTTCGAAGCGGCGTCCATTGCGCGTGTCTGGCGGCTTCCGCTTGCCCCAGTGCTTGTCCTCGCGTTTGGCGGACACGAGCCGCTCGACATAAACCGTCCGTCCGCCGCGATCGGCCGTCTCGCGACGCTCGATGCGTTGGCGCTGCTTTGGCGGCTCGCCATGTTCGGCGCGCAACGCGGAGACATGTTTACGCGCGCGGGGTGCCGGTTTAACCCTTGCTTCGGGTTGGCGGTCGCTCCCCCGCAGTATCGCCGCGCGTGGGATTCGTGTCCCATGCGGCGCATTTTCGGGATCGCGGCCAAGGCCGGGGCTCTTCTCTTGCTGCCGCGTGTTCGAAACATCAACACCTTCCGCCGCTTCGGTTTCGGCATGAAGCGGACTCGAAAAATCCGCGCCCGCGGCCTTGGCGAGCGCCGGTCCGAGCTGATCGCGCAGGACGCGCGTGCGCACCTCTTCGACCGCGCCCTGGGCGAGTTCGCCTAGCTGGAACGGTCCGAAGGAAAGCCTGATCAGGCGGTTGACTTGAAGCCCAATATGTTCGAGCACGCGCTTGATCTCGCGGTTCTTGCCTTCGCGCAACGCCATCGTTAGCCAGCTGTTGGCGCCCTGCACGCGATCGAGGGTCGCCTCGATGCCGGCGTAATTTTCGCCATCGAGTGTAAGGCCGTCGCGGAGCCGATCGAGAATGGCTTGATTGGTTTCGCCTTTCGCGCGGACGCGGTAACGCCTGACCCAGCCGGTCGCGGGCAGTTCGAGGACCCGCGCGACCCCCCCGTCATTGGTGAGCAGCAACAGCCCTTCGCTATTGATATCGAGCCGGCCGATGCTGACAACGCGCGGGCCGGCGGGCCAATGTTTTCGAAGATAATCGAAAATCGTCGGCCGGCCCTGCGGATCGCGCGCGGTCGCGACAAGGCCGCGCGGCTTATGAAACAAAAAGAGCCGCGTGCGGGCGCGATGGGCGAGCGGCTCGCCGTCGATGGTGATCTTGTCCCCCCGCGCCACGTTGACCGCCGGGTTGGTCAGCACCACACCGTTCAGGGCGACGCGGCCTTGGCCGATCCAAGCTTCCGCCTCGCGCCGGGAGCAGTGCCCAGCCCGCGCCATGACCTTGGCGATGCGTGCGCCGGCATGTTCCGCGCCCGGTTGGGCTGTTTGAGCAAGGGTTGGTTGCCGGTTGCTAGGATTGGCCAGGACGGTCGTGGGGCTTGCAGCCGGGGGAGAGCCTTCCGCCAGCGTGGCCGCGGATGTTTTGCCGAGCGCCGCCACGCGCCGCGATTTTTTGGCGCGATTTTGCCGTGCCGGCGCGTGCCCTGGCACGCGCGCCGCGGGGCGCAGGGGAGGACGGTTCTTACCCGGATCTTCGCGCATGACGCCTTGATAGCAGACTACTGGCTCAAAGGGGAACAAAGGCGTTTGATGCTGACGATCACGCCATTTGAGCGTGACTGCTTCAATGTGAGTCGCACATGGTCTTTATCTGTTTGTTTTCTTGCGTAATCTTATCCAAAAAGTCTTCAGCTTTCTGAAGATCACGCTCTGTGAACCAAAGGGTTCGGTAAGCGATTACTCTCTTGAAATGCAACTAATCGCCCATTAATGTTCTTGCGCTTTCAGGACATTGCTTCCGGCGGAACGGATGGCAGGAGGCGGGCTTTGGTCAGATCGGCAAACGCCAACGCTTATCGTCCTTATCGATGCCAGCGCGGTGAGCCGCCCCCATTGTACGCCGCGCGCTTCGTTTACTTTCCATTGGTCCGCGTCATGCTTTTCCGCCTTGCCACGAGTGACTCGTCATGATTCAAGACTTCCCCGACGGGCTGCTAGAGGGCGAAAAGCACTTTCAGTTGTTAGCCGATTTCGTGCCGCAGCTGATGTGGCTCGCGAACCCTGACGGATGGATCTATTGGTATAACAAGAGATGTTATGATTACTCGGGGACAACTCCCGAGGAGATAGAGGGCTGGGGATGGCAGGCGGTGCTTGACCCCGAGGCATTGCCCGCGGTGCTAGAAGGTTGGACGCGGTCCATCGCGACTGGCGAGCCATTCGAGACGGTGTTTCCAATAAGAGCGGCGGATGGAAGCTTCCATCCATTCCTTTCTCGCGTTCAACCACTGAAAGACGATCGAGGCAGAGTGCTTCGATGGTTTGGCGCGATCACGGACATCTCCGAGCAAAAGCGCGTGGAAGAGCGCCTTCAGTTCCTTCTCAACGAGCTCAATCACCGAGTGAAGAATACCCTTGCGACTGTCCAGGCCATTGCAAGCCAGTCGTTCAGGACATTGCCAAAGGAGGAATTCGAGACGTTCCATGACCGCCTTGTGGCGCTATCGCACGCGCACGATTTGCTCATGCAGGGGAATTGGGAGGCCACGGACTTGCGTGAGATCGTCCGCCAATCGCTCGCTCCTCTTTGCGCAAATCAGTCAGACAAGCGGCTCACAATTGAGGGACCTGCCGTGCTCATTCCGGCCGACAGAGCTGCCTCGTGGTCGATGGCGCTCCATGAGCTGTGCACGAATGCGCTCAAACATGGCGCTTTCCAAACGGAAGCTGGCCAGGTCAATATCGAATGGGGCACGCCGGAGCGAGGACGGTTGCATTTTCGCTGGAGCGAGCATGGGGGCCCGCCCGTTACCGTGCCCCGGCACCGTGGCTTCGGCTCACGTCTAATCGAGAGTCTGGGGCGTGAACTGGCGGGCAGCACAAACGTCCGGTTCGAGCCGGGCGGAGTTATTTGCACGATCGATACCCCGGTTCATATGTCCCCGGGCCGGTGATTCTCGTTTGGCCAGCGGAGCCGGGCATCATTCCACCTTGCGGGGACGTGGCGTCTTCATCGTCGAAGACGAGGCATTGGTTGCCATGTCGCTTGAGGACTTGCTCCAAGAGTTCGGCTGTCAAGTTGTTGAAATCGCTTCCCGTGTTGAAACGGCGCTCAAATCGATCAAGGAAGGGATATTCGATGTAGCCGTTCTCAACGTGAACCTGAAAGGCGAGACAAGTTATCGGCCGCGGATGCGCTCGAACTCCGTAAAAATACAGTTCCTGTTTGCAACTGGCTGTGGAATACGGGTGATCTCTGAAAAGTACCGGCAGCGCGCTGTCGTGCAAAAGCCCTTCAGGAAGCAAGACCTTGAGGAGGCGCTTCTTAGGGCCCTGCAATAGGCCAGAGGAGCGGCGCAATCTCTAGTTATCGCGCTCGCTGCAATGTGCTGTAGAGAATGCTGCGATGCGGCACTTGAAATCCGATCCCATGTCTTGCGCTTTTTTTGAAGCGCGCGCCGCATTGGAACGCGGCGAGGTGCCGGTCGGCGCCGTGATCGTCCGCGAGGGCGCAGTAATTGCGCGCGCGGGCAATCAGACCTTGCAGGACCGGGACCCGGCGGCCCATGCGGAGATTCTGGCGATTCGCCAAGCGTGCCGCGATGAGGGTTCCGAAAGGCTTTCCGGCTGCGATATCTATGTGACGCTGGAGCCTTGCGCCATGTGCGCGGCAGCGATTTCCTTCGCCCGGCTGCGGCGCCTCTATTTTGCCGCGCCGGACCCGAAAAGCGGCGGGGTCGAGCACGGCCCGTGTTTTTTCGCGCAACCAACCTGTCATCATGCGCCGGAAATCTACGGCGGCATCCGCGCAAGCGAAGCCGCCGGCATGTTGACCGCTTTTTTCATGGCGCGGCGATGAATGTTTATAAAAATGGCGTGCGTATTCCCTCGCCAAATTCCATCTTGTGGCAAACGCGGATGCTCCGCGAGGACTTATGCCAAAGGTAGGTCGCGCGGCGTACTTGACAGGCGAACGGGCGAACACCTAAACGATAGGGAGTCCAGGCACACCGCTGCATGTCCATCAAGCCAAAGCTACACGTCCTTCTCTGCGCGCCGCGCGGTTTCTGCGCCGGAGTCGTGCGCGCCATCGACGCGGTGGAGGAAGCGCTCCGGATCCACGGCGCGCCGGTCTATGTCCGGCACGAGATCGTGCATAACAAATATGTCGTCGAACGGCTGAAGGCCAAGGGGGCGATTTTCGTCGAGGAGCTCGACGAGGTGCCCGATACGACGAAGCCGGTGATCTTTTCCGCGCATGGCGTGCCCAAGGCGATTCTGGAAGATGCCGAAGCGCGCAAGATCTTCGCGATCGACGCCACCTGCCCGCTGGTTACCAAGGTCCATCGCGAGGCCGAGCTGCATTATCGCCAAGGCCGCCAAGTCCTCCTCGTCGGCCATGCCGGACATCCAGAGGTCGTCGGCACCTTGGGGCAATTGCCATGCGATTCTATCGTTTTGGTTCAGACTCCGGAGGATGTCGAGACCTTCCGGCCAAGGGACGAGAACAATCTGGCCTATGTTACTCAGACGACGCTCTCGGTCGATGACACGCGCGCGATGGTCGCGGCCCTAACGCGGCGGTTTCCCAATATCGTTGGCCCGCATCGCGAGGATATTTGCTATGCGACGACCAACCGGCAGGAGGCAGTGAA
>JBOHJT010000215.1:0-5886 GCA_050728715.1 Methylocella sp.
AAATGCGGCGCGATCTTCGCCCATTGCCCGTCGTCGAACCAAAACAAATGCGATTCCATCGGTTAGCCCCCAAATCGGTTGACCAACCTCTTGAATCAAAACATGATTAATCAGGTCTTAACCCTAACATTGTCTTCAAAGATTCGTCTCGCCACCGGTTCTTACACCGCATAGGCGAAAGCTTGGTCTTTCCCGCAACCCGCTGGCAGGAACGCGACAGCAGCATCTTGCGAAGCCCGGTGCGGCGTCTCCTCGACCCCGGTCAGGTTGCCCAAGCCGTCGCCACGCTTGCATCGCTTCGCCCAAGCCCATAGATGAAACCGCATAGACCTTCCCTTGCCCTAAGATCACGGCGCCCGGCGATTTTTGAGAGTTTTCATGCAAGACTGTCCACCCAGCCGGGAAGGTTTTCACGCGACCACGATAGTCATGGTCAAGAAAGGCGGCCGCACGGTCATCGGCGGCGACGGCCAGGTCTCGATCGGGCAGACCATCGTCAAGGGCAATGCAAAAAAAGTTCGCCGGCTCGCCAAGGGTGAAGTGATTGGCGGCTTCGCCGGCGCGACCGCCGATGCCTTCACCCTGTTCGAGCGTCTCGAAACGAAACTCGAACAGTATCCGGGCCAGCTCATGCGCGCCTGCGTGGAGCTCGCCAAGGATTGGCGCACGGATCGTTATTTGCGCAGGCTCGAGGCAATGATGCTCGTCGCCGACGCCGAGGCGGCTCTCGTTCTAACCGGCACCGGCGATGTGCTCGAACCGGAGTCCACCGGCGATGGCAGTGTGATGGGGATCGGGTCCGGCGGCAATTATGCGCTTGCCGCGGGCCGCGCGCTGCTTGCAACCGGCCTCGATGCCGAGGCAATCGTCCGCCGCTCGCTCGAAATCGCGGCCGGCATTTGCGTCTATACCAACGACAAATTCGTGCTCGAATCGATTGCCTCGAAATAACCGCGTGGCAACAGGAAAACCATCGACATGACCGATTTTTCTCCGCGTGAGATTGTTTCCGAGCTCGACCGTTTCATTGTCGGACAAAAGGACGCCAAACGCGCCGTGGCGATCGCCCTGCGCAACCGCTGGCGCCGGCTGCGCCTCGAAGGCGCGATGCGCGAAGAGGTGCTGCCGAAGAACATTTTGATGATCGGGCCGACCGGTTGCGGCAAGACCGAGATTTCCCGCCGCCTCGCCAAGCTCGCGGGCGCGCCGTTTCTAAAGGTCGAGGCGACGAAATTCACCGAGGTCGGATATGTCGGCCGCGATGTCGAGCAGATCGTCCGCGACCTCGTCGAGACCGCGATCACGATGATGAAGGTGGAAAAACGCAAGGCGGTTCATGCGCGCGCACAGCTAGCCGCGGAGGAGCGGGTCTTGGACGCACTCGTCGGAACTAGCGCGTCGGCGTCCACGCGCGACAGCTTCCGTAAGAGGCTGCGGGCGGGCGAACTCGACGACAAGGAAATCGAGATCGAGATTACGCAAGCCGCGTCGGCGATGCCGATGTTCGAATTGCCGAACATGCCGGGCTCGGCGATCGGCGCGATTTCGATCGGCGATATTTTCGGCAAGGCGCTCGGCAATCGCGCAAAACCGCGGCGCACCACGGTCAAGGATGCCCATGCCCCCTTGATCGTCGAGGAAAGCGACAAGATGATCGATCAAGACCAGATCGTTCAGGAGGCGATCCGCGAGGTCGAAAACAATGGGATCGTGTTTCTCGACGAGATCGACAAGATTTGCGCGCGCGAGGGGCGCGGCGGCGGCGATGTCTCGCGCGAGGGCGTGCAACGCGATCTCTTGCCTCTTATCGAAGGCACCACGGTCGCGACCAAGCACGGCACGGTGAAGACCGATCACGTTCTATTCATCGCGTCGGGCGCCTTTCATGCCTCAAAACCCTCCGATCTGCTTCCCGAATTGCAGGGGCGGCTACCGATAAGAGTCGAACTGTCGCCCTTGAACGAGGATGATTTCCGCCGCATCCTCACCGAAACCGAAGCTTGCCTCATCAAGCAATACGAAGCTCTTCTGCGTACCGAAGGAGTCGAGCTTTCCTTTACGCCGGATGCGATCAACGCGGTGGCGCGGATCGCGGTGCAGGTCAATTCCTCGGTCGAAAATATCGGCGCGCGGCGGTTGCAAACCGTGATGGAACGTGTGCTCGACGAGGTGAGCTTCACCGCGTCCGACCGGTTCGGCGAGAGGATCGAAATCGATGCGGCGCTCGTCGAGAGTAACATTGGCGACCTCGCGAGGAACGCCGACTTGAGCCGGTTCGTTCTTTGACGTTAAAGGCAACACCTGGCATGGGCTCATTTGCCACGCTTTTTGTTGCGTGCAACGGTTCGTTTCGCGCGAAAACGTTTTTTTTCGTCCGGAGTCCCTCTGGCATGGCAAAGTTCGTTGAACGGGTTTTTTCCGGCGTGCAGCCGACGGGCAATCTTCATCTTGGAAATTATCTCGGCGCGATCGCGAAATTCGTGGACCTGCAAAAAACCCACGACTGCATCTATTGCGTCGTCGATCTTCACGCGATCACGCTTCCACAAAAGCCGGACGAATTGAAGGCGAGCATCCGGGAAGTGACGGCGGCCTTCATCGCCTGCGGCATCGATCCCCAAAAACATATCGTGTTCAACCAGAGCCAGGTTGGCGAGCATGCCGAGCTCGCCTGGGTGTTCAATTGCGTGGCGCGCCTCGGCTGGCTCAATCGCATGACGCAATTCAAGGAGAAGGCCGGCAAGGACCGCGAGAACGCCTCGGTGGGGCTTTATGCCTACCCGTGCCTGATGGCCGCCGATATTCTTGCCTATCGCGCGACCCATGTCCCGGTCGGCGAGGACCAAAAGCAACATCTCGAGCTCGCCCGCGATATCGCCCAAAAATTCAATCTCGACTTTGCCGCCTCGATCGCCGCGCATGGTCATGGCGAGGCGTTCTTCCCTTTGCCCGAGCCGCTCATTCAGGGGCCGGCCACCCGCGTCATGAGTCTCCGCGACGGCGCCAAGAAAATGTCGAAGTCGGACCCTTCGGATTATTCGCGGATCAATCTTTCCGACGATGCGGACACGATCGCCCAAAAAGTCCGCAAGGCGAAGACTGACCCGGAAGCACTTCCCTCAGTAATCGAAGGCCTCAAGCAGCGGCCTGAAGCCGAAAATCTCGTCGGCATTTTTGCCGCGCTCAACGGCGAGACGAAAATCGATGTCTTGAAAACCTTCGGAGGCGGTAATTTCTCGGCATTCAAATCGGCGCTTGCCGATCTCGCCGTGGCCAAACTCGGCCCGATCGGCGCCGAAATGAGACGCCTGAAGGACAACCCAGCCTTTATCGACGGCGTTCTCGTCGATGGGGCAGCGCGGGCACGCGCGATAGCGGCCGAGAACATGGCTGCCGTGAAGGATATTTTGGGCTTGGTGCGGTAACGCGGTCCCAAATGCGTCACGCCTTTCCTTCCAGGACTTCGAGATCGGCGATCATTCCCTCGATCATGTTCAGCCCGATCTGCCAGAAAGAGGGTTCGCGCGCATCAAGCCCGAACGGCGCCAGCAATTCCGAATGATGTTTCGTGCCCCCCGCAGAAAGCATGGCCAGATAGCGTTCGGCGAAGCCTTCCCGCGCGCCCTGATAGACGCCATAGAGGGAATTCACGAGACAATCGCCGAACGCATAGGCGTAGACATAAAAGGGCGAGTGGACGAAATGCGGGATATAGGCCCAATAGCTCTCGTAGTCGGTCCCAAGCTCGATAGCGGGCCCGAGGCTTTCGGCCTGTTCGCTCATCCACAGGCCGCAGATCTGCGCCGCCGTCAGCTCGCCGTTGCGCCGACCGAGATGCAGCTTGCGTTCGAAGGAATAGAAGGCGATCTGCCGCACTACCGTATTCAGCATATCCTCGACCTTGGCGGCGAGCATGGCGCGGCGCTGCGCTTCATTCGTCGTGCGCAGGAGCAGGGCGCGGAAGGTCAGCATTTCGCCAAAAACCGACGCGGTTTCGGCCAAGGTCAGCGGCGTCGGCGCCATGAGCGCGCCATTGGGGGCGGCCAAAACCTGATGCACGCCATGGCCGAGCTCATGCGCGAGCGTCATCACGTCGCGCGGCTTGCCCTGATAGTTCATCAGCACGTAAGGATGCGCGGAGGGCACCGTCGGATGCGCGAAGGCGCCCGGCTGCTTGCCCGGCCGCACTGGCGCGTCGATCCAGCGCTCGTCGAAGAAGCGCCTGGCGATGTTCGCCATTTTCGGCGAGAACGCATCATAGGAATCAAGCACGATGTCCCGCGCGTCATCCCAAGGGTAGACCTTGGCCGGGACCTGTGGCAGCGGCGCGTTGCGGTCCCAATGTTTTAGTGCGGGCTTGCCGAACCAATTGGCCTTGAGCCCGTAATAGCGATGCGCCAGGCGCGGATAGGCGGCGCGCACGGCGGCAACCAGCGCATCGACGACCTCGCGCTCGACGCGATTGGCAAGATGCCTTGCGTCCGCCACGTCCCTAAAACCGCGCCAGCGGTCGGAAATCTCCTTGTCCTTCGCCAAGGTATTGGTGACGAGCGCGAAGGTTCGCAGGTTTTCCTTGAGGCCCGCGCCAAACGCGATCGCGGCCTTCTCCCGGGTTTTTTCATCCGGGTCCTGCATCAGATTGAGCACGGGCTCGATGGCGAGGTTCACGCCATCGACGTTGAACCGCAAGCTCGCGATCGTCTCGTCGAACAGCCGGTTCCAGGCGCCAAAGCCGGTGATCGATTTCTCATGGAACAATTGTTCGAGCTTGTCCTCGAGCTGGTAGGGCTTGCCCTTGCGGATGTCTTCGAGCCACGGCCTATAATGCTTGAGCGGCCCCGTCGCGACTTTCGCCGCGAGAGTGTCGTCGAGCCGGTTCAATTCGAGCTCGAAGTACAGAAGATCGGAGGAAGCGGCGGTGATTTTCTCCTGCGCATCGCCATAGAATTTCATCCGCGCCGCGTCGGTGGTATCCTCGGCATAGACGAGCCCGGCATAGGCCATGATGCGCCCCAAAAGCTCTTCCAGCGCCTCGTAGCGCCGGACGGCTTCGAGGAGGTCTGAGCCAGAGGCTTTTTGGGCGAGCGCCTCGAGCTTACCTTTGTAGGCGGCGTTGAAGCCTTTGCATTCGGCGGCCGCCTTGGCGAGGTCGCTCGCGAAAGCTTGCGACTCCGTGGAAGGGTAAAGGTCCGCGAGGTTCCACTCCGGCAAAACGCCGAGATCGGGCGTTTGCCTAGGTTGCGCGCTCGTCTTCGGTCTGGCGCGAAACATGCTGAGGGATTTGCTGGTGGTCTTGCGCGGCACGGAAAAACCCGGTTTGCTGGAATTCTGTCATAGCGGATCGAAGCCCCCGCGATCAATTGGGCGGCGGGATATTATTTTGATTGGCGGGCGGAGGCGGGGCGGCCCGCCAAAGCCCTGCTTGTGCGTTGCGCTCGGCATTCAGGGCTACTAGCCGCAACCTTACTTTGCCCCTCGTGAATTTCGGACGGGAAACCAAATTCAGCGGCGCGGCCGCAATTCTGCGCCCCGGCGTTTGCACGAAGTCGCGGTCTCGATATTGATCGGCGCCCGCGGCAAACCCACGCTTCAACCTATTGGAGCTCCGGCTGCCCAATCCGGACGCGTGGTTCATCCTTCATCCCGGGCCGACGAATCACTGGAATCCGGGGGCGGGGCGGCCTCGCCTCCCGAGGGCATTTTGTCCGGCCTGGCGCCGGCCCGTGGCCCTTCAACGAGGCGCACGACCATGCCGCGCAGGGTGCGCACGTCCTGCTCGGTGAGCTGCATGCGATGGAACATATTGCGGAGGTTGCGCCGCATGACTGGCTGCTTGGCCGCGGGACGGAAGAAGCCGGCGCGTTCGAGCTCGCCTTCGAGATAAGC
>JBOHJT010000216.1:0-5871 GCA_050728715.1 Methylocella sp.
GTTCCCACGCGTTACTCACCCGTCTGCCACTCCGTATTGCTACGGCGTTCGACTTGCATGTGTTAGGCCTGCCGCCAGCGTTCGTTCTGAGCCAGGATCAAACTCTCAAGTTGAATGAGAATTTGGTACCGGCTGGTCACTATCTCTATGACGAGTCCCAAGCACACCTGCCTGCGAACCATAGGTTCGCAAACTTGGTGAACTTAAGTTACGTGACCGCCAGAGTATCTCATCGACCGCAAACATTATATCTAAATATAATGAATACGGTCCGCAAGGACTCCGCCGTCCACGTTTCTCTTTCTTCCTATTCAATTGTCAAACAGCAAAGCCTTGTCAAACAGAATAGTCTGCTTAACCCAGCAAAACACTTGCGCCCCGCACCGCCCCCGCCCCAGCTTTTTTCACCGGGTGGCTTTTAGGCCCGAGGAACTCGAGAGAATCGATCCGCGCCGGCTGCCCAAGGCAGGGTTGGAGACGCTGCCCAGCTTATAGGTCGTGCCCACTCCCACTGTCAACCTGCGTTTTTAAAAAACGTCCCCACTCCTCCGTCACGGCTGCCCAATTGCGGAGAATTTACCTACTTTTCCAGTTACTTACGCCAGTTACTTAATTGCCCGCTCAACCTTTTGACACGGCTTCATTCGGTCTTTTGGCCAAGCCCGCGCAAGGAAAGTTCCTCACGACGGGGGTTAGATATCATTGCAAACATGGAAAAGGCAAGGGGGCCCGCGAAAAAGAACAAAAATAAAGACAGCAAGGCGTCGCTGCGGGCGGCAGGCTTGAACCTTTACCTCCACACGCGGGGCCACACGGCTCCAGCCCCTGCCATTCGTCATGCGGCGTAAAAGCGGCGCGCGGCACCCATCTATACCCCTACTCATTGAAAAGCCGGGAGAAAACTCTTGCGTTTTCGGCTTGGGCGGATTCTGATGTGCGCGGGATTCAGTCTGGCTTCCTCGCCAAACAAGATCGCAAGTGGACGATGGGTGGAGCTGCCAGCAAGTCGCCCAGGCGTTGTTGTTGGACGACGACACTACCCGCGTCTGGCGCAAACTCATTCGAACAACTCGGGGTCGATGGCTTGACCAGCTTCGATGCGGGCGGGAGCGCGAGCTTTCCGAGCGCCGTGCAAGAAGTTGCCCTAAGGGCGTGGGTCGGCGCGACGCCGCCGCGTTCGGGTCCTCATCCAGAGGCGGCGGCACGGTCCTATCTGACTTTCCACATGCCTTGGTGTATCGCGACGCTCGACGCGCCAACGGCACTAAAGGCATTTGTGGTTCAGGACGAGGCGCGGCTTGCCTGGCGGGACGCTCTGCTTGCCGCCTCCGCTCTCATCGCGGGGCTTGCAAGCTTTTTATCTCCAAGGACATGCAGGACGGCCAGGTGATATCCGGCATGCGGATCGTCAATCCATTCGGCACCGATTTTTCCAAGCGCATCGCAGCGCGATAGGACAGCTTTCAAAATGGGTTTCAAATGCGGCATCGTGGGTTTGCCCAACGTCGGCAAATCGACGCTCTTCAACGCGCTGACGCAGACGGCCGCCGCGCAGGCGGCGAATTATCCCTTTTGCACCATCGAGCCGAATGTCGGCGATGTCGGCGTGCCCGACGCGCGGCTCGAAAAACTCGCGAAAATCGCAAGCTCCAAGGAAATCATTCCAACAACGCTCACCTTTGTCGACATAGCGGGCCTCGTGCGCGGCGCATCAAAAGGCGAAGGGCTCGGCAATCAGTTTCTGGGGACGATACGCGAATGCGATGCGATCGCCCATGTCGTGCGCTGCTTCGAGGATAGCGACGTTACCCATGTTGAAGGCAAGATCGCGCCGCTCGACGACATCGAGACGATCGAGACCGAATTGATGCTCGCCGATCTCGAAAGCCTGGAAAAACGCGCCGCCGGATTGGAAAAGAAAGCCAAGGGGGGCGACAAGGAGGCCAAGGAGACTCTTCTGCTCGCGGGGCGCTGTCTTGTGCTCCTGCGCGAGGGAAAACCGGCCCGGCTTGCCGAAATCGAACAGGAAGAGCAAAAGCTCTTCAAAAGTCTCGGGCTTTTGTCGGCGAAGCCGGTGCTTTATCTCGGCAATGTCGAGGAAGCTTCTGCTGGTCGCGGCAACGAGTTTTCAAAAGCCGTCGAAGCGCGTGCGGGGGAAGAAGGCGCGGCGGCGGTGATTATTTCCGCAAAGATCGAAAGCGAGATCGCGGTTTTGGCCGAAGATGAACGGTCTGAGTATCTCGAAGCCGTGGGCCTCAAAGAGCCGGGGCTCAATCGCGTCATCCGCGCGGGCTATTGGCTTTTGCGGCTGATCACTTTTTTCACCGTGGGACCGAAGGAGACACGCGCGTGGACCGTCGCCCAAGGAACCAAGGCGCCGCAGGCGGCGGCGGTCATCCACACGGATTTCGAAAAGGGTTTTATTCGCGCCGAGACCATCGCTTATGCCGATTACGTGGCCTTCAATGGCGAAGCCGGCGCGCGGGAGGCAGGAAAGTTTCGGCTCGAAGGCAAGGACTATCTCGTGGCGGATGGCGACGTGCTGCATTTCCGGTTCGCGACCTGATATGTTTCCTTGGGGACAGCGTGCGGTCCGGCGGAGGCGGCGGTGAGGTGCTTGGAGCAACAGGGCGATCCGCCCATATTCGATAGCGCCTTCCGCGACCGCTTGGCAAAACTTTTCGCGTGGCGGCGCGACGTCCGCCGCTTCAAGCCGGACCCGGTGCCATCCTCGCTGATCGAGGAACTCTTGGGCCTTGCCGCCCTCGCGCCCTCGGTCGGCAACAGCCAGCCCTGGCGTTTCGTTAGCGTGGAAACAGCGGCGGCGCGGGAGGCGGTGATCGCCAATTTTAGTGCGTGCAACGCGGCGGCGCTGGCCTCCTACGAAGGGGAACGCGCCGCGCTCTATGCCAGCCTTAAATTATCGGGGCTGCGCGAGGCGCCGGTGCGTCTCGCGGTGTTCTGCGACCATGCGACGGAAGCGGGTTTTGGTCTCGGCCGGAAAACCATGCCGGAGGCCCTTGATTATTCGGTGGTGGCGGCCGTCCACACATTTTGGCTTTCTGCGCGCGCGAAGAATCTCGGCGTTGGATGGGTGTCGATCATCGATCCTGCCGAGCTCTGCCGCGCGCTCAAAATTCCAGCGTCATGGAAGCTCATCGCCTTTCTCTGCGTTGGTTTTCCGCAAGAAGAACATCTCGATCCAGAGCTTGAACGGCGCGATTGGCAGGCTCGTATCGCCGAAAATGCGAGGCTTCACCGTAGATAATACCCAAATCCCGAAAAGAACGAGCCATGGATACCCCTGGTCATGGCCGGGCTTGACCCGGCCATCTAAACACCAAAGACGAGAGTGTGGATGCCCGGCTCAAGGCCGGGCATGACGGCGAGAGTCATGCACAACGGGACTCGGTACGAGGTGTTCCATGCGGATTTCCCGCATACGGCCCCCGCACACTGCGCTGCTTCGCCGTCACGGGAACGCGCAAAAGCTATTAACGGCATTCTGCAGGTCCGCCACGCTCGCGTACCCGAGGGCCGAGGCAGCATGGTCGAGGCCTCCAAACTGCTGGGCAAAGTCGGAGACACATTTGCCATGACAGTTGGGTTTTCCGGGCTGCCCGCTGCACCCGAAGGTGACGAGCGAGATGTCTTCAACATGATTCACCGCCACGGACGTGGTCGCAACGACAGACCCGGTGAGGTCCGTCTTGGTGAAGCCGTTGTCGTTGGTTTTGAAGAACAGATTCGTTCCGTTCGTGCTGACCCCCGTACAATCGATGGCCGAGATCGTAATCGTCGTGGCGGGGATCAACGCGCCGGTTGTGGGATTATATTGGTCGTAGGCACATGATGCGTCGCCCTCGTTGATGAGGAAGTTGCCGTTCGGCAGGACGGCGAAGCCATCAGAATCTGGCCTGGCCGGCGCGGAAATGGTCACAGGCCCGCTCACGACCGCCCCCGTTATTGGATTGAGCCCAAAGACTTGCGGCGGCGGATGTGTTTGATAGCCCGTCAGGGCGTACAGCACCCCATTTGCGACGGCCAAGTCCTGAATGCCAACCCCCGGCCGGGGGTTGGGCAGCGGCGGCGGCGGCGGCACCCCAACGATGTCCGCGCCGCCAGCCCCGCCGTTAAACGGCGCGACCCGGATGAAATCCGTTGGCCCGAAGACCCCGGAGAGTTCCGTGTAGTAAACCTTATTGCCGAGGACTGCGATGCCCCGGCCGTTGTTACCAGAGGCGCCGGTTGGGACGAAGAAGGCCACGGGGTTGCCCCCAGTGGCAAAGTCGTAGGTTTGAATCTGTCCGCTAGCCCCCCCCGAATTGTTGCCAACGATCAGCGGGTCGGCCTGCGCCGCGGCGGCGAAGAGGGACGCGGCGAAGACCGGGGCCACCCCAATCCAAATTGTCCGCGCCATTTTGCAAAACATCGATAGTTTTGGCATTTTCGATTTCCTCCCTAGAGATCACACGTCCGAATTACGGGAATGATATCTTCTTGGCAGCCGGTGCTCCCGTCCGCACCGCCTCGCGCCCGGTGCGGATGGTCCGCCCAATCCGCATGCGGCTTCACAGGTTAAGCTTAACGCTACGCTAGGTTTGATATTTGTCAAGTTGGTCGTCTCTCCGTCCGCACCAAAAGCGGCAACAAAAAATAAGAGGCCCCAAGAGTTCCTCTGTGAATAAGCGGGGACAAGCGCGATAGGCCTTTACGAGGCGTGGCGAATCCGGGCATTTAACCCTCGGGCACCGCCATGCGATTTCCGCCGTCCTTTCTCGATGAGATCAAAGCCAGGCTTCCGGTTTCCGAAGTCGTGCGCGGGCGTGTCAAATTGGTGCGGGCGGGGCGCGAATGGAAAGGGCTTTCGCCGTTCAACGCGGAAAAAACGCCGTCCTTCTTCGTGAACGACCAGAAAATGGCCTGGTTCGACTTTTCCGCCGGCAAGACCGGCAATATTTTCGATTTTGTGATGGCGACCGAAGGGCTTTCGTTCCTCGATGCGGTAGAGCGTCTCGCGCACGACGCCGGGCTTGCCCTGCCAAACGCCTCGCCCGAGGCGGAGGCGCAGGAAAAGACGAGGGCGAGCCTCCATGAAGTGCTCGAACGCGCGGCGTCGTATTTTTCGGCGCGGCTTGCCGGCCGGGAAGGAGGGGCGGCCCGCGCGTACCTCGCCGGCCGGGGGATTGACGTTGGGCTGCAAAGCCGCTTCCGCCTAGGCTACGCCTTGCCGGAAAAATACGCGTTGCGGGACCATGTCGCGGGCGCGGAAATACCGGTGCCGGCGATGATCGAGGCCGGGCTTTTGATCCATGGCGAGGACATCGCGGTTCCCTACGATCGTTTTCGCGATCGAATTATGTTTCCCATCCACGATTCCGGGGGCCGGGTTATCGCATTTGGCGCGCGCGCCCTCGCAAGCGACGCCCAGCCGAAATATCTGAATTCGCCGGAGACCGCGCTCTTCCATAAAGGCGCCATTCTTTACAATCATCATAATGCCCGCAAATCCGCGCACGGGAGCGGACAACTCATTGTCGTAGAAGGCTATGTCGATGTTATCACGATGACATCGGCGGGTTTCGAGGCCACGGTTGCGCCACTCGGGACCGCCTTGACGCCAGATCAATGCGAGCTTTTGTGGAAAATGGCGGAGGAGCCGATCCTTTGCTTCGACGGCGACAGGGCCGGACGCAAGGCGGCCTACCGGGCGATCGACATGGCGCTGCCCCTGATCGGGCCCGGCCGCTCGCTTTGCTTCGCGCTTCTGCCCGACGGCCAGGATCCCGACGACCTCGTCCGCACCAGCGGGCGCGAGGCAGTTTCGCAGTTGCTCTCTCACGCGCTGCCGTTCGCCGACATCATCTGGGT
>JBOHJT010000217.1:0-5834 GCA_050728715.1 Methylocella sp.
CCGGACTTGCATATATGGCCCGGCGAACCTCCCCGACGCGGACGGCGCGCAGCGAGGAATCGGGTAAGTGTCCGAGCCTGACGCCAAGATCGAGACCCTCATCGACCAACGACACGACCCGATCGAGCAGGAGAAGCCGGACATCCACCTGCACGTAGCGGTCGAGAAAGCTTCGCACGAGGGTAGCACATGCAGCCGGCCGAACATTTGGGGCGCGGTGATACTAATGACACCACGAGGTTCGACGCTCTCGCGTAAATTCACTGCTTCGAGTTCGTCATAGGCCGCGAGCAAGCGCCGGCAGCTTTCGAGATAGTGCATGCCCGCGTCGGTCAGCGACACCGAGCGGGTTGTTCGATTAAGCAGGCGGCTCTGCAGATGGTCCTCAAGAGCCGCGACGGCGCGTGTAACGGCCGCCGGCGAGCGGTTCAGTTGTCTTGCTGCCTCGGCGAAACTTTCATGCTCCGCGACGGCGATGAAGATCGTGAGGGCTTCTGGACGGACCATCCCACTATTGCAATATACGAAATATTTAGGCGGAAACTCTCAAATTTCATTGCGTCCTGCAATCTATATCTGTGGGGGCGGCGTCGTGCCGTCAGCTCGCTTCCGGTATGAATTTCAAGGCAACGCCGTTCATGCAGTAGCGCAGGCCGGTCGGCGGCGGGCCGTCGTTAAAGACGTGGCCGAGATGCCCGCCGCAGCGCCGGCAATGCACCTCGGTGCGTTTGATCCCGAAACTCCAGTCGGCTTTGGTGCCCACCGCGCCTTCGATCGGACGAAAGAAGCTCGGCCAGCCGGTTCCGCTCTCGAACTTGGTCTCCGACTTGAAGAGCGGCAGCTCGCAGCCGGCGCAGACGAAGATACCCTTGCGATGCTCGTCAAGCAGCGAGCTGCTGAACGCCGGCTCCGTGTCCTCATGCCGGAGCACTTGATACTGGGCCGGCGTGAGCAAGCGCCGCCATTCCGCGTCGGTCTTCGTCACTTCCAGCGTCTCCGCTTCGGCGAAGAGCCAAGTTGGGAAAACGAAACCGCCACCCGCTATCAATGCCAACATCGACAATAAATCGCGCCGCAACATTTTCGAGACTCCCTCTTTACTGTTGGCCGCCGCCCACGAGCACCGCCTGCTCGCGGTAAAACTCTGGGTAGAGCTTTTTCAAATTGAAGATTTTTGGCAGGTCGTAGTGCGAGATGTAAGGGCTGTCTGGATGCAGCGTGGCAAAATCTTGATGATAGGGTTCGGCGGGATAGAATGCGCGCAGCGGCTCCACCTTGGTTACGATCGGGCGCGGAAAGACATGCGCCTTGTCGAGTTCCGCGATATAGGCCTTGGCGGCGCGCTGCTGGGCGTCGCTCGTGGCGAAAATCTCGGAGCGATACTGCGTGCCCCCGTCGGGCCCTTGCCGGTTCAACTGGGTCGGGTCGTGCGCCACCGAAAAATAGATCTGCAACAGGCGGCCGAAGGAGATCTGCTTCGGATCGAAGGTGATCTCGACAGATTCGGCGTGCCCCGTGCGGCCAGAGCTGACCTGCTCGTAGCTGGGGGCAGCCGGCGTGCCGCCCGCATATCCCGATACCGCGCTCGTCACGCCCAAGGTATGCTGAAACACCGCCTGAACGCCCCAGAAACAGCCGCCGGCAAAAACTGCTCTCCCGGTTCCGCTGGGGGCGGAACCCGGCAGGTCGGCGAGCGGCGGATCGATTGGCCTGGCGAGCTCCACCGCCGCCGGACTCGCGAGACGGAAGAAGACGGCGATGCCAAGCACGGTTAGAAAGAGCCCGAGGGCGATGCTTGCCGTACGAAAGGCGTGGCGGTCGACATGGGACGATTGGGTTTGCATGGGCTTGTGCGATCTCTCGTTGGAATGGACGCCGGAGCCGTTGCCGGGCATTGCGCCCACGAGCTGATATTCGTCTGGGGCGCCCTTTGGTTACAGATCGGGATGATAAATTTTACGTGTACCGCCAGAGCCGCCGCGGGAACGTCGGGATCTCCTTGTGATTCCGTCCCTCAAAGAAACGCTCCGAGCCAAGCAGGCCGTTTCCACACGAGGTGTGAACAGGGCGGAAACTCAAAATTGCCCGCGGGAACACCGCACGCGTCTCGTTTCGGACACCTGAGGCGTAACGCCCGTGGTCGCGCCCGATTTGGCGCCGTGCCTTAGAGCGGGTCCCGCATTGCCAGAATAAGGGGGATTCCTAAAACGGCCCAAGCGTTATTCACCCTGCCGGCTGGAACGGAGGCCGGCATGGACGGCAAAACCCTATCCGCGAGATTTACGGGAACGCAGCGATGTCCTTAAGAAACTTGCCCCGCTCCGGCATGCTTCACCGCCTTGAGTTTGAGCGGCGTCCTCAGCGATCAAATGGTTCCATTTGGTCGAGACGCGCTCCAATCTAGGGGTAGCGTAAGGCCTGGCGGGGTTCGCGACGGCAGCCCGCCAGACCGGCGCCCGGATCGTGGCTACCTCGACAGCCTGGCGCCGAAGTGCCGTTCCGATCAGGCGGGCAACCTCGGGATCGCCCTCGCTCAACCAATCCTCGCCCAAAACCATCCTTCGATTCCTATTCTACAACAATCTTATAGCTTTCCCCGCGGTGCAAAGGTTCGCCGCGCGTGAGCTCGTTAATGAGCAGGAAATAGTCGAGCGCCCGGTCTGGAACGGCCATCCGCGCGGCGAATGCCTCGGCGGTTTCGCCGGCCTTGGCCACGCTGACAGCAAGGCGCAAAGGCCGCACGGCTTTGATCTCGTCCGCCGAGACGCGATGAAAGGAATCGATTGACGCCTGGAAGCGTTGCTTGGCCTCCTCCGTCAGCACGCGCGTCGCGAAAATCAGCCGGTACACGCGATCGGGTTCGAACCGGATCACCGCGAGACGAAATTTCCATTCGCCGGCACTTGCGTTGGCGGTCGCCGCCGGCATGGCGTTGACTTCGGCCGGCTCAATCGAACTGTCGATCAGGCCGTCGATCCAGCCGGTGGCCATATAGGCCGCAAGCGGTGTCGCCGATGGCACGTTGACGCTGTCGAGGCGCAAGGCTTCGGCACCGTCGGCCTTGATGCCGAGAACGGCCTGGGATGCGTTTTCGAGAACAAACCCTTCGGGAGCGAGAAAGGCAAAACCGAGCCGCCCGTGCAAGAACTTCCGGCCGCGGATCGCTCCTTCGGCGGGATCGTCGCCAAAGGTCATGCCGTCGATCGCGGCGAGATAGGACGCCCGGCCGGTCGTGCCGATGCCTGGGGCGCCGATCTGGCGCGCCGCGTTGATCGCCTGTGCGACCCGCTCCGGGGTGGAGGGATGCGTTGCCAAAAGATCCGGCGTACCGGCGCTCGCGGAGTGACCCAGGAGCGAGCTACGCAGCGCCGCCGTGCGCCCGAGCGCGTTAAGAAAGCGGACCGCGCCATAGGGGTCGAAGCCCGCTTTTGCGGCTACCCTTATGCCGATATGATCGGCTTCGAGTTCCTGTTGGCGGGAAAAGCTCGCGATCGTGCGTTGCGCCATGGCCTCGACCTCTTGGCTCTTCTGCTTGCTCTGGATCACGCTCGCGGCCTCGGTGATCACCGCGGCGCGTTTCTCCTCTTCCTCGCGCTGCATGGCGTGTTTGGCGGTGATGTGGGCGATCTCATGCGCCATCACGGCCGCGACTTCCGAGGCATCATTGGCGAGCGCCAAGAGGCCCCGCGTCACATAGAGCTCGCCGGGCGGCAGCGCGAAGGCGTTCACAATCGGCGAATTCAGGATCGTCACCTTATAAGGTTCGCTTGCGCGTTCGTCCGCGCGGGCGAGCTTGACCAGAATTTCGTTAAGGTAGGCTTCGGCTGGAGGATATCTGTACTCGCCGTCGAACAAGGCGATCATGCGCCGGTGTTCCGCCGATGTTTTCGTGTCGACGGCAGGCGCGCGGGGCGGCGGCACCGGCACCCCCGCGTTGAAAGGCGTGCTGTCTTGCGGCTCCATCGCGGCGCAGGCGGAAAGAAGAAGCGCGATGACCCCCGCGACCGCCAGTCGCGCGCCTGGCCCGGAAATGCTTTTCGTTCGCCTGGAACCGGCGACGTTGGCGGAAAGCCCCATTCGCGCTGGCGCCTTATCTTGGTGCAGGGGAGGCTGCGGCCGCTGCTTGTCCTTGTCCAGCCGCCTCCAACTCGTCCGGGTCCGAGATCTCGATTTGTGGTCCGAAGCGGGTATCGAGAAGGCCGCGCACGCGGACGGTTCGGCCGGTCAAACCCGCCAGACTTGAATAAGCCGCCTCGAATGCTTTGCCGTTTCGTGGAAAGACCGTGACCGAAAAATCCCAGCCTTGGCGTGCCCCAAAGTAAAGCGTTATGCGCGGCCTCCGGCTGGCGATCCCGGTAATCCGGCCTTCGACAATAACGGATGAGCCCGCCTTCTCGGCGAAGGACGGGCGATCGCCCGCGGCGATGATCGCATAATACGGATCGGCCCAAAGACCAAGCCCGGAAGCTCGCGCGCCGGCCTCCGCGGCGAGGAGGGTGCTCCGGCAAGGGCGCGCCGCCGCGCTTGGTTCATAGCGCGCAAGGCCGGCATCGATGAGCGCCTCGCCGACCGGCAAGCGCGCCGGTCCTGGCCCATTTGCCGGTCCTGGCCCATTTGTAGAGTCCGGGGTGACGGCGAAGGCGAAGGCAACGACGCGCCCCCAGCGATCCGGGCCAGGTTCGAGCGGACGAAACAGTATTTCTCGCCCAACGAGCCATTGAGCGAGCTTGTCGCGCGTCCGGACGTCGAGATCTGGATCGTCCGGCGTCGGACGCGGCGGATCGACGCCGGCGATTTTGAGCCGGATGCCGTTTGCGAGAGTCAATTCGAGCCGCTCGTCGACCGAGACGACCCGGCCGATGGTGCCGCCCTCGCCCGGGCAAAGCCCGTCCGCGGCGCGCAAGCCGCCGGCGGGCGCAAGCGCAACCACGGCCCCGGAGAGAAAAATGGCGAGGCCTAGGCCCGCCCTGGCGCGAGAGCGGATTTGCACGCCCGCGAAGCCGCGCAAACGCCCGCGCCCAAGCGCGCCAACTTTCCGCCATTGTCTTTCGCGTCTTCCGCCCGTAGTGTCCGGTGTCGAACTCATCTTCAATCGCAGCCGCATGGGATAGGTTTTAACCGATTTCCGGCCGATGAATATTCAAAGATTTGCGCGAGCGCCGTGCCTCGGCGCCCCGCGATCCGGCTGCGGGTCTCGAAAACGGCAAGAGAGCGGCACAGGCCGCTCTGTCGAACCTCCGCCCAAGCCTTTGGACTGGCGGGCGTTTCGGGTAACCAGGCGCCCGCCCGCGCGGGCGCTCATCGAATTGCGGGGCTGGCGGCCGGCAATCCGGAGCAAAATATGGATGATTAACAGGCCGCGCCCGCTCGAAGGGGCCTGAGGCGAGATCGACCGTAACCTGCCTATAGAGGTAGGTTATACCTACCCATACAGGTGGCCAATAACCCCCCCGCTGGTATATTGTCGCTTCCCATTGGCGGCTCTACACAAGGAACCGGAGATAGACTGGTTCTTTTGGCGCGGTCGATCTCATTGGCGCTGCGCCCGACGTGGTCCGGCGGCCCGTGTGTTCACGCCAAAACCCGGTCTTAATCCTCAACAGCAAAGAGGCAAGTGACATGAGCTTAGTAACAGGAACTGCGCGCACCGGCGAGGCCGCGGCCGTCGCCGAGGCGCCCCTTTTCAACGGGATTCCGTTGATTCTCGGGACGATCGCGATCAACACCTTCTATGTCGGCGTTCGTATCTACGAGCAGGTTTTCGGCCAATTCGCGGGGCTCGATTCGTTTGCTCCCGAGTTCACCACCTACTGGATGACCATCCTCTACATCGA
>JBOHJT010000218.1:0-5796 GCA_050728715.1 Methylocella sp.
GGTGAAATGCGCCTCGCAAAACATTGCCATAGTTTCGGCCTATTTCTCCGCGCCGGGGCGACCGCACTGCAGTACCGCGCGGGCGGCTAAGGCGACGGCAATATCGGTTTAGCTGCCGCTCGCATATACTCGGTTCAAACGACTTTGCGGAGTTCGATCCATGCAGCAATTCTCGTTCACGCACAACATTTATGCCGATGGGGATCTATATCTCAAAGGATTTCTAGGCTTCTCACTCTTGCCGTCGTCTGAGGCAAGACGTAACAAATCGAATTACGAGACTGATATAGTTTACATGCTTGGCAAACTTTACGCAAAGTTTGTGAGTTCGCGTGTACTCATGGCGATTGGCCAGCATCAAAACAGGACAGTGACCATTAGGCTGCGGCCGATTCCCGATCCTAACCCCGAAGTCGCCGAAGTGGAGCGGTTATACAATGCGACGACCGAGCCCTCCGATTCAGCGGATACCTTCCGCCAGGGTGATCAGTTCACGCCATACGTGCCAGGTAAGGAGCCATGGCAGGTGGCTCCCATCGTGGGCACTGGGAAGGGGAGTGACGTTGAAATCTCTTTCAATCCCGGTGTTTATGCAGACGCAATGGGCCAAGCGCCGCTTAATTTGCTTGGACAATCTGACTACGTTCTGTTGCATGAACTTGTGCACGCAATGTCAGATGTTTCTGCAACCAGAGCATCTGGGATGGGCGGACCTGCCGGCTACGACAATCTGGAGGAGTTCACCTCGATAGTGGTTGCAAACGTATATATATCGGAAGTCGGAGGGGGCTATGGAAGGTTAGTAGGGGGGCACGGCGGCGAGAGGTTGCCGTTGCTGCTAACAGGCAGTCAAGCATTCTACAACCGATTTTCAAATTACATGGAGCAAGTCTGCGCAAATCACCCGTGGCTTGCGAAGCAACTAAAGCAGGCTACCGGCATCGCCCATAACCCGTTCGTCCACTGCAGCGGCGTGTGAGCGATCGCATAATTTCCCGGTGCTGCCTACGATTGAGCAATTCGTTTCAAAAACTGTCGGCCGTGGCAAGAGAGCCGTGATGCACGTTTGGCATATTTCCGGTTATCTGGGAATGCCAGTTCAGACAAGCGGAGCCGGCTCTGCTCTCCGCTGCCACTGGTATGAGCCACGTTCCCTGCGGCTGAACGCCGCCCCTATTGTTTGACTCGCGGGCCCATGAAGAAGGGCGTTCCCATCACCTGCGCGCCGCCGCCACACACCGTCAGCACCAGCCGGAAAGTGCCCGGCGGGCGGTAGACATTGCTCTTGCAGGGGCGCGGGCATTGCCCATAGCAAGTGTAGCCGTTCCACGGCACCGGGCGCAACGCGGCGCCGGGCGCGAGCGTCACGCAAGCAGGGAGCGCCGCGGCCGCGCCGCAATCCTCGATGAGGGTGAACTCGTCGAATACCGTCTCCCAGCCGGCGGCGGTCCGCTGCTCGATCCGGCCTTGCTTTTCGAACGACGCCCCGGAAGGCGAGGCCTCGACCGCGAAAGCGCCGGGTTGCGCAAGATTGCGGACCTCCGCGGCGGCGGCTTCCGAAACTGCCGCACGGCTCAGCGTCATGGCGATCCCCGCGAAAGCGGCGACTATATATGAATGTTGAAATTTTGCCACACCTTGCTCTCCCTGCGGTTCAGATGCCCGACCGGCAGCACACCGTCGGGCGGCGGCGAATACAGTGGAATGATGGCATCGCATCCCCGTACCGAATCGTCGGTCAGAATGTCCTTGAAGCGCTTGTCCGTCGGTTTGCCCTCGATGACATGGCTGCGCGCCGAACTCTGGCCCTCGGCGATGGGCGTGACGAACCATGCGCCGAGTGGCGTGGCGAAATCATGCGGGAGGAAACGCGCCTGCCAGCGCACGTTCCAGTAAAAGCTCTTCAAATGATGGAAATTTCTGGCGGGGTCGCGCGCCGACAGCACGGCACAAAACAAGAACCCGAGTTGCGCCTCGCGAATGAAATTGTCCTCGCCGGTCAGCGAATTCGTGACGACAGCCGCAGCGTCGTCTCCCGGCTTGTCGAAATGATGAACCGTCAGCGTCTTGGGAAAGGTGTCCGCCAGGGTCACCGTGGGCGGACTGCCGCCAAACTCGTAATAAATGTCAGTTTCCGCTTTCACGTCCCGGCAAGCCTTGACCGGGCGGGTGGGCGGGCGCGACCGCTGAAAGAAAATGCTGCCATGATTGTTCTGTCTGCCACGGTAGTAGAGCCAGTTGGTGTCGACCCACTCGACCTGAATGAAGCCGAGTGCCCAGCCCGCCGCGGGCTGGCTGCCGGTGAGTGTGACCGAGCCCGTGGCCTCGATCTTCGAACATTCGAATAGCGCCCTGCCGCCCTCGACCTTCGGCAACGAGACTTTGGGAAAGGCACCGGGTGTGATGTGGGAAGACCCGGGCTTTAAAACAGCTGCCATCGAACGCTCCTGGTTTGCGCAAAGGAGTTGCGGTGCATTTCAGATCTGCTCTCGTCCAGAATACTCCGGCGCGCTCACCGCCCGTGCGCCTTGGCACAAACTCGCCGTTGCACCCGGCATACCCCGGATAGCGCCAGTTTCATCCCAACTCTGCCATTATAGGCGTGAGCCTCGATGGTTCTCTGGTTTCCGTGCGGGCAAACCTTTGAAAGAAGGCAGAAGCGATGCGCTGACACACTTCTTTCGTCTCCCGTGAGATAACCTCCACCCGGGCCAAATATGATTAGAACGGCGAGTCGATGGATTGACAAGACCGCTTAAGCGATCGGGGCGCAAAGTGTCGCGGCTCCCGCGATCACGAATCCCCACATCCTAAAACCCCACGCCGCCAATGTGCCCCAGATGCGGTGCGGAACCGGACTCCGCCGTTGGGCCCGGCGGCGTGCGCGGTGCGTGGGCAATGACGGATTTAGGTCTCCCGGCTGCAAATGACGGATGCGGCCTTTGATGGGACCTCGGCTCCGGCGCTTCCTCATGTGCGGCGCTCTGAACTCTGTGTCTCGGGGGCCGAGAGATCGGCTCTTCTTCATGCGTGGCGCTCTTGATTCTGGGTTTCGAAGGCCTTGAGGCTGGCACACTCCCGCCTGGCTCGATCTTCTGCCGGTTGTGGTCCGGACGCGCTTCTTCTTCTCTTTTCGCCTGTTCCGAGTTCTGCTTAGGCGGCACGGCTGTCGATGCCGGCGCGTTATTGCCTGGGGTTGCAACCACAGGCGCGCTTGGCGGCTCAGTGGGACATAAGCCAAGGTTTTGCTGCTTCATTTCGGAAAGGAGCCCGTCGGTGAGATGATCGCCGACCGCCAAGGAACCTTTCTTGGTGTTATAGAGCGCCAACGATTTCTTGGTTGCTTCGTCGAATTGACCGTTGATTGGCGCATTATAACAGCCTAGCCGGGCTAGCTCGGTTTGGGCTTCCTTCACCCGCGAATCTATTTTTTTAATGCCGTCGCTGATATCCGCTCGAAGAGACGCGCAGGCTGTGTGAGCTTGCAGCTCGGCATACTGCTGGCGCGCTCCAGCCGCGCTGGCGTCGATAGCATCGAGCTTTGTCTTGTCATCCGCGCAAACTTGTTGCTTGTGCTGAATTTCGTCTTCAAGCTTGGCGACATGCTGTTGTGCTTCGGCGCGCACTGTTTCGCAGGTCATGTGATCGAGCGCGGCTTTAAGCGATACGATATCGTTGCCTTTGAGCGAGGCGAGGGTTTTACGATCCGCGTCGCAAGCGCGCTTCACCCCGCGCGCCACCTCTCTCAGAGCGTTCTCAATGGCGGGCTTGAGTATCGGGCAAGCCGTCTCCTTAGCCAAATTCTGGATAGCAGCCGATTGCAGCGCCGCGGCTAATTCTTTCAGTTTGGCCGAGTCGCTATTGCAAATTTCGGCGGTATGTTGTTTTTCCAGTTCGATCTCATGCTTCTTGCGGTCCTCCTCCTCGAGCGCCGCGACTTTTGCGCGCTCATCGGCGGCCTGCTTTTCGGCCTGAACCCGATCGGCCTCCTTTTTGGCTTCCTCGTCTTGGGCTTTCCTTGCGGCCTCTAGGGCGATACGATCGGCATCCTTTTTGGCCTCCTCGTCATGGGCTTTCTTCGCGGCCTCTAGGGCGACACGATCGGCCTCCTTTTTGGCTTCCTCATCATGGACTTTCCTTGCGGCCTCTAGGGCGATGCGATCGGCCTCCTTTTTGACTTCCTCGTCATGGGCATTCTTCGTGGCCTCTAGGGCGATACGATCGGCCTCCTTCTTGGCTTCCTCGTCATGGGCTTTCTTTTCGGCCTCTAGGGCGATACGTTCACGCTCGATCTTCGCTGCCTCCTCGTTCTCACGGCGAATGCGCCCAAAAAGATCAATGCGAATTTGTGCATCACGGGCGAAGGGCGATGCCGGAAATTTCCGGATGAACTCCTGAAAATCCGCCACCTCATTCGAATCCCGAATGCGGCTCCAAGCAATGTGATCGTCTTCGGCCGGATTGAGGAAATAGTCGCTAAGGAGCGAATCCGAATATTCAGGCCTCTGATGGCCATTCGTCCGCTCGTAAACATCACTCGCGACACGGCGGAACATGGTGCCGATCTCGAGGCCCGGTTCCTTGATGCGCCTAATGAGGGATTCCGTGAAAGGGCTATTGCGGCCGGCGCCATCTTGCGCGACTTGATCGGGGGCTGTCGCATAAGCGATAATCAACCCCTCGGATCGATCGATGCGCGCCAAACCGCGAGTCATGCCGCCGCCGCCTAGGCCGCGTGTGAGCTGCTTTGCGAGAGGATTATCGCGGCAAGCGTCGAGAATGACGATTCTTACCCCCGATGAGCGATTGATCGCCTCCAATATCCGGTCCATGCCGACCGCTTGGAACTCGACGTCGGCCGCATCCTCCACCTCGATGTCAACCGGCAGAAAAAAATTCTGCCCCTGATATTGGAGACCGTGTCCGGCATAATAAAAAAGCGCGGTGTCGGCGCCGGCTGCTTTACGCGCGAACTCCGCGAGCGAACGATCAAACTCGCCTTTGCCAATATCTCTCCTAAGGAGGACTTCGAAACCGATGCTCTCCAAGGCCTTGGCGATATCGTGCGAATCGTTGGCCGGATTAACGAGCCTCGGCGTGATGCGCGTATATTGGCTGTTGCCGACGATGAGAGCGACGCGCTTATCCGCCAGCGCGGCCCCGGCCCAGAAGGTCAGTATCAAGACGCTCAGAAACCGTACCGCCATGGGTGAAATCATCTTCCCCATGCTCGCAATTCCAATTGCCGGAGGCTCAGCCTTATAAATCAAGGAGCGCTGAAAAAATTTATGCTACTCTCTACGAACGGCCAAGGCAAGACGGGGACGCCATCGGCAGCGGCATATGGAAATCTGAATCCCCGAAAACCATGAAGGACACCAGCATGAAAGCCCCCCTAATCGCCGCGATGCTCGCCATGTTTGCCGCAACCGCATCGGCCGAGACGCCGGCAAAGCTGCTGGCTAGAAATGATTCACTTTCGAAGCAACTTGCCCATCACGAATGCGAGTATCTATCGAAATATCGTATTGCCAGTACCGCGCTTGATGCAGAACTCAAAGGCCACGACTTAAAATCGCCTTGTCTTAATCAATGCGACGAGCGGCGCAGCGGCACCTATACTGGCATCCGTCGCACGATAATCTTTGGGGTCGCGTATTGAGCGCCGTTAGAGCGAGATGAGTTTTGTCTGAATCAGTGGGGGATTCCCAGATTGCCAGGTTTCTGATTCAAGGATGGTGTTTGAGTCGGAGGCCGGTGGAAAATGGCAAGACCCTATTCGATTGATTTGCGCGA
>JBOHJT010000219.1:0-5786 GCA_050728715.1 Methylocella sp.
AAAAGCCGACCGTCTTGTATTCAAAACCCCACGCACGAATGAGATCGAGCGCGCGCGGCAACATAGGATCAATGGCCCAAAGGAACAGAACGCAGTCATCGGCCGCAAGATCGGCAACCGGCAATGCCGCCAGTGCGGCGGGGTCAAGGCAATCATAGTGCGAGGTCGCGTTGCGCCCCGTACCTTTGGCACTCCAGTTGCGGAACGACCAAGGTGGGTCGGCATAGATCACGCCATACTTACGTAGCTTCGAGAAGCGCGTGCAGCTTGGCTCGAAAATATTCATTGGCTTCCTCGATCTTGGCTACCACCGGAAAACCAAAGTGATTGTCCAGTTCATTCCTGACAAGCGACCACGGCTGCGGAATGGACCGCACGCCGTAATAGAAGATGATCTTTGATTCCGCCGCTATCGGCTTATGGTTCGCAACTTCCCCATAACTCTTGAGCAGAACCTGAATGCACATGATGTCGCGCTTGATTGATCGTATCTTTCCGGCATCAAATTGACCGTTACCACGCTTGATCTCATAGGCGCGAATGGTCTGGTCGGCATCGTCGAATGAGATCATATCAACCTGAAGGGTGCGCACTTTATCGCCGTATGGAAGGGCGCTTTGCCGGCAAGCATCCTCGCTTTGCGAGCCAACCAGGGCATCCGCGGCACGCGATACCTTGAAGACATCGTCCTGCCATACGTGATGGCGATTGCTTTCCCGCAGGCTCTCGCGCAACGCGGTTTCGAGTATCCGGCCATGGCGCTTGTAGGCGGAACTGACGATGCTCGTCGCACGGGAGTATTTCACCCCAGCGATCGGGTCCTCGACAAATTTGGTTTTCGCCAGCAGCCGGATCGTTTCATCGACAACCGGAGTAACCCGATCGATGAAGCCCATTGGCCTCTCCCCTCCCCCACACTTAGCCTATGGCGCGGAGGTTAACATTCCTTTCTTTTCTTGGGGCTTGCCATTATGGCAGGCTCAGGCTCAAGCGCATGATGTTCGGTTCCAGCGACATTGAGGAAAATATGTTCCGCTTGCTCCGTTCCCTCACCCCAAACCAGCGCGGCGCGATCATCGCGAGCTACCTCGGCTGGACGCTGGACGCTTTCGATTTTTTCACTCTCGTTTTTGTGCTCAAGGACGTGGCGGAAGAATTCCACACCGGCGTGGAGACGGTCACTTACGCGATTTTTCTCACCCTCGCGGCAAGACCCGTCGGGGCGCTATTGTTTGGCCTCGCCGCCGACCGCTACGGCCGTCGCTTAGTGCTTATGATCGACATTCTGCTTTTTTCGATGCTTGAATTTGCATCCGGCTTGGCTCCAAGCCTCACCATATTCCTGATCCTGCGGCTGGCGTTCGGCGTGGCGATGGGCGGCGAATGGGGCGTCGGCGCGGCGCTCGCGATGGAAACGGTTCCTCCCCAAACCCGGGGCGTGGTCTCTGGCATACTCCAGTCCGGCTATCCGAGCGGCTATCTTCTCGCCGCGGTCACCTACTTCGCGCTTTATGGGCTGATCGGCTGGCGCGGCATGTTCATGCTCGGCGTCGCTCCGGCGCTTCTCGTCGTTTATATTCTCGGCAAGGTCGAGGAATCGCCCGCTTTTTTGGCGCGCGCCCACGCAAAACACGGCGCCGGCCTCGTCAAAATGCTGCACGCCCACGCCGGGCGCTTCCTCTACGCCGTGCTTCTCATGACCGCATTGAACTTCCTCGCGCATGGGACGCAGGACCTCTACCCGGCGTTCCTGCAACTCCAGCGTCATTTCTCGCGGCATACGGCCGGTCTGATCGCGATCGTCTATAATATGGGCGCGATCCTTGGCGGACTTATGCTTGGCGCGCTTTCGCAAATTATCGGGCGGCGCCGGGCGATTCTTATCGCGGCGCTAGTCACTCTCCCGCTCATTCCGGTTTGGGCCTATGGCGCAGGTCCGCTTGCCCTAGCGATTGCCGCTTTCCTGATGCAGTTCGCGGTTCAGGGAGCCTGGGGCGTTATTCCAGCACATCTCAACGAACTTTCACCCGAAAACATGCGCGGCACGTTTCCCGGCTTCGCCTATCAGCTTGGCAATTTGCTGGCCTCAGCGAACGCCACTCTGCAAGCGGGCATTGCCGAAGCGAATGGCGGGAATTATGCTTTCGCGCTAGCGGCAGTCACGGCGATCGTCGCCGTGACGCTTGCGGGCCTCAGCGCTTTCGGCCCGGAAGCGCACGGCGTCAAATTTGCCGGCGCTGAGCTCAATCCAGACGGCCACTCAACACGGCGGCCATGACCAGACACGAAAAGATCGTTCGGGTGACGATTTCCGGCGATGTCCAAGGTGTCGGCTACCGCGCCTGGATGCAAATGGAAGCCCGCACGCGAGGCGTTCGAGGCTGGGTAAGAAACCGTTTGAACGGCGATGTCGAAGCTCTCTTCGCCGGGCCGCCGGAGGCCGTCGAGGCCCTTTGCGCGGCATGCTGGCGCGGTCCCGCGTACGCCCGCGTCGACAAGGTGGAGGTCATGGAAGCCGGCCCGACAGTGCTCGCCGGGGAAGGCGCGGGGTTTCGTCTGATCGCCACGCGTTAGGGTAGATCGCCAACCAGGAGGGTTGCGCCGGCCGGAGCTTTTGGGCGTGGCGCCGGCCCTCGTCACCCGCCACGGCGCGGCGTGAAACGCGCGCCATCCCCGGTGTGGAATTGACCGACGCGCGCGAAGGCCTTCAGAATGCTGGCAACGGACGGCTCGATTTTTCTCCCTTGCCGGAATTTTGCGGCGATCGATTGGGCGTCGAGCGGCCTCGCCGCTTCCGCCAGCGCCGCGAACACGGCCGCCGCGCGCTCCAGGTCGCTTGCCGGAAAGGCCGGCTTTCGCGCCTTCGCGGCGGCGATGACGAGCGGCGCTTCCAGCTGTTCCTCGCTCGGCTTTGCAGGCTCTGGCGCCACGCCCGCCCGCGCGCGCTGATAAATTGGGCGCAACCAGCGCACGAGGCCTCGCTTTTCCTCCTCCGCCCTCTCGGCGTTCAAGGCCACGAGCCTTGCTAAAATCTCGTCGTCGGCAAGGTTTTCGGGCCAGCCGTAAGCCTCGGCCACAAGCGCATCGAGCTTGTCGTGATACTCCTTGAGGATAAGGACGAGTCCGTTGGTTTTGATCGCTTCCTCTTGCGAGTCGAGTTTTTCACCCGCGCGAATTTTTTCCAAAACATTATAGAGCTGCGTGAGGGTCAGGCCGGGGTGTTCCGCCTGGACCTGTTTACGAAGCGCGTCCAATTCTTCCGCCGTGTCGCGGATGCGGGCTTTCAGGGATTCCGAAGGGTCGGGGAAAGGGAAGGGCTCAAAGCATTTGGTTTTATTCCAGCGAGGATCGTCTCCGACTCCCAGCCAGCCCCCAGTAGCCATTGCCCAGGTGATGTGAAAACGAGAGCTCAGCACTCCCAACACCCACGCATCATCATGGGCGACAATCACTAATCCATCATCGCAAACGGTATGTATCAGCATAAACTGGAAGACCCGATGGGTCGCCGTGTCCACGGTTGCAATAAAACGATTGAGGCCAATGAGAGCGGGGCGAAGTTCCTGCCTTGGCTTGCCGAATAGCCACCAGAGTCGAGCATAGGCTTCCGCGTCCTTTGTTTGTGTTTTGGCGAACTGGGCCTCTCTTTGCGGCTTCACGGTCGCAAGGACGTGCTGGTAAACTTCCGGAAAGCGACGTCGAACTTCGTCTGCGCTCAGTCCGAAAAGGTCGATGACCATCACACCGCGTGGCGCGCCAGTGAGATCGCGGCCATTGCGATAGTGCTTTATGTAGCATTCGAGCCCCGGCCTTCGCCCGAGTCCCAAATGTTCAGCCTCGGCGGGGGTGACGATGAACCCTTTGCCATGTAGTTTAACGCCATCATGGCAGATGTACTCATTGGCATTGAGTTTCATTGCCGACGTCACATCAACTCCAATTGTCAGATTCGGATTGATCCGTCCCATCACTTCGCGAAAAGTGATGCGCGGTTCATCCGTTTCGAGTGCTTCTTCAGTCAGCGTCTCGCGCAAAACGCCCTCTTGTTTTCCTGATTGCGCCACAGTCATCGCAATTCGAACCGCCGCAGCTCCTTTCGTCGCCTTCGTCCAGGGATGATTCGGAATTGCCATCGTGATGGAAATCGGCTTTTTCGCATTGAGATGGCGAGCAACCACACGTCCAGAAAACTCCTGTGTAATGCTATTTGTAGTAACGAAGCCAAATCGACGAAGGAATGAGTTTGTGCGGGTTAGCAAGTCGGCGGCGTGATCCCACCAAAACATCACGAGGTCGGCGCCACCGGAAATGTTAGGATGGACTTTCCATAACGCTTCGGCATAATTATCGCCGAATTGCTCGCGGAAGTTCTGCCCAGCGACAAAAGGCGCATTGCCGGCGATATAATCCGCCTCCGGCCAATCCGGTCGCTTCGGATTCGTGTACTTCCAGACTTCGACCTTATTACCGTCCGAAACCCTTCTTGCGATAGGCTTGCCTCGCTCGTCGCGTGCCAATTCTTGCGCGTCCCAAGCGAGCACGGCATCGCGCACCTCGATCGTCTTGAAATCGCGCAAGATCGGCTCGGGCGGCATTCCCCCGCGCGTGCGAAAATGCCATTGCAGATAGCCAATCCATAGCACCAGTTCGGTGATCGCCGCCGCGCGGGGGTTCACTTCGAGTCCCAAAAACTGGTGCGGGTCGATGGTTTTGAGCTCGTAACCGGCGAAACGGGCTTGTCCTCCGAGGGAGGCCACGGCCTCCAAAACCTCGCCTTCGAGCCGCTTCATCAATTCGAGCGAGACATAGAGAAAGTTTCCCGTGCCGCAGGCCGGATCGAGAATGCGGATGCCGCAAAGTCTTTCGTGAAAAGCTTTCACAAGCGCGGATGCGCCCTTCGCATTGCCTTCGGCCCGCTTTCCCTCCGCCGTCGCCTGGACATTCGCCCATTCGGCCTTCAGCGGCTCCACAATCGTCGCGACGACCAGCCGCTCGACATAGGCGCGAGGCGTATAATGCGCGCCGAGTTTTTTGCGCTCGGCGGGGTTCAACGCCTGTTCGAGAAGCGTGCCGAAAATGGCGGGCTCGACCAGCTTCCAATCTTTTGTCGCGGCCGCGTAAAGTTCGCCGATTTCCTCGCGCGGCAGGGGAAGCACCGTGCGGGTCTTGAACAAATAGCCATTGAATTGCCGCACGTTCCGCTCGATGGCATAGGCGAAGCCGCCCTTGTCCATCGCCTCCCAAAGTTGCCCGACGAGGCGCGGAAACAAGGACGGATTATCTTTGCATCGCTTGAGAATCTCGCGAAAACTGTCCTTTGGCAGCAATTCGACATCCTCGGCGAACATGGTGAAAAGACAGCGCATGAGAAACAGCGCGACGGTTTCGGGGTCGTACTTCTTATCTTCGAGGTGCTTGGAAACTTTTGCCAATCGTTCCGCGATCTCGCGGGTGGCCTTGGCCGCGATCTTGGTCGGGTCGAGTTTTTGGGGATCGAGCCAAATCAGGCGCAGCCGCTCGCGAATCTCTTTTTGCCGGAGCTCTTCGAGATAAATGCGAAAACCCTGCCGGTCTGGAAACTGTGCGTAGTTTTTCCCTTGGCCGGTGAAGTCGGCAAAAATCTCAAAGCAATGGCCGACATCGCAAACGATAAGGAACGGCGGCCAGCCTTCGATTGCTGGCAGCGCCTTGGCGTATTGCTCCGCCTGCTGGCGCGCGTTCAACATGAGAACGTTCCACGTGCGAGAAGCAGTGCGGACTCCGAGCGGGGCGGTCTCCTGGGGTTC
>JBOHJT010000220.1:0-5689 GCA_050728715.1 Methylocella sp.
CGCGCGCGGAAGATAACCGGCGATTTCTATTCCCGCCGGCAAGAATGTCGGCAAATCCTTCGCCGAATGCACGGCCATTTCAATATTGCCCTCTGCCAAGGCAAGGTCGAGCTCCTTGGTGAAAAGCCCCTTGCCGCCGGCCTCGCTCAGCGGCAGGTTCAAAATCATGTCACCGCTGGTTTTGATGGCGATGATATCGATGGCGTGCGCGCCGATGCCGTACGCGGCGATGAGACGATCCTTGAGCTCGCATGTCTGGGCGAGCGCCAAGGGGCTGCCCCGCGTCCCAAGTCTGAAGGGGAGAGTTTTGCTCGCTCGGAATGCGGAAGAAGGAATCGGTAGATTTCCTTATTGGTTGCGATGGCTCTATAGATTGAAGAGTAGTGCGGCTGGTGGCGAATGCAAAATTTTGGCCGCTGGGCGATTCAAGGGAAAGGCATTAGACCAAGTCTCGTGCATGACCACTCATGGTGAGGGGCGTCATTGCGAGGAGCGAAGCGACGAAGCAATCCAGAAGCGCCGGAGGGGGACTGGATTGCTTCGCTTCGCTCGCAATGACGGGCTCGGCATGGGTTCTTATCATAGAGATCTGGTATTAGAGGAGAGCCATGCGCGTTCTCGGCATTGAAACAACCTGCGACGAAACCGCCGCCGCCGTCGTCCAGCTGCAGCCGGGCGGATCTGGCGAAATTCTATCGAACGAGATCATGAGCCAGATCGCCGAGCACGCGGCCTTCGGCGGTGTCGTGCCGGAGATCGCGGCGCGCGCCCATGTCGAAATTATCGACCGGCTGGTGGAACGCGCGCTCGACCGCGCCGGAATCGATTTGGCGGACCTCGACGGGATCGCGGCGGCGGCGGGGCCGGGTCTCATCGGCGCCGTCATTGTCGGGTTGACCACGGCGAAGGCCTTGGCCTTGGCGAGCCGCAAGCCTTTCATCGCGATAAACCACCTCGAAGCGCATGCCCTGACGGCGCGGCTGACCGACGAGCTCGCGTTTCCTTATTTGCTGCTCTTGGTCTCCGGCGGTCACACCCAATTGGTCGCGGTGAAAGGGGTGGGGAATTATCTCCGGCTCGGTTCGACGGTGGACGACGCGGCGGGCGAAGCCTTCGACAAGGTTGGCAAGATGCTGGGCCTTCCCTATCCCGGCGGACCGCGGGTCGAGAAATTGGCGGCGGACGGCAATGCCACGCGCTTCGATCTGCCACGCCCCATGCTTGGCCGGCCGAAACCCGACTTTTCTTTTTCCGGTCTCAAAACCGCTGTCCGGCTGGAAGTGGAGCGCGCCGGACGTTTGACGACGGCCGATGTGGCCGATGTCTGCGCCTCTTTCCAAGCCGCGGTGGTCGATACGATCATCGACCGCTGCCGCGTGGCCTTGCGTCTTTTCCGCGAAACGACCGGCCAGCCCACCGCCATGGCCGTGGCGGGCGGAGTTGCCGCCAATGGCGCCGTTCGCCGCGCGCTGATGCGGTTTTGCGGCGAGGCCGGATTGCGGCTCGTCGTCCCGCCAGTGTCTCTTTGCACCGATAACGGCGCCATGATCGCCTGGGCGGGCATCGAGCGGCTGTCGCTCGGGCTCGCCGACGACATGACCTTCGCCGCCAGACCGCGCTGGCCGCTCGACGCCAATGCCGAAGACGCGCATCACGGCAAGGCGTAATGCGCACGCAAACCGCTTGCCGGACTACCGGGCGAGTTCCTTAAGGCCGCGAAGGATCAGTTCGGAGGCGGGCGCACCCTCGCCAAGTGCCGCTACCGAAGCCGCCACGGCCGCCGCGGCCTGCGGCCGCCCATAGCCGAGATTGACCAAAGCCGAGAAGGCGTCCTGCGCGGCGGCGGGCTTGCCACCGTCAAGTTCGGCGAGACGCGCGGCTGCCGCGCCGGCCATGCCGGGAGCGGCTGCCTTGTCCTTTAATTCCGAGGCGATTCGCGCCGCGAGTTTTGGCCCGACCCCGGGCGCCCGGGCGATCGCCGCCTTATCCTGGAATGCAATCGCGGAAGCCAGGTCGGCAACGTCGAGCGCGGTTTGAATCGCGAGAGCCACCTTGGCGCCGACACCTTGCACCGACTGGAGCAAGCGAAACCAGTCGCGTTCGGTCTCCGAGAGAAAACCGAACAGTTTTATCGAATCCTCGCGCATCTGCGTTTCGATCGCAAGCGTCAATGCCTCGCCGGGCCGCGACAGCTTTTGCAGCGTGCGCCCGGAGCAATGCACAATGTAGCCGACGCCCTGCACGTCGAGGATCACGAAATCCTCGCCGTGGGAATCGACGATGCCTTTGAGTTTGCCGATCATTTTCACCGAATGTCTTATTTCGCGGGACGCCGGTGGATTACCCCGGCTCATTGAGTATGATTTCCGCGTCATCGGCCCCAAGGATTTTCGGGTTTTGACGGAGAGGGGCTATACCACGGCATAGAATAACGCCAGTCTCGCCACAATCGCGCGCGAGAGGAACTCCAAGCTCCTTTCATTTGCTGGGGCCCGGATGTTCAGGAGGAAGTATTTTGGCCGGACCGCGCGGGCGCATCGCAAGACGGCATGCCGGGGCGGCATTTCCTGGTCCGCGGGGCCGGACGGGCGCCGCGCGATGATCGGAGCCGCGGCGGGGGCGCTCGTTTTGTTTTCCGGCGGCCAGGATTCGACGACTTGTCTTGCCTTGGCACTCGATCGGTATGCGCGGGTCGAGACGATTGGATTCGATTACGGCCAACGGCATCGCGTCGAGCTCGACCTGCGCGCCACGATCCGCGAATCGCTTCGCCAAAATTTCCCCGCGTGGCGCGAAGGGCTCGGCGAGGATCATCTATTCCGCATCGAGGCTTTGGCGCAAATCTCCACTACGGCAATGACCCACGATGTCGAGATCGCCACCGATGCGCGCGGCCTGCCCAATACATTTGTCCCCGGCCGCAACCTTGTGTTCCTGAGCCTGGCGGCGGCGCTCGCCTACCGGCGCGGCTTCAAGCACATTGTCGGCGGCATGTGCGAAACGGATTTTTCGGGCTACCCGGATTGCCGCGACGATACCGTGAAAGCCATGCAGCTCGCCGTGAATCTCGGCATGGATACTCGTTTTGTGCTTGAAACCCCTTTGATGTGGCTCGACAAGGCCGCGACCTGGCGCCTCGCGGAAACGCTCGGCGGAACCGCGCTCGTCGATCTCATCGTGGAGTCGACGCATAGCTGCTACCTCGGCGAGCGCGCGATAAGGCACGATTGGGGCCATGGCTGCGGCTCGTGTCCCGCCTGCAGGCTTCGCGCCGAAGGCTGGCGGAAATATATTGCCTCGTCAGGGAAGCAGGTTGCCGGCTTGACGCCAACCGGCACATGACGGCCCGGCGGCGGGCGAAACGCAAACGATGCTCCGGTTTCGTCCGTTGCGTCGAGAGATGAGCAAAATCCGATGAACGCCGGAACGGCATGGGCATGACTTGGCCGCCGCAGCAGGAGGCCGCGCTAAAAGCCGTCGCCCAATGGCTGAAACGCGGCGAGCCGCAATTGTTCCGGCTCTTCGGCTATGCGGGCACCGGCAAGACCACGCTGGCCAAGAAAATCGCCGAGGATATCGATGGCGGCGTCGCCTTCGCTGCTTTCACCGGCAAGGCCGCGCTCGTTTTGCGTTCCAAGGGCTGCACGGAAGCGCGCACGATCCACAGCTTGATCTACCGGCTGCGGCAGACCGATACGCAAGAGGTTTCCTTCGTTCTCAACGAAGACAGCGCCGTTACGAAATCGAGCCTCGTCATCATCGACGAATGTTCGATGGTCGATCAAGAACTCGGCCGCGATCTTTTGTCCTTCGGCAAGCCGGTGCTGGTGCTTGGCGATCCGGCGCAATTGCCTCCCGTCAAGGGCGGGGGGTTCTTTACCGAAGGCCCGCCCGACGTGATGCTGACCGAGGTGCATCGCCAAGCGGTGGACAATCCGATCATCAAAATGTCCATGCTTGTGCGCGAAGGAGGAAGGCTTTCCCCAGGCGCTTATGGCGAGAGCCTCGTGATGGCGCGGCGCGGCATCGATTCCGGCACGGTGACCGCGGCCGATCAGCTGCTCGTCGGCCTCAACCGCACCCGCCACTCCTACAACAAAAGGGTGCGCGAGCTATTCGGGCACGCCGATGTTTTTCCGCAAGCGGGCGACAAGCTGGTCTGTCTCAAAAACAACAAGACCAAGGGTCTTTTGAACGGCGGGATCTGGCTCGTGAAGACCACCGCGCCAACCCGCAAGAAGAAGCTCGCGCTGAACATTGTGCCGGAGGACGATCCGGACCGCAAGCCGCTGCGCATCGGCGTGCTGCCGGAATTCTTTCAAGGACTGGAAGAAAGTCTAAGCCCAATAATCCGGCGAGCGTCGGATGAGTTCGATTATGGATATGCGCTCACCGTGCATAAGGCGCAAGGGTCGCAATGGAACCATGTGGTTTTGTTCGACGAAAGCTTCGCGTTTCGCGAACACCGCAACCGCTGGCTCTATACCGGCATTACCCGCGCCGCGGAGCGGCTGACGATTGTCGTATGACCTACGCTACACACCCGCGCGGCGCGGGTGTTTGGCTGGAGCATTCGGGTCCGCTCGCGCGCGAATGCCGGGTTGCCATCGTTGCGCTCCTTGCCATAGCGGCGGATCGCTGCTTCGCCTCGTTCGAAGATCTCATGCGCCCCGGCGGAATGCGCTCGAAGTAAATCAAGCCCGCTTGTCCGGCCAGCGGCAGAGATCGGAGATCAAGCAGCGTTCGCATTCCGGGCGGCGGGCCTTGCAGATATACCTGCCATGCAGGATCAGCCAATGATGCGCCTCGTGCTTGAACGCACCGGGAATGATTTTCTCAAGCCCGCGTTCGACCTCAAGCGGCGTCTTGCCGGCCGCCAGCGGAATGCGGTTGGAGACGCGGAAAATATGCGTGTCGACGGCGATCAAAGGCGCGCCGAAAGCAATGTTCATGACGACGTTGGCGGTCTTGCGGCCTACTCCGGGGAGCGTTTCGAGCGCCTCGCGACTGCGCGGCACCTCGCCCCCGAAATCCTTGACGAGCCGCCGCGACAACGCGATCACGTTTTTTGCCTTGGTGCGGTAAAGGCCAATCGTCTTGATCATGTCCTGGAGCTTTTCCTCGCCGAGCGCCGCCATTTTGGCTGGGCTGCCGGCCACCGCGAAAAGCGCGCGCGTGATTTTGTTGACCCCGAGGTCGGTCGCTTGCGCCGAAAGCACGACCGCGACGAGCAAGGTGAAGGCGTTCACATAGTCGAGTTCGCCTTTTGGGTGCGGATTGGCGGCTTCGAAGCGGCGGAAAATCTCGGCCACTCTTGCCAGATCCGGCGGCATTTGCCGCGCGCCTTGCGGTTTCGTGGCGCGCGCGGGGATTTTTTTGGGTGGCGTATTCAGCTTCTTCCCGGGCGCGGAAGTGGCGCTGTCCAAAATTTTGGCCACCTGATTTTTGGTTGCCGTGTTTCCTTTGCGCATCCGCGCGTTATAAAATCCACCCGCCACTGAGCGCAAGGCTAGGGTCGCCCCTCGTCGAGGGAATCCAATCTCGCGCGAGATTTTGGCCGCGGGGCGCGAATATTTGCGGCTCTTCTCGACGCGGCTGAAGCCGCATCGCCCTCTCGAGCGTTTCCTGATCACGTGGAATCACGGGATCGACCAGGAACCGCTCAGAATCCAAGAGTTGGAGCATGTCC
>JBOHJT010000221.1:0-5688 GCA_050728715.1 Methylocella sp.
TCGGCCGGCTGACAGCCGGCGAGAATTTGCGGGTCCCGCGCGTAGTGGCCTTGTCTCAGAAAAATGGTGGTGACGCGCTCGCCCCAAGCCTTCTTGACCGCGTCGAGGATCCGCAGCTTATCATCGATCATCAAATACCGTTTTGCTGGATAATAGCGCTCCACATCAGCAAGTTCCCGCTCCTTGTGGACATAGATGAGCACGCGGCCGTCAACGGCGGTCCAGAGCCCGGAGCGCTCGACCTTTCGAGGCTGGAACACCGCGTCGCCATCGGAGAGGATGATTGCGAGCCCCCATTTCTGGACGTGCTTGATGGCATCAAGCGCGCCTGCATAAAGCCGGTCGGCAAAAGGATAATCGACGAGCCAGCTGGACATCCGCAGCACCCTTGGATCGTGCATCTCCACGAGCCGGAAACGTTCCAATGCGCCGAGGTAGTCGGCATAGCCGAGCTCTCCCCGCAGCTGTTCGAAAATGTTCCAATAAAGCTTGCAGGCATCGACCCCATATGCCTCGGTCAAATGGGCGGCCAAATCGGCCTGAACGCGATCATTATCAAGGAGCGTGTTATCAACATCGAAAAGAAAGACGAGGTCGTTCATCGTGGTCATCGGCGCGGCAACTTCGGATTGTGCCACGGCCCGTCCGGCCCGATCAGCCGGGCGGCTTCCTCCGGCCCCCAGCTTCCGCGTGCATAGTTTAGCGGCGGAGCAACCGCGTCCAGGATAGGCTCCACGATGCGCCATTGGGCGTCGACAATGTCCTGCCGGCCAAAAAGATCTCCGATGCCATGCATCGCATCGCCAAGCAGACGCTGATAAGGCGGCATGAAAGCCGTCGCCTGCTCGGTCAGGATCAGCTCGACGTCCTCGCCGCTCATGCCTTCGCCCGGATGTTTGACCCGTAGCCCCAATGCAATGCTGACGTCTGGGCTGATCCGCAGCCGCATATGGCCTGACGCCGGGGGAATAATCTCCGCGAAGGTTTCCCGCGGTGGTCTTTTGAAATCCACCATTATCTCCGCGGCCGTGACCGGGAGCGCCTTGCCAGCGCGAATGTAAATCGGCACGCCAGCCCACCGCCACGAATCGATGAAAAGCTTGGCTGCGACGAATGTCTCGACGGTCGAGCCGGTCTTCACGCCGGCCACCGACTGATAGCCCGCATATTGACCACGAACGACATGCGCCGCATCCAGCGGTCGCAGAGCCTTCAGCAAGCCCGCCTTCTGTTCGCGCACGGCGTCGGATTCCTCACCAGTCGGCGGATCCATGGTCAGGCTGGCGAGCACCTGCAACATGTGGTTTTGAAACACGTCGCGAATGGCGCCGGTCTCATCATAGAATTTGCCGCGATCCTGCACGCCGAAGCTTTCCGCCATGGTGATCTGAATGCTGTTGATGTAGATGCGGTTCCAGATCGGCTCGAACATCGAATTCGCAAATCGCGTGTAAAGTATGTTCTGCACCGGCTCCTTGCCGAGGTAATGATCAATCCGGAAGATGTTTTCCTCTGGAAAAAAGCGGTTGAGAATGCGAGAGAGCTGGCGCGCCGACTCTCTATTGTGGCCGAAAGGTTTTTCGACGACGAGGCGCGCGTCCGTAGCAGCGGCCTGCTGCATGAGCCCCTCTGCCACCGTCGCAAACAGGCTCGGAGGAATGGCAAGATAATGCAGCGGCCGCCTCGCGTCCTTTAGTTCCTGACGCAGCCTCACATAGGTTGACGGATTATTGTAGTCGCCGTCGATGTAGTGAAGCAGACTGGTGAGCTTAGCAAAGGCTTTGGCGTCGAGGCCGCCATGACCGGAAAGACTGTCCTTGGCACGCGACTTTAATTGGTCGAGTGACCATCCCGCCTTGGCAACACCGATGATCGGTACATCGAGCCCTTCGTCACGAACCAGACCTTGCAAGGCGGGAAAAATCTGCTTGTAGGCAAGGTCGCCCGTGGCGCCAAAGAAAACGATCGCATCGCAAACCGGGCGCTGCATTCAAGTGGACTCCCTGCTTGCGGGTTTTTCGATGTGGCCGCCGAATTCGTGGCGCATTGCCGACAGCAGCTTGTCGGCATATTCCGCAAGCCCGCGCGATTCGAAACGCCCAAATAAGGCGGCGCTGATGACTGGGATAGGGACTCCTTCGTCGATCGCCGCCTCCAAGGTCCAGCGCCCTTCGCCGGAATCCGAGACATGCCCTTCGAAACTTGTCAGCTCCGGATTCTTGCGTAGGGCAGCGGCGGTAAGATCCAGCAACCATGAGCCGATCACACTGCCGCGCCGCCAGACCTCGGCGATCTCAGCGAGGTCAAACTCGTAGCGGTAGAATTCTGGATTTCGTAATGGCGTCGTTTCCGCGTCCACCTCGTGGCTCACGCGACCGGCATTGGCGTTCTTGATGACGTTCAAGCCTTCTGAATAGGCGGCCATGATGCCATACTCGATGCCATTATGGACCATTTTAACAAAATGACCGCCGCCGTTTGGACCGCAATGCAGATAGCCGCATTCGGCCTGCTTCGGCTCGCCTGTTACACCTGGAGTGCGGCGCGCGGCGGCTACTCCCGGGGCCAGAGCACGAAAGATCGGATCGAGATGCTGGACGATTTCGGGCGCGCCGCCGATCATTTGGCAATAGCCCCGCTCCAAACCCCATACTCCTCCGCTTACCCCGACATCGACATAATGGAGGCCCGCCACTTTTAACTCAGCCGCGCGGCGGATGTCGTCATGGTAGTAGGAGTTCCCCCCGTCCGCCACGATGTCGCCCGGCTCGAGCAGCGGCGTCAGAGAACCGAGGATCGCATCAACCGCCGCGGCCGGCACCATCAGCCACACGGCACGTGGCTTTGCCAGACTCTTGACGAACTCGGTCAGACTCGTCGAGCCCTTAGCCCCTTGCTTGACCAGTTCTCGCACCGGTTCCGGATGGCTATCATAGACAACGCATTCATGGCCGGCCTTCATGAGCCGCACCGCCATATTGGCACCCATTCGACCAAGACCAATCATGCCAAGTTGCATTTGCGTTCTCCTATGAACGAATCCGATCATCTTGCGAGCTCGTTGCGCCCGCCGCGCGGCGCATGGTGCTTTTGGCGGCAGCGGCCACATGCTCCGCCTTGAAGCCGAAATGCTCGGCGACGATCTTCATCGGAGCCGACATGCCGAAGCTGCGCATTCCGAGGACCACGCCGCATGGCCCAGCATATCGCTCCCAGCCAATTGGTGAGGCTTCCTCGATCGTGACCCTTGCCGTCACCGCGGGCGGTAGGACGCTTCGCCGGTAGGCCGGTTCCTGGGCGTCGAAGAGTTCCCACGACGGCATGCTGACGACGCGGGCTCTAATATTCTCGGTGGCAAGAAGCTCGCGCGCGGCGACACACAGCGATACTTCGCTGCCGCTGCCAATCAGGATCACGTCCGGCAAGGAAGCTGGGGCGTCGACAAGAATATAGCCGCCTCGCGCCAGTTGGCTGGCGGAAGCGAATTGACTGCGGTCGACGATCGGCAGCGCCTGGCGCGAGCAGATCAGCGCGGCGGGGCGGTTTTTGAGCCCCAGAACGAAACGATAGGCTTCGGTCATTTCATTCGCGTCGGCGGGGCGGATGACGATCATTCCGGGAATCGCGCGCAGCGAGAGGATCTGCTCGATCGGCTGATGGGTCGGCCCATCCTCGCCGACGCTGATCGAATCATGCGTCCATATGTGGAGAACCGGCTGATCCATCAGCGCCGCGAGGCGGATCGCGCCACGCGCGTAATCGGTGAAAATCAGAAAACCGGACGCGAAGGCCCGCATGCCGCTTAGCGTCATGCCGTTGACGGCGGCGCACATGGCATGCTCGCGAACCCCGAAGTGGAAATTTCGGCCGCGATGGTCCCCAAGACGGCCATCCGGCTGGAAGTCCCCGGCAAATTCGAAAGTCAACCGGGTCTTGGTGCTTGGGGCAAGATCAGCCGCGCCGCCGGCCAGCCACGGCACCTGCTCGGCGACAGCGTTCAGAATCTTGCTGGATGCATCCCGCGTCGACATGCCGGTGGCGCTCGGTGCAAATGCCGGCAGGCTCGCGTCCCAGCCGTCCGGCAATTCGCGCTTCCGGATGCGCTCGATCTGATCGCACAGATCAGGGTACTGAGCCCGATAGCGCACAAGCGCCGCGTTCCACGCCTTGCGCAACTCGGCGCCCCTTGCCCCGATGTTGGCATCGAAATGCGCCCGAACGCCCTCGGGAACCACGAAGGTCTGGGCAGGATCGAAACCGAAGAACTCCTTCGTCAGCCGGACCTCTTCTGCCCCAAGGGGTTCGCCATGCGCGGAGGGGGTATCCTGCCTGTGCGGGGCACCATAGCCAATGTGGCTGTGCACAATGATCAGCGCGGGACGATCCTTGCCATTGAGAAAGGTCCGGTAGCCGCGCTCCACGAGATCGAGATCGTTCGGATTCGTCACGCGCTCCACGTTCCAGCCATAGGCCAGGAAGCGCGCGGCGACATCTTCCGTGAACGCGATGTCGGTGTGACCCTCGATCGTTACGCGATTGCTGTCATAGATCCAGCACAGGTTGGAGAGCCGCAGATGGCCGGCCAGGGACGCCGCCTCGCTTGAGATCCCCTCCATCATGTCGCCGTCGCCGCATAGCGCATAGACGTTGAAGTCGAAGAGGTCGTAGCCCGGCCGGTTATAGGTCGCGCGCAGCCATTGACCGGCGATCGCCATGCCGACGCTAGTCGCCACGCCCTGACCTAGCGGGCCGGTCGTGGTTTCGACCCCGGAGGTCCAACCATATTCCGGATGTCCTGGGCAGCGGCTGCCCGCCTGGCGAAAGCTCTTGATGTCCTCCAAAGTCACGGCATCGCGATCCAGCCGATCGTACGAAGGATCGGCAGCCTTTATTCCGGTCAGATGGATGAGGCTGTAGAGCAGCATCGACGCGTGGCCGCTCGAAAGGACGAAGCGATCGCGGTTGAGCCAATGAGGGCCGGCCGGATCATAGCGCAGTAATCGCTGCCACAGCACATAAGCGGTCGGCGCCGCATCCATGGGAGTACCAGGATGGCCAGAATTTGCCTTCTGCACCGCGTCGATCGCCAGCATGCGGATGGTGTTGATCGCCAGCTGATCGATATCGCTCTGACGTGCCATTCTTCCGCCTCGCTTTGTCCCAAAATGGCGGCAGACAGAACCACCTTGGCTTATCTGGTCCAGGCCGCAACGCCGCGCGGATCGCCGCAAACCTATGAGAACATCGAGTGCGCGCCTGGCTTCCTGTCGGTTCAAGCTGATCATATAGCGTGAGCAGCCGAGCCGTCCAGTCTAGGCGATAATGGCGATAAATGCGTGCGGTCAACCCCGGAAATTTTTCGCCCCGAGTTTATGCAGCTTGACCGCAAATCCCCGGAAATTTTCCGCGCTGCTATTAGCTGCTGTTGCAAGCGCAAACGAGGCGGACCGCCTCTCGCTGGAGTTCAGGCTGGGTTCTTGGAGTGGCTCTCCACGGCGAACGGTCTTCGGCCGTAGACGGAAGTACCTCAGGACGCCTATAATGAGACGTGGAGGTAGGGATGGTCTGAACTTTTCCGCGCGTTATCTCGTTACTTAGCAACATTGGTCGACTACGCTGGCGTCCAGACAGGGGCGCAGGAAACGTCTAGGTGGATCGAGCATGATAATACTTGCCGCGGCACTGGGC
>JBOHJT010000222.1:0-5670 GCA_050728715.1 Methylocella sp.
CAAGTGATCCATGACCGTCAAGACCCGCGCGACCAAAGCGTCTTCCCCCAGTTCGCCATAAGGGAAAGCGGCGTTATCCGCGGCATAAATGATTTGCGCATCCGGGAGCAGCCGTGCCAGCTCTCCACAAACGGTCAGGCCGCCGAGGCCGGAATCGAAGACCACAATTTTTGGCGCGCGCGACATGGGTAAGCCAACGAAACCGCAGGTTTGTCCGATTGCCGGATCCAGCGACCGCAGCGTAAGGACATGGCGGAGGATCAAGGCAGATTTTGGTTAACGGCTGGTTGAACCGAAATCTTTGGGCGCTCGCTGGGGGTCGATCGCCTCCCTCCATAGTTTCTTGTGTCGAGAACCAAACGGCCTCGCGCTCAAATGCAACGTGACACCGCCCAGAAATCTCTTTTGTCACTAAGTCCCCTCCGGTGACCGATAATGGTGATAAAAATGCAACAGTCACACCATGGATTGACAATATTCCATTTCGGTCCCGGATGCTGGAATCCCTATCGAACAAACCCCCGCGTTTTATGGGGCCGCGGAACCGTCAGCGTGCCGTCGAAGGCGCTGCCCGCGGCGATGACCAGCGGACGCTTCTCGCGGCGGCATTTGACATCAATGCCGAGCCCCACGCGCCCTTGAGCCAATAGGAGGAACGCCATGCCCCGCGCGATTATTCTCGTTCCCGGTGCGGTTGGTCGCGGCGGCGCGGCGGACGCCCCTGTCAGCCGGGCAACGGCCCGTTGCAACACGCGGCTTGCGTGCCGGAGCCGGCTGCTTGAACGAGTCGCCGTCAGACATCAATCAGGCCCGTACGTCCGTAGGCGATCCGGCTCGAGCAGGGATACGGGGCTGCGATCACTTCGTTTTCTTGCGGCGCGCCCGCTGACGCAAGCTTTCCGCGGTTATGTAGAGGAGCGGAATAACGAAAATCCCAAAGACGGATGCGGCGATCATGCCGCCGAACACGGGCGTTCCCACCGCATGGCGCGTGGCGGCCCCGGCCCCCCGCGCAATAACCAGGGGAAATAGTCCAAGGATGAAGGCGAAGCTGGTCATCATCACCGGGCGGAACCTCAGGCCGGCAGCTTCAATGGCGCTAGCGTCGATGGCCTTGCCGAGCCGCCTCTGCTCCACCGCAAACGCAACGATCAGAATGCCGTTCTTTGCGGCAAGCGCGATCAGCATGACGAGCCCAATCTGCGCGTAGACGTCGAAGCTCAGCCCAGCCAGCATCACCGCGACGATGGCGCCAAGCACCCCGACGCTGACCGACAGTAAGGCGGGGACCGGAATGTTCCAGCTCTCGTAAAGCGCGACGAGAAACAGATAAGCGAAGAGCACGGCGAATCCGAGCACGATGGCCGTGCGTCCGCTCGCCGCCTTTTCCTGGAGCGCGGTCCCGGTCCATTCGAAGCTGTATCCCGCCGGCAGGGTTGTGGCGGAGATGCGCTCCATCGCGGCGAGCGCCTGGCCGGAACTGAAGCCGGGCTTCGGCGCGCCGTTGATAATCGCGCCGCTGAATCCGTTGTAACGCACCACCGTTTGCGGCCCTTGCACGAGCTTCGCCTCGGCCAGCGCGCGCATCGGGACCATTGCCCCTTGGGCGTTGCGCACATAGATCCGGTAGATGTCGTCCACTCTATCGCGAAATGGCGTCTCGGCCTGGACGTTGACCTGCCATGTGCGGCCGAACACATTGAAGTCGTTGACATAGTAGCTGCCCAGCGTCGATTGCAAGGCATTGAAGATATCGGTGATCTTGACGCCGAGCACCTGCGCCTTATCGCGGTCGATATCGAGATAGATCTGGGGCGTGTCGGCAGCATAAGTGCTGAATACGCCCGCGAGCTCGGGCTGCCCATTGGCCGCCACGAGCAGGCCGCGGAGCGCCGCCGCGATGTCCGAAGGCGGCTGCCCCTGCAGCGCCTGCAGCACGTATTGGAAGCCGCCGGTGCTGCCCAGGCCGAGAATGGGCGGGAGGTTGAACGGGAAGGCGATGGCGCCCTTGATGGCCGCCATCTGGGGCCGTAGACGCGTAATAATTGCGCCGGCGCTCTGCGCCGGATCGGTGCGCGCCTCGTAGGGTTTCAGTCGAATGACGAAGAATGCCTGGTTCGACGACGCGATGTAGTCGATAAAATTCAGCCCGACCACCGACAACACGCCTTCGACTCCGGGGATCGGCGTGACGATGTCCTCGACCTCTTTGGCTACCGCCTCGGTGCGGTTGATCGAGGCGCCTTCGGGAAGCCGCAGGGCGGCGAAGATCGCGCCCTGGTCCTCTTCCGGCAGAAAGCTCTGCGGGATCTTGCTGAACAGCCATGCCGACGACGCTAGAACGACGGCCACGACCGCGACGCCGGCGATCGCCACGCGCACCAGCCGGCGCACCACCGCCACATAGCCGTCGCGGGCCCTGTCGATCCGGCCCAGCACATAGCGCATCGGCCCGCGGCTCGTCTGGCCGCGCTTCAAGAGCACCGCGCAAAGCGCCGGACTCAAGGTCAAGGCATTGAGCGCCGAGATCAGCATCGATACCGACACCGCCACCGCGAATTGACGGAAAAGCTGGCCGCTGATGCCTGGGATGAAAGCCACGGGAACGAAAACCGATAACAAGACGAGGGTGATCGCGAGGATCGGGCCGGTAATCTCGGACATGGCTTTCTTGCAGGCCTCCGGCACGGTCAGCTCGGGTTCCTCGTCGATCACCCGCTCGACGTTCTCGACGACGACGATGGCGTCATCGACCACGATGCCGATCGCGAGCACGAGCGCCAGCAAGGAGACGGTGTTGGCCGAATAGCCGATCGCCAGCATCACGGCGAACGTGCCGACGATCGACACCGGCACGGCAACCAGCGGGATCAGCGTCGTCCTCAACTTGCCGAGGAACAAGAACACCCCCAAAGCCACGAGGATGATTGCCTCGGCCAGCGTGCGAATGACTTCGGTGATCGTCGCGGTGACGAAGACCGTGGTGTCGAAGAACACGGTGTAGGCGAGATCGTTTGGGAAGCGCGTCGCCAGGGTATTCATGGTTTCGCGAACACGACGGGTCACATCGACCGCGTTCGACCCCGGCGTCTGGTAGATACCGATCGAGGCCGTGGGTGCGCCATTGAAGCGGCTATAGCGGTCCTGCGTTCTTGCGCCCATCTCGACGCGGGCGACGTCTTTCACCCGAACAACCGAACCGTCGGGATTGGTGCGCAGGACGATGGCGGCAAATTCCTCTGGGCGCGTCAGCCGGCCCTTGGTCTTGATGGTGATCTGAAGCTGCTGCTCGTTCGTGATTGGCGCCGCGCCCACCCGGCCGAGGGCTGCCTGAATATTCTGGCTCTGCACCGCCGCGATGACGTCGTTCGGCGTCAAATTGAGCTGAGTCAACCGGTCAGGGTCGAGCCAGATCCGCAGCGAATAGTCGAGCGGTCCGAAGAGACTCGCCTGGCCGACGCCATTGATACGCGCGAGCGGGTCGATGATGTTGATGGTCGCATAGTTGCTTAGATAAAGGGCATCGTAGGTGCTTTTCGGCGAGTAGATGTTTATGACCTGCAGCAGGGCGGCGGATTTCTTGCGGATGGTCAGGCCATTGCGCGACACCTCCTGGGGCAGCTGCGGCGTCGCGAGACTGGCGCGGTTCTGCACGTTGACGGTGTTGATGTCCGGATCCGTGCCCAGCGCGAATGTCACGTTGAGGGTGTAGCTGCCGTCGGCCCCGCTGGCGGACTGATAATAGAGCGCATTGTCGATGCCGTTGACCTGTTCCTCGATCGGTTGCGCCACCGTGGTCTCAACCGTTTCGGCATCGGCGCCGGGGTAGGTCGCGGACAGCGTTACCTGCGGCGGCACGATATCCGGGAACTGCGCGATCGGAATCACCGTGATGGCAATGATGCCGGCCAGCGTAATGACGATGGCGATGACGAAGGCGAGCCGCGGCCGGTCGATGAAGATGCTGGAAAACATTGTCTCAGTTTCCCGGCACGGCGCTCGCCGTCACGACTTGACCCGGACGCACCTTCTGTATCCCCTCGACAATCACCAGTTCTCCCTCCTTGAGACCGTCCGTCACGACAATTTCTCTACCTTGCTCGACGCCGGTCGTCACGCGGCGCAACTCGACCTTCTTCGCCTCGTCGACCACCAGGACATAGCGGCCGGCCTGATCGAGCTGGACGGCGGATTGCGGAACCATCAGCGCCGGTCGCGGTGCGCCCCGTTCCGTGATGACGCCGACGACCCCGCCGGGGACCAGAAGACCTTCCGGGTTCGGCACTTGCGCCCGCACCGCGAGAGTGTCCGTGGTGGTGTCGACCTGGACGTCGAGCAAGTTGGTGAGGCCGGGATGCGGATAGGCGCTGCCATCGGGTAGCTGGATGTGAACGGTCACTTGCGGGTTCTTGACGCCCGGTTTGACGAACCTGCGCTTGTAGTTGAGCACGTCGCGCTCGCTTGGCTGAAAGATGACATAGACGGGGTCCTCCCTGACGATCGTCGCAAGCGTCCCGGACGACGGGCCGACGAGATTGCCCACGGTGAAAATGGCAATCCCGATCCTTCCGTCGATCGGCGAACGGACTTCCGTGTAGCCAAGATTGATTTCCGCCTGGTCGAGCAACGCCTGCGCCGCCAATATATCGGCCTGCGCTGTCGCCTCATTGGCCGCCTGCTGGTCGACCGCGGATTTCGCGATGCTGTCCTTGCGGAGTTCCTCCTTGTAGCGCGCCAGTAGAAGTGCCGCGTTGACCTCTGTTGCCTTTGCCTTGGCGAGGGCGGCGCGCTGCTGCTCGACCGCCGCCTTGTAGGTTGCCTGTTCGATGCGGAACAAGAGGTCGCCGGTCTTGACCTGCTGCCCTTCGGTGAAATAGCGCTCCTCGATGAACCCGGTGACCCGCGCGACAATGTCGACCTTGTCGATTGCCGTCACGCGGCCGATGAAAGCGCCTGTCTCAGTCACCTGACGGCTCACCACCGGGGTCACCGCGACGGCCGGCGGCGGCGAGGCGCCTTGGGCGGCGGTAGCGCCACAGCGAGCAATGAAGCTCAGTGCGGCAATGGCGAGTCTCCGGCCGAGGGAGCTATTGCGACCAAGCATCGAGGTTTCTCCTGTCTTCGAGGTGATGTCCGCTTTCGGGACCGCCTCGGGTCCCGTTGGTGGAGACAAGACCAAGCGGCAGCGGCCCGGGCATCCCGGGTCACGACCTTGATTCCGTCACCGAATCTTACACCCTCGATCATTTCCGGCAACGGGCCGGGCCATCGAAGCGGCGGCGGCGCCCTCCTGCAATTGCATCAAAATATCGGTCGATCTTACAAGATTGAAGAAGGAACGGCTGTTTTCGGCCAGTCTTACCAACCGCCCTTTTTTGCGCCGCGGTCATCCTTCTCGTGAAGCCGCTCGGCTATTATGTGACCCGCGTCCTTAACGGCGAGCGCACGTTTCTGTCGTTTGCGCTGCGGCCCCTTGAGCAGGCAATCTATGTGCTCAGCGGCGTCAAGGAAGATGAGGAGAAGGACTGGAAGAGCTACGGCCTTGCTATGCTGACCTTCAGTCTGGCGGGCTTCCTCTCCCTTTACGCGCTGCAGCGGTTGCAGGCGGTCCTTCCCTTCAATCCGCAGCACCTCGACGCGGTCGCTCTCGATCTCGCCTTCAATACGTCA
>JBOHJT010000223.1:0-5669 GCA_050728715.1 Methylocella sp.
CAAAGGACCCCTGACGCCGGGAATGACTATTATTGGGCTTACCGTCTTTGCGGTCTGCTGTAGCCTCGGGTTGATATTGATTTGGCTCGTGGTCAAATCCGGCAAATATTAGCTAAGGCTCCTAAAGCCAAGCTCAATAATGATCCTACGCGCGTTCCGCCTCTTCGCCCAACAGCTTATGGCGCGCGATGAGCGGCACCTGCGCGATCGAAAAAAGAGTTGTAGAGCCTCCGTTTACCTTCATGCTTTTGGTTTGTAGGCTTTACGGCATCTGCGATTTTTTCTAGCTCGGCATAGCGCGCCGCAGGTTGCCATAGGCGTCCACCCGGTCTACGGTAAAGCTATGCCACAGCTTCAGCCCCACAGCGCTCTTGCGGGATCGCCGATACGGTCCCGCCATATATTGCGTTTCATTCCTACCGTCATTTATGTGCTCGCGATAACAGCTAATGGTTTTCGCAGCCAAATGGTAAGTGACAGCGTCAAGAGAATTCTGGGTTACGAAGTCGAGGAAGCGCTGGCCCCTGACTGGTGGATCGACTGTCTGCATCCCGATGACAAGAAGGCCGCTGTCGAGAAAACGTCGATCCTGATGACCCAGGGCCACTTGGTGCATGAGTACCGGTTTCGATCCAAGGACGGCCACTACCTTTGGATACGGGACGAGGCGAGCCTCTTGCGGGACGCCGACGGCCGGCCCAAGGAAATCGTCGGGTTCTGGACCAACATTACAGAACACAAGCAGGCGGTAGAAGAGGAAGCGCGAGCGCGCGAGCAAGAGGTCGAGACTGGCGACTGGAATCAGACCACCAATCGCAATGCAGTTCGTCTGGTGATCTCAGCCCTGATCGTCGGCTCCAGTTTCTTGCTCCTTGCAGACAAAGCGCCCCTGATGTGGGGAGCGACTGTTGTTGGGCTCACCGTCTTTGCGGTCGGCTGTAGCCTCGCGTTGGTATGGATTTGGCTCCTGGTCAATTCAGACAAACGGGCCGACCACATATTGCATTCCATTCCCACCGTCATTTATGTGCTTGCGATAACACCTAAAGGTTTTCCCAGCCAATGGGTAAGTGACAGCGTCAAGAGAATTCTGGGTTACGAAGTCGAGGAAGCGCTGGCCCCTGACTGGTGGATCGACTGTCTGCATCCCGACGACAAGAAGGCCGCTGTCGAGAAAACGTCGATCCTGATGAATCAGGACCGCTTGGTGCAGGAGTACCGGTTTCGATCCAAGGACGGCCAATACCTTTGGATGCGGGACGAGGCGAGCCTCTTGCGGGACGCCGATGGCCGGCCCAAGGAAATCGTTGGGTTCTGGACCAACATTACAGAACGCACGCAGGCGAAAGAACAGGCAGCGCGAGCGCGCGAGCAAGAGGTCGAGAGGTTCAAGCGGGTTCGGTCAAGCGATCGCAACGTTGCAGTTGGTCTGGTGATCGCAGCCCTGATCGTCGGCTCCAGTTTCTTGCTCTTTCACAAAGGACCCCTGATGTGGGGAATGACTATTGTTGGGCTCACCGTCTTTGCGGTCGGCTGTAGCCTCGGGTTGATATTGATTTGGCTCGTGGTCAAATCCGGCAAATATTAGCTAAGGCTCCTAAAGCCAGACTCAATAATGATCCGGCGCGCGTTCCGCCTCGTCGTCTGGCAGCGTGTGGCGCGAGATAAGCGGCACCTGGGCGATCGAGAAAAGAAAAATAAGGATGAAAATTCCGGGAAACTTAAAGGCGACCCAGGCATCGTTCGATTGGGTGCGCCAAACGATCTCGTTCAGCAACGCAAGCGCGAAAAAGAAGCTTCCCCAGCGCACAGTGAGGAGCCGCCAGCCGCGCTCCGTCAAAGCCATGGCGTGATCGAAAATGACCGGCAGCACCGGCTTGTTTAGCGCGAGGCCGCCGATGAGCGCTACCCCGAAGCCGGCATAGAGCACGGTCGGCTTCATCTTGATGAAGGTGGCGTCCTGCAAATAAAGGGTGAGCCCGCCGAAAACGAGCACGAGAGCCGCGGTCATGAGCGGCACGGCCGGGAGCCGCCGCGTCGAAATAAACGAGACAGCGAGGGCCACGGCGACCGCCGCCATCAAGACGATGGTTGCGGTGAAGAGCCCGGCGGTTGGGCCGCTCAGGATCGCTGGCGGCAGTAGAGGCGCGACGGCGGGAGCGAAAAGCTTTGGCCGCGCGTTGGCGAAAAAGAACAGGATGAGCGGCCCCATTTCCACGCCGAATTTAAGCCATGGCGACCCCCGCCCGCTTCGCTTCGCCTTTGCTACGGCGGCGCCGGCCTGCATTTCCTTCATTCCGTTTGACCTTTCCAGTTTCCTCGCCGCGCGGCCTAATACAAATCGTTAGTTTTCCATTCCGGCGATGGCGCGTGCAAACTCCCGCGCCTCGAAAGCTTCAAGGTCGTTTATGCCTTCACCGACCCCGATGAAATGCACCGGAAGCTGGAATTTCTCCGCGATCGCGACGAGGATGCCGCCGCGCGCGGTTCCGTCGAGCTTGGTCATGACGAGGCCCGTTACGCCGGCAACACGGCCGAAAATCTCGACCTGACTGATCGCGTTTTGGCCGACCGTCGCATCGAGGACGAGAAGCACGGCGTGCGGCGCGCCGGGATCGACCTTTTTCATGACGCGGATGATTTTTTTAAGCTCGGCCATGAGCACGGTCCGGTTTTGCAGCCGCCCGGCGGTGTCCATCAGCATCACCGTGGCGCCACGTTCCCGCGCCGCCTTGACCGCGTCGAAAGCCACCGCCGAGGCATCGCTGCCTTGTTTGCGGGCAATGACCGGACACCCAATGCGCTCGCCCCATATGCGCAATTGCTCGATCGCGGCGGCGCGGAATGTGTCGCCAGCGGCAAGCAGTACGCTATTCCCGTCGCTTGAAAATCGTGCCGCGAGCTTGCCGATGGTCGTGGTTTTGCCCGATCCGTTCACCCCAACGACGAGTATGACGAAAGGTTTCTTGCCGGTATCGATCTCCAGCGGTCGGGCAAAAGGGGTTAGCGCGCGCTCGATTTCCGCGGCGAGGACCGCCTTGACCTCATCGACTCCGACATCCTTGTCATAGCCGCCGTGGCCGATCGCTTTCGCGATCCTCGCCGCCGTCGCGACGCCGAGATCGGCGCGGACCAAGACGTCCTCCAAATCGTCGAGCATCGAAGCATCGAGCTTGCGCTTGGCGAGGAGCGCGGCGAGACCTTCTCCGATCGAGCCGGACGAGCGCGACAGCCCATCGCGCAGCCGCGTCAACCAGCTCCGCTTTTGTTCGGCCAGGGGCGGCCGGCCGGGAGGTATCTCAAGCGCAGTTTCTGGCTCGAAAGCTTCGTCTTGCCCCAGACTAGGGAGATCAGGCGTCAATACCTCATCTTCCGCGGGAATCCCGGGAGCGAATAGCGCGGGATGAGCGGGGGCTTCCTCGCCGCCGGGCGGCGCTTCGCGCGGCGGAGTTGCGCTCTCGGCCTCCGGTGGTGTTTGCCTCCACCGCAATCTGGAGGCCGCCCGGATCGTTGTGCTTACGATCCCCCAGCTACCGGTGCCCAGAAGGAACGCGGCGGCGATTTCGATTGTCCTCTGCTGCTGCAGCACAAAGTCAATCAATTGGTTCCACATGAACCGGTGCTCCCATGGCTTTGCCTCTGGCCGGACAAGCTTAACGGCGTTCCTAAAATTCCACGGCGGCACCATAGAGCACCCGGCCTCGGAGCACGAGCCGCCCTGCCTGAAACCGAGACAACCTGAAGCTTGAAGGGATAGGCGGCCCGCATATCTTCTGCTTCCCAAAAAGCCAAAACCTTGAGCCGGGCGGCGCTCGAAAACCTGGTTTCGATCTATGTACCAACCGCAAGATATAGGGGCGGGTTTCGTGGAACCGGCAGGCTATCCCTCAAATTTGGATGTGACCGACCCCGGCGTCACTTTCAAGGTCAGCGCGCGATTTTCGATTGTCCCGAAAGTCGCCTTGTCCGTGCCGGAGAGCCAGATCTGCCCGCCCAAGGTTTCGAGCGCTTCAAAAAGCGCGTCGCGTCGCACCGGATCGAAATGGGCGGCGATCTCATCGAGGAGGACGAGCGGCGTCAGTCCGCTCATCGCCGCGACGAGCCTTGCGTGCGCCAGAACCAATCCGGCGAGGAGCGCCTTTTGTTCCCCCGTCGAGGCCTGCGCCGCGGCGACTTGTTTCGGGCCGTGGCGCACGCAAAAATCGCTCGCATGCGGCCCGATCAAGGTGCGCCCCGCTTGAGCGTCGCGCGGCCGGTTGCTGCGCAAAATGCCCCGATAAATGTCTTCGGCTTCCAGTGCCGGGCACGTCCCCACCAGCCGCTCGACATCACCATCCAAGGCGAGATCCGCCCATGGAAAGGGCGAGGTTTTATCCCGCGTCTTTGTAATCAGCGCCGAAAGCCGCGACGCGGTCTCAATCCGGGCCGCGGCAACCGCGATCCCGAGTTCGGCGGCTTCCCGCTCGATCGCGTCGAGCCAGCGGCGGTCGGCGGCAGGGCCCTCCTCTAAGAGCCGGTTGCGGCTGCGCAACGCACGTTCGAGCGCGGCCACGCGGGTCCCGTGATCGGCATCGATGGCGAGAACGAGCCGGTCGAGAAATTGCCGCCGGTCGCCTGCTGGGCCCATGAAAAGCCCGTCCATCGCGGGGGTCAGCCACACCACGCGGACATGATCGGAAAAGCCGCGTATGGACCTGGCGGGCTCGCGGCCGATCCGGTATTTGCGCAGCGGCGGCGCGTCCGTTTGCGGCTCGATCCCGGTCCCAAGCTGGACCCCGCCCTTTTGCGTTTCGAGTTCGACCGAGATAGCGAAGCCGCCGCGTCCACTGTCGCGCGCGCAATCGCGGAGTTCCGCCCGGCGCAGGCCGCGTCCAGGCGCAAGCAGGGAGAGGGCTTCGAGAAGATTGGTCTTGCCCGCGCCATTGTCTCCGGTCAGGACGACGAGGCGAGCGTTAACAGCAAGATCGAGCGAGGCGTAGGAGCGAAAATCGGCGAGCGCGAGCCGCCGCACGGCAACTTCGGCGAAGGCTTTCGCGGGCTCGCGCGGCGCAGGCACCTCCAAAGACGTTCCGATCCTTGCCGGAAAAGGGCTCCTTTCGACCATGCAAATCGTCCATGTTCAACCAGAAATCCAGCGTTTTTCCGAAAGTTTCGACCTTACCAAAATGTTTCACGTGAAACATTTTGGTACGATCGGGGCCAAAAACCTTACACGGCCTCGAACATCTGGCGGCCTTGAAACGAGTGGGATCGCGCGGAAAGATGGTACGTTGGGCGGTTTGATGGCGTGGCGGTGCACCGCAGCCTTTCCGTCGCGCTCACCGTCGCATGGAGACACCTGAAATGGCGGACGCCTTCGGCGCCATTAGCGTGGCGCTCGACGTTACGAAAAGCAATACCAGTGCCTTCGCTGGCGCGCTTTCGGGCAAGACCTTCGTCGTGAAGGAGAACATCGATGTCGCCGGATATGTCTCGCGCAACGGCAATCCGGCTTGGGCGGCAAGCCACTCGCCCGCCGCGCTCGACGCCCCTGCGCTCGATCGGCTGCTCGCGGCCGGCGCGCGGCTCGTCGGCAAGACGCATATGGACGAGATGGCCTATAGCCTCTTGGGCGCCAATCATCATTATGGAACGCCGGTCAACCCGGCGGCGAAAGACCGGTATCCGGG
>JBOHJT010000224.1:0-5667 GCA_050728715.1 Methylocella sp.
GCCGAAGGACCAACCGCGTCTTCGAATCCTACGACGACATCCTCGACCACTGCTGCTTCGCCTGGAACAAGCTTATCGACATGCCCTGGAAAATCATCTCCATCGGAACAAGAGAGTGGGCCTCTCGACCATGATCAGCGAGACTCGGCATTACACCGTTCAATCCCGTCCGCAGGATTGACCCTTGACAAATACCAACTAGTCGGTATCATACCAACTAGACGGTATGATATCGACCAAAAAATGTTAATGCAGCACGAGTCGAAAACGAGAATCTTGGACGCGGCCATGCAGGTAATCCGTGCCAAAGGCTACTCGGCGACGACCATCGAGGACGTCTGCTCGGCCGCCGGACTGACCAAGGGCAGCTTCTTCCATCACTTTAAAAGCAAGGAAGCACTTGCACTCGCCGCCGCCGGGCATTTCGCGGCGATGGCGGATGGCCTGTTTGCGCAGGCTCCCTATCGCGCTTTGCATGATCCCCTGGACCGCCTTCTGGGTTATGTCGATTTCCGGAGGTCAATTCTCCAGGGCAGCCTGCCTGAATTCACCTGCCTGCTTGGCACGATGGTTCAGGAGACCTTCGAGTCCCATCCGGCCATTCGCGAAGCCTGTGACGGGTATATCAGCGCCCATGCCGCCGAGGTCGCCAAGGATATCGCCGCGGCCAAATTGCTCTATGCGCCAAATGCGACGTGGAGTGCCGAGGGCCTAGGGCTTTACACCCAGGCCGTGATCCAAGGCGCCTTCATCCTGGCCAAGGCGAGAAATGGTCCTGAAGTTGCCGGAGAATGCCTTGGGCACCTCAGGCGATATCTGGAAATGCTGTTCAACCAACCCAAACCAAAGGAGTAGACGCCGATGACGCGTATCCAAAAGATTACTCCGTGCTTGTGGTTCGACCGCAACGCCGAGGAGGCCGCGAGCCACTACATATCGATATTCAAGGATTCGCGTATTGTAAGCCTGTCGCGCTATGGCGAGGCGGGGCCTCTGCCGAAGGGAACAGTGTTGACCGTTATCTTCGAGCTTGAGGGACAGCGCTTCATGGCGTTGAACGGCGTGCCGCACTTCAAGTTCACCGAGGCCCTATCGCTGTCCGTGAGCTGCGACACGCAGACCGAGCTGGACCGCTTCTGGGAGAAGCTCTCCGCCGGCGGCGAAAAGGGACAATGCGGCTGGCTCAAGGATAAGTTCGGCTTGTCCTGGCAGATCGTGCCGTCGGTCCTCGGCGAGATGATGCAAGATAAGGATGCCGTGAGGTCGAACCGGGTCATGGCGGCGCTCATGCGCATGAACAAGCTCGAAATCGCGGGATTGAAGCGGGCCTACGACGGCGTGGCTTCGTAGCAACGCCGCCGCAGTCGTCACGTCTAGCTCGAATATATCTAGTGATCTTTTGGAAATGTTGTTCAATCACCCTAGACCGAAAGAGGAGAAACCATGACCTACGTCGATGGATTTGTGGCAGCCGTCCCGACTGCCAATCGTGATATCTACAAGAAACACGCCGAAGCGGCTGCCGTCGTTTTCAAGGAACACGGCGCGGTGAAAGTGGTCGAGTGCTGGGGGGACGATGTTCCCAACGGCACGACCACCTCTTTTCCGATGGCGGTCAAACGCAAGGAGGATGAGACGGTGGTCTTCTCGTGGATCACCTGGCCTTCCCGAAAAGTGCGTGACGAGGGCATGAAAAAGGTCATGGCGGACCCGCGCCTGCAGCCTGACAAGAACCCTATGCCTTTTGACGGCAAACGCCTCATCTATGGCGGTTTCGAAGTTATTGTTGAGGCATGAGCGCCGCCGCGAGCAGTGAGCGACAGAGCAAAGACAGAGCAAAGATGGAGGAGACCCCATGTCCACAAATCAAGGAAAATTTGTCTGGTACGATCTGATGACTAGCGACGTCAAAGCCGCTGAGTCTTTCTACCGGAGCGTGATCGGCTGGGACGCGAAGGATTCCGGGCTGGCCGATCGCTCCTACACGCTCTTCTCCGTGGGGCCAGCGATGGTCGGCGGCCTGATGCCAATCCCCGAGGTGGCGGGCGCGCAAGGCGCGCGGCCGGCCTGGACGGGTTATATCGGGGTCGACAATGTCGACGCCTACGCGGCGCGAGTGAAAGCGGCGGGTGGCGTGGTCCACCGCCCGCCCGAAGATATTCCAGGCGTCGGCCGCTTCTCCGTCGCCGCCGATCCGCATGGCGCAACTTTCAGCCTCTTTAAAGGGAACAGCGATCAGGAGCCCGCGCCGGCCGCGCCGGGGACGCCCGGCCATATCGGCTGGCATGAATTGCATGCGGGCGACGGGGCAAGTGCCTTCGCCTTCTATTCCGGTCTGTTTGGCTGGACCAAGGCCGAAGCCATGGATATGGGCCAAATGGGCGTCTATCAGATTTTCGCGACGGGCGGCGCGCCGGTCGGAGGCATGATGACAAAAATGCCGCAAACGCCGGCGCCTTTCTGGCTTTATTATTTCAATGTCGACGCCGTCGAGGCCGCGATGGCACGGGTGAAGAACGCGGGCGGCCAAGTCATCCACGGCCCCATGGAAGTTCCCGGCGGCAGTTGGATTGCCCATGGCCTCGACCCGCAGGGCGCCATCTTCGCGATGGTTGGACCCAAGGGCTGATTGGCCACGCGGCCGGCCAAACCGCGCCGCGTGACTGCTCATGCGATAGAGCCATTTGATCTCGCCTTCGCGGCTTGGGGAAGGCGAGATCGACCCGGACCAACAACCCCAATGAGCAATATTATGCTTGATGCACCGCAGGTGATAGAGACCGCCCCCCAGCTCATTGCCAGCATTCGCCTCTGCGTTCCGTGGGGAGAGATGCGCAAGGTCATGGGTCCAGGAATCTCTGAATTAAGGGCCGCGGTTGCGGCGCAAGGCATTGCACCAACAGGCGCTTGGTTCGATCATCACTTTCGGCGGCCCGCGGATACTTTTGACTTTGAAATCTGCTTACCCGTAGCGGCGCGGGTTAAGCCTGTTGGCCGCGTGAAGGCGGGCCAACTCCCCGCCGCGACCGTGGCGCGGACAATATATCACGGCACTTACGACGGCCTTGGCGCCGCCTGGGGCGAATTCGAAGCTTGGATCGTGGCCAATGGGCACAAAATGGGCCCAGACTTCTGGCAATGCTACCTCGCGGGTCCGGAGTCGAACGCCGATCCGGCCGCGTGGCGTACGGAGCTTAACCGGCCGCTTCTCCCGCCAATTTTGCGACCATAAAACACATGGCCATCAAACCCCATGGCGATCAATCTCTTGCGCTTCTCCGACGGCAACCAAAGCCGGCACTTCAAGCGTCATATCGCTGCTTGGGATGACAACTTTCGCGGCCAAGGCATCCCGGGGCAAACATCATTCGTTTCCCCTGCCCGCCGTCCTAGCCATCAGGGCCGGGTACGATGCGGGTCACATGCCCCATCTTGCGGCCCGGCCGCGCTTCCGCCTTGCCGTAAAGATGCAGGCTCGCGCCGGGCTCGCCGAGAATTTTTGCCCAGGCGAGGACATCTTCGCCGATCAAATTATCCATTTCGACGCGCCGGCCGGCTTCCGCGCCGTGGCGGCTGGCGGCTCCGAGCGGCCAGCCGGCGATCGCCCGGATATGCTGTTCGAACTGGGAGGTGACGGCGCCATCGAGTGTCCAGTGACCGGAATTATGGACGCGCGGGGCGATTTCGTTGACGCAAAGCTCCAGACAACCGTCGCCAGCACCGCCCATTACGAACATTTCAATCGTGATGACGCCGCAATAGACGAGCGCGTCCGCAATCACTCGCGTTAGCCGGGTCGCCTCGGCGGCTATCCCGGGCGGCAGGCGCGCGGGAACGCGGGTGGACCTAAGAACATGATTTTCATGGATATTCTCGCAGACGTCATAGGCCACGAATTCGCCGCCCGGCCCGCGCGCGGCGACGACCGAGATTTCCTTGGAGAAAGGCACGACCGCTTCGAGGATCGCCGGCGCGCCGCCGAGCGTGCGGAACGTCACCGCGAGATCGGCGCCTTCGCGAATCAAAACCTGGCCCTTGCCGTCATAGCCGAACCGGCGCGTCTTGAGGATCGACGGGCGGCCGATCTGCGCGATGGCGCGGGCGAGCGCGCCGGCATCGTCCACCCGCATGTAAGGCGCCGCCTTGACTCCCGCCGCCGTCAAAAACTCCTTCTCGGCGAGGCGATCCTGGCAAACCGCGAGCACCTCGGGGCCTGGCCGCACAACGCAGGAATCGGCCAGGATCGCAGCGGTGCGAGAGGGGATGTTCTCGAATTCATAGGTGATTAGCTCGACCGTGCCGGCAAACTCCGCCAATGTCAGCTCGTCCTCATAGGGAGCGATAGTTCGCGAGGTTGCCACGTCGAATGCCGGACTGTCCGGATCGGCCGCGTAAATGTGCGTCTTGAGCCCGAGTTTCGCCGCGGCGAGCGCGAGCATGCGCCCCAATTGCCCGCCGCCGAGAATCCCGATCGTCGCACCGGGGACAAGTTCGAACGCCACGGCTCAGTCCTCCCGCGAGGGCCGTTCGGCCACCGCCTCGGTTTGCGCGGCGCGCCAGGCGGAAAGCCGCGCTTCGATTGCGGGATCGGCCAAGGCGAGGATCGCGGCGGCGAGAAGCGCCGCGTTGATCGCGCCGGGCTGGCCGATCGCCAAGGTGCCGACCGGGACGCCCGCCGGCATCTGCACGATCGAGAATAATGAATCCTGCCCGCCAAGCGCCGGTGTCTCGATGGGAACCCCGAGAACCGGAAGCGGGGTCAGCGCGGCGGTCATGCCAGGCAAGTGGGCCGCGCCGCCCGCCCCCGCGATGATAACCTTGAAGCCCGCCGCCCTGGCGCCTTTCGCGAATGCGACGAGCCGCTCCGGCGTCCGGTGCGCCGAGACAATCCGGGCCGCAAAGCGGATCTTGAGTGCGTCGAGGAGGACGGCGGCGTGGCGCATCGTCTCCCAATCCGATTCGCTGCCCAGGATAATGGCGACGGGCGTTTCTACAACGGACAAATGTCGGCCCAAAGCTTCGATGCGGCGAGGTTTTGGGCATAAACGAAGGGGGGGCCCGGCGCAAGGTGCGCGGAAGGCGGGATTTCCCGGCGGCGGTCATCCCGCCGCTCATGGAGGTGGTGCCGCAACCGGCATTTCGCGAGCCGCGAGACGCCGTGGAACGGCGGTGATTAACGCAGGTCGATCGTCTCTTCGACAACATGGTTGAGCGGCGCGTTCTCGGCCGTGAGCGTCATCCGCAGCTTGAGTTCCGTGCCTTCGACCTTACGTTCGCGGACGACGCGCTCGATCTCCCGTTGCGAGGTGATGCCGACCACCTTGAGGAATTTGCGCAGAGCAATGTTGAAGCGATCCTCGTCCATTATGATCCTCCCAATACCGAACCGTTGGTAATTGCCGCCGGAGAGCCAGCTCTCAAGCGCCAATCTTACCTCTTGCCGACGATCGTTTCACCTCATCCTGATTAGCGCTCGCCTCCCATCATGCTCCCATCAAGATTGTCACCTCAAGGCCAATGCAGTGAAGCTGACGGTATCGAACTAGGGTCCGGACTCAATTAATTCAGATCCAGTAGGCTAAGGTAGCGGCGAAGCAGAGGGCCGAGAAGAAGTTTTGAGCGAGCTTGTCGTAGCGCGTGGCGATGCGTCTGAAATCCTTGAGCCGG
>JBOHJT010000225.1:0-5665 GCA_050728715.1 Methylocella sp.
CGCATCAATTCGTCCTTCGCCAGTCGATCAGCTTCTTCGCCAATGATTTCGCCGGCCGCATCGCCTCGAAGATCATCCAGACCGGCCCGTCCTTGCGCGAATCCGTCGTGCAGATCATCGACGCGGTCTGGTTCGTGACCATGTTCGCGGTGAGCGCGCTCGTCATCTTCGCGCAAGCAGATTGGCGCCTCGCCTGCCCATTGGCGCTGTGGATCCTCGCCTATGTGGCGACCTTGCGCCATTTCGTGCCACAGATCGGTGACAGGGCCGCGCTGATGTCGGAGATGCGCTCCGTCCTCACTGGCCGCATCGTGGACAGCTACACCAACATCCAGACGGTGAAGCTCTTCGCGCATCCGGAGCGCGAGGACGACTATGCCCGCGCCGCGCTGGCCGAGCACACCGCGACTTTCCTGGGCGAGACGCGGCTAATCACCCTGATGAACGCGACGGTGACCATGTTGAACAGCTTTCTCATCATGAGCACGGGCAGCCTCGCGGTGTGGCTCTGGCTGAACGGCGCGGTGACGCTCGGCGCGATTGCCCTGGCCTCCGGCCTCGCCATCCGCATCTCCAACATGTCGGGCTGGATCATGTGGGAGTCGATCGGCATCTTCGAGAATATGGGCACCGTTCAGGAGGGCATGGGGACGATCGCGCGACCGCATTCGCTCGTCGATCGTCCGGCGGCGCCCGCGCTCAGGGCCACGCGCGGCGCCATCCGCTTCGAGAATGTGCACTTCCACTACGGCAAGGCGGCTGGCGTGATCGACAATCTCAGCTTCGCGATCGCGCCCGGCGAGAAGGTCGGGCTGGTGGGGCGCTCGGGCGCCGGCAAGTCGACGCTCGTCCACCTCCTCATGCGCTTCTACGATGTCGAGGGCGGCAGGATCTTGATCGATGGGCAGGATGTCGCCGCGGTCACGCAGGACAGCCTGCGCGGCCAGATCGGCACGGTGACGCAGGATACATCGCTGCTGCACCGCTCCGTGACCGAGAATATCCGCTACGGGCGCCCCGACGCGCCGATGGAGGCGGTCGTCGCGGCGGCAAGGCAGGCGCACGCCCATGAATTCGTGCTCGGCCTCAGCGATCCGCACGGGCGCGCCGGCTACGCTGCCCATGTCGGGGAAAGAGGGGTGAAGCTGTCGGGCGGGCAGCGCCAGCGCATCGCCATCGCGCGCGTGCTCTTGAAGAACGCGCCGATCCTCGTCCTCGACGAGGCGACCTCGGCGCTCGATTCGGAGGTCGAGGCCGCGATCCAGGAGAGCCTCTACGCGCTGATGGAGGGCAAGACGGTGATCGCAATCGCCCATCGGCTTTCGACCATAGCGGCGATGGACCGGTTGATCGTGCTCGACAAAGGCCGCATCGCGGAGGCGGGCACGCATGGCGAGCTCCTGGCGCGCGACGGCATTTACGCGTCCCTGTGGCGGCGCCAATCGGGCGGGTTCCTCGAATTGGATGCGGCGTGAAGCGCGCCGGCGGGCCGCTCGGGAAAATAAGCCGCGCGGAGGATGCGGAAAGCGGTGTCGCGGTCCGCCGGGGAAGCCGGGACATGATCAAGAATCTTCTCTCGATAGCGGGCTTTGACCCAAGCGGCGGCGCGGGCATCGCGGCCGATCTCAAAACCTTCGCCGCGCTTGGCTGCCACGGCATGGCCATTATCGCCGCCCTGACCGCGCAAAATACGCAAGGGGTCAGAGCCGTGCACGTCCCGCTCGCGAGTTTTGCCGCGGCGCAGATCGACGCGGTTTTCGAGGACATCGATGTCGCCGCCGTCAAGATCGGGATGCTCGCCTCGGCCGCTGTCGTTGAGGTGGTCGCGGACAGGCTCGCGTTTCATAAGCCCCGCTTCATCGTCCTCGATCCGGTGCTCGACGCGACGAGCGGCGACGCTTTGAGCGCGGCCGATGTAAGCGAAGCGATTGTCCAGCATCTCTTTCCGCTCGCAACCCTTGTCACGCCGAATTGTTCCGAAGCGGCCCGCCTGTCTAGTCATGCTGTCTCGGCGGATCGAGACGGCATGCGCCGCGCCGCCGCGCTTCTGCATGCGCGCGGCGCGAAAGCCGTGCTCCTCAAGGGTGGCCATTTGAGCGGCGCGACATCGGACGACCTCTTATTCGATGGCGCTTCGTACCGGCTTTTTTCCGCCCCTCGCGTTGTAACGCGTAACACGCATGGCACCGGCTGCACCTTATCCTCGGCGATCGCTGCCTTTCTTGCGCGGGGCCATGAGCTTAGCGAAGCCATAGACGCCGCAAAAACCTATCTCACCGGCGCGCTTGCGGCGGCCGGCCAGTTTTCCGCCGGCCACGGCCCCGGGCCGGTCAATCATTTCCATGAATTCTGGAAACGGTAAGCGCCTCCGAACCGGGGTCATAGGGTTTCGCTGGAATGCGAGACTCCTTCGAACGGACGGTCCCAAATCGTGCCTTTTCGCCAGGCGGATGACTGGTTTCCAAACCGCTTTGTTTCCTATAAGGGATGCTGCAATTGCGAAGATTCCGCCCCATACTGTGGGCTGGCTGACATTCTTCAAAATAACGTCGTCTCTCAAAAAAACGCCGTCGGGGTGGTGTACGTCCCGCAGGCCGTCCGGACGCGGCAAATTTGATTCAGGCATGAAGATGAAGCTCCGCAATATCGCCATTATCGCGCATGTCGACCATGGCAAGACGACGCTCGTGGACCGCTTGCTCCAGCAATCCGGTGCTTTTCGCGAGAATCAGCGGGTCGCCGAGCGGGTCATGGATTCGAACGATCTCGAAAGGGAGCGCGGAATCACGATCATCGCCAAGGCGGCGTCGATTGCGTGGAAGGACACGCGGATCAATATCGTCGATACGCCGGGCCACGCCGATTTCGGTGGCGAGGTGGAGCGCATCTTGTCCATGGTCGATGGCGCGATCGTTTTGGTCGATGCCTCCGAAGGGCCGATGCCGCAGACCAAATTCGTCGTCGGCAAGGCGCTGAAAATCGGTCTCAGGCCGATCGTCGCGGTGAACAAGGTCGATAAGCCGGACGCGAGGGCGAGCGAGGTCGTGAACGAGGTTTTCGATCTTTTCGCGGCGCTCGACGCCACCGACGAACAGCTCGATTTTCCGATCCTTTACGGTTCGGCGAAACAGGGCTGGATGGCCGACAGCCCGGACGGGCCGAGCGAAGGCATGGCGCCCTTGTTCGATCTCGTGTTGAAGCATGTCCCGCCGCCGCATACAGGCAAAGGCGGTTTTCGGATGCTCGGCACATTGCTCGAAGCCAATCCCTATCTCGGGCGGCTCATCACCGGGCGGATTTTCGCGGGCTCCGTAAAACCCAATCAAAGTGTCCAGGTCTTGGACCGCAAGGCCAATGTGCTCGAACAGGGGCGGGTTTCCAAGATCCTGGCATTCAGGGGCATCGAACGCACGCCGGTCGAGGAGGCGGAAGCGGGCGACATCGTCGCGATCGCCGGGCTCGAAAAGTTCAATGTCGCCGACACGCTTTGCGCGATCGACGTCGCGGAGCCTTTACAGGCGCAGCCGATCGATCCGCCGACCTTGTCGATGGCGTTCCTTGTGAATGATTCGCCGCTCGCCGGAACCGAAGGCGACAAGGTCACGAGCCGCGTCATCCGCGACCGGCTTTACAGGGAGGCCGAAGGCAATGTCGCTTTGCGAGTCGAGGATTCGCTTGGATCAGACTCTTACGTCGTCTCGGGGCGCGGCGAATTGCAGCTTGCGATCCTGATCGAGACCATGCGCCGCGAGGGGTTCGAGCTCGGAGTATCGCGGCCGAAAGTCGTCTTTCAAAAAGACGAAGCCACGAACCAGCTTTTCGAACCGATCGAGGAAGTGGTCATCGACGTCGATGAAGAACATTCCGGCGTCGTCGTGCAAAAGATGGCCGGGCGCAAGGCCGAGATGATCGAGATGCGGCCTTCCGGCGGCGATCGCCTGCGCCTTGTCTTTCACGCGCCGACGCGCGGGCTCATCGGCTATCAGGGCGAGCTTTTGACCGATACCCGCGGCAGCGCGATCATGAACCGGCTGTTTCACGCCTACGCGCCATGGAAGGGCGAGATCGCGGGGCGGCGCAACGGCGTTTTGATTTCCAACGACGACGGCGAATCGGTCGCCTATGCGATGTGGAAGCTCGAGGATCGCGGCCCGATGATGATCGAGCCCGGCTGCAAGGTCTATCGCGGCATGATCGTGGGTGAACACACGCGGGAAAATGATCTCGAGATCAACGTCTTGAAGGGCAAGCAGCTGACCAACATCCGTGCCGCCGGCAAGGACGAGGCGGTCCGCCTGACCCCGCCGCTCAAAATGACGCTCGAAAAGGCGCTCGCCTATATCGAGGACGACGAGCTTGTCGAGGTCACGCCAAAATCGATCAGGCTGCGCAAGACGCGGCTCGACCCCAACGCGCGCAAGCGAGCCTTCCGGGCCAAGGAAATCGCCTGACGCAATCGCCTGCTTCGATAAAGGAGTCGGCTCGCGCTTTGTAAGATTTTTCCGTGAATATTGGAAACGCTAGAGCAGTTTACTTGTTTCTTTCATTGTGGTTTCTTGCGCCGAACCGCTTCAAATGGAAATTGGCATTGCATTTGAAGCCACCAGAGAAGCCAAGCCGAGAGTCTTGGCCGAGGGCGCCGATGATTGATTTTGACCGTATTGGAGCACACTGGAAGGATCCGCGCCGGGTGATCGCCATTGGCGAATGGCATTTGGGCGGAATCTATCCGCGCGTTGGCTCGATTGTCACCAACATGGGGAGGGCTGCCGGAAACCTCATCGCCTTCTACAACGAGCGGGGGTCCATACATGCGTAAAGTAATCATTTCAGTGCATGTCCCCAAAACAGCGGGCACGAGCTTTGCGGTTTGGCTGGAAAGCGTATTTGGCATTGGCCAGTTAGTGCGGGACTATGCTGATCGGCCCGTCGATCCGAGGTCGGAAATGAACCTCGATCCGGCGGGGTTTCTTTCGCGGTACGGAGCCGCCCGCAGCTTGCCTGAGGGGGCCCTGGTCGTGCATGGGCACTTCTGGGCGAAGAAATACGAGCGGATTGAGAACGCTGTCCGCATCACGTTTCTACGTGATCCTATCGAACGTATGATTTCGCATTACTATTTCTGGCTAAACACGCCAGGCGATGGTCACAGTCTGCATCAGCGTGTTCTTGACGAGGGAATGGGAATGCTCGATTTTGCTCGCTTGCCTCAAATGCGTGGCTTCTACCGACACTACTTCTTTCGCGACGTCAATATGGCGGGCTTTGACTTTATTGGCGATATGTCGTTTTTCGATGAAGAATTGGGACGGCTTGAGGCTTTGCTTGGTGTCCGAGGAACTCGCGCTACGGTGTGCCAGAATCCTGCGGCAGACTACTTATCAATGCGGGAGGTCGCTCTCACAACTGGTCCAGTGCGCGACGAGTTGGCCGAGATACTTACCGATGAAGTAGCTTTCTACCGGCAGCATCTAGAGCATGTCGCATCGTGATTGAATCGGGAGGGGATTCCCAAGAGGCTGCAAATCAGATTCAAGGTGTCGTCCGAGTGGAGGTCGACAGCGATGGCGAAGCCCTATTCGATGGATTTGCGCGAGCGCGCGATGAGGCGCGTTGCGGCCGGTGAGAGCGCGCGTTCGGTGGCCGCGGTTCTTAAGGTGAGTGT
>JBOHJT010000226.1:0-5657 GCA_050728715.1 Methylocella sp.
TTTGTCCGCCATTTGCGGGATCGACCTTGACGACGATGTTCTCGAACTCGGCGACATCGTCCAGGCGGCCGCTGAGATTGAGCGTATATTGAAAATCCTGCCCTTTCGGCGCGGGCGGCGCGCCGACCTGGCCGGCGGCGACTTCCTGGCTCTGCTGCTGGATGGCGTTGATCACGTCTTGCGGCGTCAGGCTTCGCGTCTGAAGCAGGTCCGGGTTCATCCAAACGCGCATGGCGTATTGTCCGGCGCCGAAGATCGTCACGGCGCCGACGCCGTTGAGGCGAGCCAGTTCGTTTTCCACGCTGATGACGGCGTAGTTCGACAGGAACAGGCTGTCGAAACGGCTGTCGGGTGAAACCAGCGAGACGAATTCCAGAATCGAAGTCGACTTCTTGGCCGTCGTCACGCCCTGGATCTGGACTGCCGGCGGCAGCGACGCAAGGGCGGAGGCCACCTGGTTCTGGACCAGGATCTGCGCCTTGTCGGGGTCCGTGCCGATCGCGAAGGTGACGGTCAAGGTATAGGTGCCGTCGCTCGCGCTCGTCGACTGCATATAAATCATGTCCTCGACGCCGTTGACCTGCTGCTCGATCGGCAGGGCGATGGTGTCGACGAGGGTCCTGGCGCTCGCGCCGGGGTACGTCGTCGTCACCTGTATGGTCGGCGGGACGACATTGGGATATTGGGCGGTCGGCAATTGAATGAGCGAGACCAGGCCAATCAAAACGAAGACCAGCGCCAGCACGTTGGCGAGCACCGGCCTTTCGATGAAAAAGCGCGAGATCATGCCGTTCCCCCGCAATGTTTCATTTCGGCTTCATTTCGGCGCCGGGCCGGGGACGCTCGTCTTGGCGGCGTCTGACGGATCGGCCGCGACCGACGTCAGCTCGGATCGTTGCGGAGCGACCTTGGCGCCGGGAAAGGCCCGCTGAACGCCTTCGGTCACGACCCAGTCGCCGGGATCGAGACCGGATTCGATGATCCGGAGCTGACCCTGCGTTTGTCCGGTTTTCACGATTCTGCGCTGAACGACATTGTCCGGGCCGACCACCAGCACGTAGCTCCCCTCTTGGCTCGTCCCGATCGCGTCGTCTCGCGTCAGCAGCGCCTTCTCCTGGTACCCGATCGGCGTCCGGACGCGCACGAAGAGGCCCGGCAGCAGCGCGTGGTCCTTGTTCTCGAACAGAGCGCGCGCCGTCAGCGTGCCAGTCGCCGTGTTGACCTGGGGCGAGACATAGTCGAGATGTCCTTTGTGAGGATAGCCCTCCTCACCCTGCAGGCCGATCTCGACCGGGAAGCTCGAAACGTACGTCAGGTCCGTCGAGCTGACCTGGTGCCCCGCCTTGGCGTTGCTTCTCCGGAACGCCAAAACTTGCGGCTCGCTCGCCGTGTAATAGACGTAGAGCGGGTCGGTCTGGATGATGGTTGCGAGCGTGGTCGGCCCGGACACGCCGACGAGCGCGCCGAGATCGACTTGATGATTGGTGACGGCGCCGTCGAACGGGGCGAGGACCCTGGTATAGCCAAGGTTGATGTTCGCGGTATCGACGTTGGCCTGATCAAGCTGAACGGTGGCCTTGTCCTGCTGCACGACGTAGACCTGATCTTGCGCTTGTTGCGCTGCAATTGAATTCTGCCGTAACAACGTTTGGTAGCGGGTCAGATTGACTTGCGCTTCTGCGAGCACGGCCTGGTCGTGCGCCAATTGCGCTTTGGCCTGATCGAGCTGCGCCTGATAGACGTCGCGCTCGATGCCGAAGAGCTGCGTTCCCTTCGTGACCGCGGCGCCATCCTTGTAATCGATCGATTCCAGATAGCCCTGGACGCGCGCGACCAGATTCACGGACTTGAACGGCGCGGTGTTGCCGGTCAAATAGAGATACAGCGTCACCGGCTCCTGCACGGGCTGCGCGACGACGACTTTCGGAGGCGGCGGAGGGACGTAGGCGTTTTTTGAGCCGCTGCAGCCCGCGAGAGCAAGCGCGGCAATCGCCGTCAGGACGGCCAGGCCAGGGCGTCGGCTTTTGCCGGACGAGGAAGGTAGCTGTTGCATGGGCGTTGTCAGAGCAAAAGCGGTTGATTCGGAAACTGTATTAGCCGAGACTCGATCTGAGAAACAGTGCCTGGGCCGAGCGCAACGTCGGTCGGCGGGTTATCGATGATGATCTTGACCGGCACGCGCTGCACGCTTGCGCGAGGCTTAACCCCGCCTTCGTGATCCTGCTCAGGATGCTGATCCTCGCGATGGTCCGGAGTTCCACGACGCGGCTTTCCCCGGACAGGAAATGCGCCAGCTTGAGCGGGATCGCGGCCAGTTCTATGGTGCGTCACCTCTCGATCTTTCGGGTCACAAATTTTATGACACTCGCCAGCATGACGGGTTTTGCCCGGGCCGCCGGAAGCGCGCCCCCATGGCGCCTTGCCTGGGAACTCAGAGCCGTCAACGCCAAGGGCCTCGATGCGAGGCTGCGCCTGCCGCCTCCGTTCGACGCGATCGAGCCCGACGCGCGCGCGAGACTTTCGCTAAAACTCAACCGGGGAACGATCCATGCGACGCTTGCCGCGCAGCGCGACGCGGCGATCCCCGAGGTTCGCATCAATCAGGATTTGCTGCGAGAACTTATCGCGGCCCTGACCCGAATTCCGCTGCCGGACAGGATCGCGCCGGCAACCCTCGACGGGCTGCTTGCGATGCGCGGCGTCGTTGAAATCTCGGATGCGGCCGAGGACGAAGCCGCGATTTTAGGCGCGCGGGCGAGCGCTCTCGATTTGCTCGACGAGGCGCTCGATGCTCTGGTGGCCATGCGGCAAAGCGAGGGCGGCGCACTCGCCCTGGTGCTCTCGGCGCGGCTTGACAAGATTGCCGCGCTGACGCAAGCGGCCGATGCCTGCCCGGCCCGCAAAGCCCGAGGCGATCCGTGCGCGCCTCGGGCAATCGCTTGCTTTACTTGCCGGAAACACGAATTTCGACCAGAACCGTTTGCACCAGGAGGCTCTCATGTTGGCGGCCAAGGCCGATATCAGGGAAGAATTGGACCGTCTTGCCGCGCACGCCGCCGCGGCCCGCGAACTCTTGGCCAAGGGCGGCGCGGCCGGCCGCAGGCTCGACTTCCTTGCCCAGGAACTTTCGCGCGAGGCCAATACGCTTTGCGCCAAATCGAACGACGCGAGCCTGACGGGGCTCGGCCTCAAATTGCGCGTCGAGATCGAGCAATTCCGCGAACAGATCCAGAATATTGAGTAGGGATATGCAGGAGATGGCGGGCGCGCGGGAAAAAAGGCCCGGCCGGCGCGGCTTGATGCTGATCCTCTCTTCCCCATCTGGCGCGGGCAAGACGACCTTGACCCGGATGCTACTCCAGACGAGGGAGCTCGATCTCACTTTGTCGATTTCGGTGACCACGCGGGCGCGGCGCTCGAGCGAAGTCGATGGCATTCATTACAGCTTCATCACCAAGAAGCAGTTCGAGTTGCTGCGCGATGGTGGCGATTTGCTCGAATGGGCGGAGGTGCACGGCAATTTTTACGGCACCCCGCGCGAGCCGGCCGAACAGATCTTGCGGCAAGGCCGCGACGTTCTTTTCGACATCGACTATCAAGGCACGCGCCAGGTCAAGGAAAAGTCCGGCGGGGATGCCGCCACGATCTTTATCCTGCCGCCGTCGATGCGGGAATTGCAGTCTCGCCTCGAACGCCGCGCCGAGGATCGCCCCGAAGTCATCGCCAAGCGCTTGAGCGAGGCGCGCAACGAAATCCGCCGCTGGACGGACTATGATTACGTGCTCGTCAACGACGATCTGCAAAGCACGTTCGCCGGCATCCGCGCGATCCTCGCCACCGAACACCGCCGCACCGCGCGGGCAAGGGAGGGGATCGCCGCCTTCGTCGAAAGGCTGCTCGGCGAGCCATGATGGGAAGCGCTGGCAAAGGCCGCGCCGGAGCACAAATCCCTAAGTTGCGGCTCGATTTCTCTTGCGCCGGCGCCTTCCGCGATAACAAGATGCGCTATCGAATCAAAATCATTCGCAAGGCTAAAGTTCGTGCGTGCAATCCCAGGAAAAGCCTGTGGCGAATGCAGCTTTTGTTGCAAGGTTCTCGAGATCGCCGAATTGACGAAATCCGCCGGCAAATTGTGCGAACACTGCCTTAACGCCGGTTCCGGCGGCTGCGGCATCTATGCTGGCCGGCCGCAAGTTTGCCGCGATTATGAATGCTTGTGGAAGGGCGACCGGGACATGACCCCGCGGCTGCGTCCGGATCGAACCGGCACGATCTTGATGGAAGATCCCGATTCCGATGAATACCGCGCCGTCTGCGATCCGGAAAAACCGTTTGCGTGGCTAACGCCGCTTGTCTTCAAGCATCTTGTCGCGATGGCGAAAAGCGGGCGGACCGTCGTCGCCAAGGCGGGGTTGAAATCCTGGCGCATTCGCGCCAATGGGCAATGGGGGCCATGCGTTTAGCTATCGCCGGACTTTGAGTAACGCATGAAAGCCGCGGGAGAGGCCGCCAACCGGGCCTTGTCTATGCGCCAAATCCTCGTATAAAGTCAGCTTCGCGGCGCGAGCCGGAGGCCGAAGGGAAGTGCGCTTAGGGGGCGAGATCAAGAGTAACCACTTTCCCGGCCGCTTTCGCTTATCTCGACGAGCCTTTCCGGGCTCGAAGGGCTCGGCGCCGGGGCTTCGCGAGGAGTTAGAGGAAGGGCAGCAGAATGGCTCTTTACGAGCACATCTATTTGGCGCGTCAAGATATTTCCGCCCAGCAGGTGGACGCGCTGACGGCGCGTTTCAAGGCGGTCATCGAATCCTTCGGCGGCAAAGTCGAAAAGGTGGAATATTGGGGGGTGAAGTCCCTCGCCTACCGGATCAAGAAGAACCGCAAGGCGCATTTCTCGCTCTTGAACATCGATGCGCCGCCGGCCGCTCTCGCCGAAATGGAGCGGCAGATGGGGATCAACGAGGACGTCATCCGTTTGATGACGGTTCGGGTCGAAGCTCTGGAACAAGGCGCATCGGCGATGATGCGCAAGCGCGACGACGACGATCGCGGCGACCGCCACGATCGCGGCGACCGCGGCCGCGGCCCCCGCTCCGAGCGTGGCGAAAGAGCCCCTCGGCGTCCACGCGACGAGAATGCGGCGAGCGGGGAGGCGAGCGTCTGATGACCCCCTCCGCCGCGCCCCGCAGGCCTTTCTTTCGCCGCCGCAAAACCTGCCCGTTTTCCGGCCCGAGCGCGCCTAAAATCGATTACAAGGACACCCGTCTCCTTTCGCGCTACATTTCCGAGCGCGGCAAGATCGTACCGTCGCGAATCACGGCCGTTTCGGCCAAGAAGCAGCGCGAGCTGGCGAAGGCGGTCAAACGCGCCCGCTTTCTCGGGCTTTTGCCCTATGTAATCCGCTAATTTCGCGCCCGCGCGGCACGGCCATCCACGCGCGGGATATATCCACCGGAATGGAACTGTTCTAATATCCCTAAGCCACGACTACGGGCGATCACTGGCCGCGCGGTGAGGCCGCGCGGTTTCTCTGGGATTAGGGAGACTTTTCTCTCCTTTGGTCCCTAACCGCCGTTCGAGCGGGACAGCAGGTCAGGATGAAAAAACGCCTCTTAAGACATGGTCCGGCCATCGCCCTTGGGATCGGGGCGGGAATCGCC
>JBOHJT010000227.1:0-5647 GCA_050728715.1 Methylocella sp.
TTGCGGCGGTGCACGGCCACGGCGGGAAAAACGGGGTCTGGGGCTACACCCAAAGCCCAAGTGACAGTGGCGTGTTCGGTTCAAATGATGGCGGCGGCACTGGCAACGGCGTGACCGGTTTTAGCACGAATGGCATCGGCGTGCGGGGCGATAGTACCAACGGCATTGCGGCGGTGCACGGCCACGGCGGCAAGAATGGCGTTTGGGGCTATACCGTCAGTCCGAATGACAGTGGTGTCTGGGGCCAAAATGACGGCAGCGGCAACGGCGTGGCGGGCTTTAGCAAATCCGGTATCGGTCTCCTCGCCGGAGGTGGCCGCCTTGCAGGGCGTTTCGAAGGGGATGTCGAAGTCACAGGTGACATTCGCCTCGTGAACGCCGATTGCGCCGAAGATTTCGACATTGCCGACGTTGAGCAGATAGTGCCGGGCACAGTGATGGTGCTTGACCCAGAAGGTGCGTTGCAGCAAAGCCAGCGAGCCTACGATAAGCGAGTGGCTGGAGTGATCTCCGGCGCTGGCGGCTATAAACCTGGCATTGTTTTGGATAGACAGGAACCGCAAAACAACCGAATGCCCATTGCTTTGATGGGTAAAGTCTACTGCAAAGTGGATGCGCAGGACGGTGCTATTGAGGTCGGCGATCTTTTGACGACTTCGCCGACGCCCGGTCATGCCATGAAAGCAGCCGATCCGTTAAAGGCTTCCGGAGCGGTCATTGGGAAGGCTTTGCGACCATTAAAAGACGGGCAGGGGTTGATCCCGATTTTGATTGCGTTGCAATGACGGAGGTCCCTCACGGCCAAGAACGTCATGCCCAATCCCGGGTTGGGCTGTTCAAGCCTAAGCTCACGCCTGCAGGAGGAGGTTTTTCATGCCTAGAAGAAGCACTCGAATTACGCTCTCGAACAATACGGACCTTGAACTCACACTGATAGGAACGGCCGGCCCCTGTCACGGCAGTTGGACAAATGACATTCCGCCACCGTCCACGATCCCCGGGAAGAGTTGCGCCAGTTGGGAGGCGGAATCATCCGGCATAGCGACCGGGACAGAGGGTTGGGTCAAGTACCAGCTTTCGAATTTCGACCCCTGCCAACCGGAGTTGGTGTTCATCTATTGGGATAATCCGTTCATTTGGTCCTTCACGGGCACTCCCACGAACACGTTCGATCATTCGGTCACCACCACAGATGTCACTCCCGTCTGCGATGCCGACAAGGGGCAATGGGACATTCCTGGTGGATTCCCTCACGGAGGGACCAATCCACCAAGCTGCACGCACGAGCTAATTGGCATCAGTCAGGTGGGCAACGGGATCCAAGGAATCACGTGGTGGGATGTCGTAGTGAACTGGCCCGCCCTCCTCGGGCTCACTGTTCTTGGCGCAGCAGACATCAATCTCGAATTTACGATTGCCTTGCGGCTCAAGGGAAGCGTCGGGCAAACGGTCTTTCCTACGCCTTGTGTCGGGCCTCAGGACATACGCGCCATATCGCAGGCGCTCAAACAACCGAGTCTTAGGGCGCTCTTCCATATGTGACGACCATTGATGGTTCCGTTCGCTGCTGCGTCGCCAGTCGCGGAAGGCGGCGGCGCAGCGGACGAACAAAAACTCCGAGAGGCTGGCGGAACGCCCCTCACCGGTAGACGCCGGCGATCGCAATGAACTCGGCGCAGCTTAGGGAGGCGCCGCCGACAAGCGCGCCATCGACGTCTCTTATAATCTTACATATTCCTGGAGGCCTGCCGCAACGAAAGCTAGCGAGGCGGACTGAATGTGACTGCCAGACGAGCCCCTTTTAAAGGGCTCCAAGTCGCGTGACTAGATGGTCCCCCACGGCTACCGCCGGAAATTCGACTCGAAATCTTGGGAGCAAAGCAATCCCGCCTATGGCGATGCCCCCGCGAATTAACGATGATGGAGAAACTTACAATGTAAGGGTCTTATCATGTCTAAGACGAGTATTCTCCTCTCCGAAGCAGGCGCTGTCCTTAAGGAAGTTACACTTGAGAGTGGTCAAACCATTGTAGCAAAGGCCTTTTGTGTCTCAACAAGAAGAACGCCTGAAGTCTGGCAGTCAGGGAATTTGGAACAAGCCGTCGAAGACTACGAGGCAGAACTTGGGCGCTGCAGAGGAGCCTAGTACCCAGATTCATTAGTGCGCGAAACGCTGCCTTCTTGTCCCGTGGCGACACGCGCTCCATCGATGGCTGGTACTAGCGACCTCCACGCCGTCTTCCAGGGCGGCGGTCCAAGCGGGAGTCGGACGGGGTCATAATACTGTTGAAGCCGGGTAATGCCGGTGGAGGGAAGGGCCCCAAGAACGCCACAGGGGCAGCCCGATGGGGCCCTTCGGCTGGAACTCACGGGCGAGGTGCGCATTTACGAATGTAGAACAGTATTTTTCGGCGGCCGGAAGACTGGGTGATTAGCCACACAAGTCGCACGCGCTGCTCGGGCTGCTGGATGTGGACGCGACAGAGAAGGCGAACTCCCCCCTTATTCGACATGAAATATAGGAGCGCGCGATGACCATCTTAGGGACGATCATGTCGAAGGTATTGAGCAAGGCGCCAGCCTCGCCCGCCGCTGCTACTCCGGCTGCGCCCTCTGCTCAAGCTAGCGGGACGACGAACGCGGCGCCATCCGCCCCTGCTCCGACTTCATCGTCGGCGCCGCCGGGGCCATCAGTGGATGTCGCCGCAGTGCTCGACGGCTTGAACGACAAAAAAACCGAGAAGCTCGATTGGAGACACTCCATCGTCGATCTGATGAAGCTCTTGTCCGTAGACAGCAGTCTCCTTGCGCGTAAGGAACTCGCAAAGGAGCTTCACTACGATGGCGATACCAATAATTCCGCCTCGATGAATAACTGGCTACACGAACAGATCATGGTGATACTTGCAGCCAATGGCGGCAAGCTGCCAAGCGATTTGAGGAGAAAATGGTATTTGAGCCACTACGGACCCTAAGCTTTCCACGGAATTCCTAGTACCAACTATCGATGGAGCGCGAGTCGCCACGAGATAAGGAAGGCAGCGTTTCGCGCACTAATGATTCTGGGTACTAGCGCTTCACCGGTAAACTCCCGCGATCGCCATGAACTCGGCGCAGTTCAGGCTAGCGCCGCCGACGAGCGCGCCATCGACGTCGTCGACCGACAGAAGTTTCGCGGCATTGGCGGGGCTGATCGACCCGCCATAGAGAATGCACAAGCCGGCGCCCTGCCCCGGCAGATGCTGGTTCACCCTCTTACGTATAAAGCCATGCATTTCGGCGATGTCCTGCGGCGTTGGCGTCAGACCGGTGCCGATCGCCCACACCGGCTCGTAGGCGATAACGGTGCGCCCCGGCGGCGGATTTTCGGGAATCGAACTGGCTAATCGCACGCCGACGACAGACAGGGCATAGCCCGCCTCGCGCTCGGCTCTCGTTTCACCGACGCAGATGATCGCCGCGAGCCCCGCGCGTAGCGCCGCCTTGGCCTTGGCGCACACGATCTTGTTGGTTTCGTTGTGGCCGGCGCGGCGCTCCGAATGGCCAAGGATTACGTAGCTCGCGCCGGCATCCTTGAGCATTTCGGCGGAAATATCGCCGGTGAAGGCGCCGTATGCCTCGACATGGCAATCCTGGCCGCCAACTCCTACTTTCGTGCCTTCGCAAATCGCCGAAACGGCCATGAGCAAGGTCGCCGGGGGACAAACGACAACTTCCGCCTTTCCCGCGCCGCCCGCTGCCACGGCCTCGCAAATCGAGGCGGCCTCAGTGAGGCTTTTGCGCAATCCGTTCATTTTCCAATTGCCCACGACGAGGGGGCGTGATCCATGGGGCATGCGCAAAGTTTCCGGTTAGTTATTTCGCAGAAAGCCGCGTTGCATGCGCGGCTTCATCTTTTTATAGTCCCCCGCCAGTTTGTAAAAGCCGGTGCCTGCCGGAACCCCGTAAAGAGGCCCCTTCACATGCTCCAATCAATGCGTGCCTCGGCACAAGGCTGGATCGGCCGCGTCGTCATGGCGATCATGATGGGCTTGATAATCCTCAGTTTCGCGATCTGGGGCATCGGCGACATTTTCCGCGGTTTCGGCGCGAATAATCTGGCCCGCGTCGGCGGCGTCGAGATCGGCGCCGACACTTACCGCAACGCCTATCAGGCCGAACTGCAGAGTCTGCAGCGGGCCGAGCACCACAATATCACCAATGAGGAGGCGCACCAATATGGTCTTGACCGGCAGGTACTTTCCCAACTCGTCAACGAGGCCGCGCTCGATGACGAGGCCCGCGGGCTAGCGCTTGCGATAAGCGATGAGGACATCAAAAAGACGATCGTGAACGACGCCAATTTCAAGGGGATGACTGGGCAGTTCGATCGCCAGGCGTTCGCCGCGTTTCTGCGCGGCGAAGGATTGACCGAAAAGACCTACGTGCGGCAGCAACGCAGTGTCCGCTTACGCCGTCAAATCGTCGATGCGCTGACCAGCGGTGTCCAATTGCCGAAGGCTTTGCTGGAGGCTATTTTCCGCTTTCAAATGGAAACCCGTAACGTCGATTACATCTTGTTTCCCGCTGCAAGCGCGGGCCCGCTGCCGGCCCCCGCCCAGGAAGAGCTGAAAAGCTACTTCGAAAGCACCCGGCAGCTTTATGCCACGCCCGAATTTCGCGGCCTCGTCGTTGTGCCGGTTACACCTGCCTCGCTCGCCAGACCGGATGACGTCTCCGATGCCGACGCGCGAGACCGCTATGAGGAAGTCAAGAACGAGCGCTTCGGGGCGCCGGAAAAGCGCGAGGTCGAGCAAATTCTCTTCGCGAGCGGCGCGGAGGCCAAGGAAGCCCGTGCAAAACTCGATGCGGGAAAGACTTTCGAGGATCTTTTGAGGGAAAAAGATCTTACCCCCAAGGATGCGAGCCTCGGCACCGTCGCGCGGACCGGCCTTGTCGATAAGAACGTCGCGGACGCCGCCTTCTCGCTCAAGGAAGGCGAAGTCAGCGCGCCGGTCAAGGCGCGATTTGGCACGGTCATCCTGCGCGTCGGCAAGATCATCGCATCGACCGTCAAGCCTTACTCCGGCGTCGCCGCCGAACTCAAACACGAGATCGCCTTGCAGCGCGCGCAAAGCGATATCACCCGGCTTCACGACGCGATCGAGGATCAGCGCACGTCCGGAAAATCGCTGACGGAGGCCGCGCATAGCGTCGGCCTCGAACCACGGGTCATCGCCGCGATCGATGCGATGGGCAACGATCCGCAGGGCGTGCCGGTCAAGGAATTGGTTGCTGGCGCGGCCCTTCTCAAAGCGGCGTTTGCCTCGGACATCGGCGTCGACAACGATACATTGCGGGTGCAAGGCGGCGGCTATGAATGGTTTGAAGTCGCCAAGATAGACAAGGCCCGCGAGAAAGCCTTCGACGAAGCGAAGGCGGAAGTCGAGAAGGCCTGGCGCGAGGACAAGGCGGGGAAGCTCTTGTCGGCGAAGACGGCGGTACTTGTCAAGAAGCTCGACGCTGGCGAAAACATGGCGGCCATTGGCGCGGCGGAAGGCAATCTTGCCGTCAAGCATGCCAACAATGTGAGGCGCGGCGCGTCGAGCGGCCTCGCGCTCAATGTCGTCACCCAGATATTCAACGTCGGCGTGCATCGCGCGGGGTC
>JBOHJT010000228.1:0-5618 GCA_050728715.1 Methylocella sp.
AAGTTGAGGTGGATTGGCGGGTAACCGAGAGAGATAAGCTGCATTTCATCTTGCTCCGTAAACTGCTTACCGAGGAAATGACAAGGCAAGGTGTGCTTCAGTTCGCCGGAGAACCAGTGGATCTGGTGGAAATCTGGCCAAGAAAAATCGTTGGCTGCTGGCATCACATGGGTACAACGCGGATGGACTCTGATCCGGCGAAAGGTGTGGTCGATGCCAATTGCAGGGTGCACGGAATCTCCAATCTTTTCGTTGCGGGGAGTTCGGTTTTTCCCACGGTGGGCAGCGACACGCCAACGATTACAATCGTGGCCATGGCGTTGCGCCTGGCTGGCGAGCTTGAAGCAACCTTGGGTCGCGCGGGTGGGTAATGAAATGGCGTTGCGGCACGGATGCGGCGATGTCCGGCGTTTGGGCGTGGCGGCAGAAGGCTGGTTCGTGGAGCGACTGAGCGGGATTCCTTCAGCTGCCGAACAAGCACAACGCCACTCGCCGGCATGATTTCGGGAAGATGAAATTCAAGGTCAGGAATTCGGCTTCGTATGAAGCCGGCCTTCGGCGGCGCGGCAATCCCACGTTTTGGAGGACGGACGAGGCGAACCCCGTTGCAGCGGCTAAGCTCTAGTAGCGTCCGTCGTTGGAATTGTCAAGATGACATTTGTCTTTATCTGCATCTCTCGCGCGGCAAAGGCACAGCGGGGCCTCCGACGGGGTAAACTTGTTTTGCGAGAACGAGTTAAGCTGATTGGAGGAGGCTCCCCGATGCAGACGGAGTGTAGCGCGAACGAGATCGTGCCGCATGCGCACCGACCATACTCCCGCCAATTTCGCGGCCATCAATCCCTTGCGATCCTCAAGCGGCAGCCAATGCCTGCACCTCAAGCGTCATATCGCGGCTTTCTTGCCGTGACTTCCGGCATATAATGGCTCGACGGGCTTCGATGGAAGGTGGGCGATGGACGAGACCCCGCAAACATTCTCCTGCCGCTGCTGCATCGCCGGCGGCGGACCGGCCGGGATGATGCTCGGGCTTCTCCTGGCGCGGGCCGGCGTCGATACGATCGTTCTCGAAAAACATGGCGATTTTCTGCGCGATTTTCGCGGCGACACGATCCATCCCTCGACCCTCGAAGCGATGCACGAACTCGGCCTTCTGGAAGATTTCCTAAAGCTTCCGCATGAGGAAGTGCGCATAGCCGAAGCCAAAATCGGCGATGTCACGATTCCAATCGTCGATTTCTCGCACCTGCCGGCGCATGCGAAGTTCGTGGCTCTCATGCCGCAATGGGATTTTTTGGATTTTCTGGCCGAACGAGCCAAGCAATACCCCTGCTTCCGGCTGTTGATGTCCGCCGAAGTGGATGGCCTCATCGAAGAGGAAGGAAAAGTCGCGGGCGTCGCCGCGAAAACCAAGGATGGCCCATTGGCGATCCGCGCGGAACTGACGATCGGCGCCGACGGCCGGCATTCCTTGGTGCGGCGGGAAGCAGGCTTCGTTCCGCTCGATATCGGCGCGCCGATGGATGTGCTCTGGTTCAAGCTTTCCCGCCAGACCACCGATGCCGGGGCGCTTCTCTTCCGAACCGACGCCGGCGAGATCCTGGCTTTGTTCAATCGCGGCGAATATTGGCAATGCGCCTTTGTGATCGGCAAGGGATCGGCAGACCCCCTCAAGGCGCAAGGCATAGGCTCCCTGCGGGGAAAAATCGCGGCTCTGGCTCCGTTCCTCGCCGGTCGCGTTGACGCCCTCCAAAGCTTCGATGACGTCAGGCTCCTGACGGTCGAGGTCGACCGGCTGCCGCTTTGGCATAAACCGGGGCTTTTGTGCATCGGCGACGCCGCGCATGCGATGTCGCCAATCGGCGGCGTCGGCATCAATCTCGCGATTCAAGACGCGATCGCGGCGGCCAATATTCTTAGCCCAGCCTTGCGCGGCAAGGGGCCGCCGAGCGATCAGCTTCTGGCGCAAGTGCAAAAGCGGCGCAAATGGCCGACCAAAGTCATCCAAGGCATGCAGGTTGTTTTGCAAGAAAGAGTGATTTCCCGTTTCCTCGGCAGCACCGGCAAAACCGTGCCGCCATGGTTCCTGCGGCTCTTTATCTATTTTCCGGTCCTGCGCCGCCTGCCCGCCCGCCTCATTGGTCTCGGCGTGCGGCGCGAGCGCGTCACATCGCCGGACTGCGAGGCCGTCCGCGCGGCAAACGACAGTTAATCGGCGAACCAGCCGTGCCGCCGTCCGGCTTGCGGCCCCCGCCTATGCACAATCCAGGTACGATTGAGGGGTCGCGGCCAAATTCGGGTGGCGGATCAGTCTGAAAACGGCCAGCATGTGTCACACCGCCGGGGCGGCCGGCGAGATTTCTGAAAGTGCTCAGAAGCTGGTAAGGCGGCTAGCCGAACACGCGATGACGAGGATGGGATGCAGCAAAACGACTTCCCTCTGGCCTCTGGTCTGCCCGAGCCAATCGATGACGGCGCGGCAGACCATCTCAGGCACATGCCGATGCCCCAAGTCTCCCTCCGCTCGACAGCGGGCAGGGTGATCGACCTTTCAGATCTGAGGGCGCCTAGAACTGTAATTTACTGCTATTCAATGACTGGAGCACCGGGAAAGCCGCTACCCGAGGGGTGGGACTTGATCCCCGGCGCGCGCGGTTGCACGCCCCAGACGTGCAGCTTCCGGGATCACCATCAGGAACTCTTGCGGCTTGAGGCCGCCGTGTTCGGCCTTAGCGCTCAAACGACCGAATATCAACTTGAGCTGGTCGGCCGCCTCCACCTTCCATTCGAGACCCTGAGCGACGCCGAATTCAGATTGTGCGAGGCGCTGGGCCTGCCGACATTCGAGGCGGATGGCACGCGGCTTCTCAAGCGCCTAACACTGATCGTCCGAGCCGGGCGAATAGAGCACGCTTTATATCCGGTGTTTCCGCCAAACGAAAGCGCCGATCAAGTGCTCCGTTGGCTCAGCAATAATCCAATTCCAAACTGACCCGCTACCCAAATTCGCCCTACCTTCGCCGCGTTGCTTTCGTAACTTTGCCTGGGCACACTCCCATCGCGCTTGCGCGGAGCCGGTTCGAGTGTCAGTTTCCCGCGACGGTTGCCGCGATTCGGCCGGAATCAGGACATGAACCCAATTAGCGAAAGCCATTGTCCGGCAAGATCCACCACGGGTCGCGCCGGGACGCGTCAAGGTATCGTCGCCCGCGCCCTCGGTTGCCTCGCGGCCCTGCTCGGCTTTTGTGTAAGCCATGCCTTTGCCAACCCCGCGCTGGTGATCGAAATGCCTTCCGGCGCGGTCCTCTACGAGGATCACGCGACCGAGCCCTGGTATCCAGCCTCCCTCACGAAACTGATGACGGTTTATGTGGCGCTGAGCGCCGTGAGGGATCATCGCATCGCGCTCGACACGCCGCTTTCCGTCTCGGCCCGCGCTGCGTCGATGCCGCCATCCAAAATGGGCTTCCGGCCGGGCACGCTGGTGACGCTCGACAACGCCCTGAAAATGCTGATGGTGAAATCGGCGAACGATATGGCCGTCGTGATCGCGGAAGGGGTTTCGGGCTCGGTCGAGGCTTTCGCCGACGACATGAACGACGCGGCGGTTTCGCTCGGCTTGACCCAATCCCATTTCGTCAATCCGAACGGCCTGCCAAACCCGGAGCATGTCTCCTCCGCGCGCGACCTCGCGATCCTCGCGCGCGCGCTCTATCTGACCTTTCCCGAGCAAGCCAATCTCTTCAACATTGGCGCCTTGCGGCTCGGCGGCCAAATTATCCTGAATCACAACAATCTGCTCGGCCGCTATCCGGGCGCCGACGGCATGAAAACCGGGTTTACCTGCGCCGCCGGGTTCAATCTCGTCGCGAGCGCGAGCCAAGGCGGCCGCAAGCTCATAGCCGTGATTTTGGGCGCGCCCAATCTGCGCAGCCGCACGATCATGGCCGCGGCCTTGTTCGATCGCGGCTTTGCCGGAATAGACCGGCCCACGAAGTCGCTCGCGGACCTTATGGCGCAGACATCAATGAACAGCCCGGCGGCGCCTCCGGACATGCATCAAACGATTTGCCGCAAACGCGGCAAGGCGGTGGCCGAATTCAATACCGAGCTCTCCCGGCTGATGGCGCCGTTGCTCGCCCACAAAGCCCCGGCGCCTGCGCCTTTGGCGCTGATGACCACGCCGGCGTTTGCCAGTTCCCTGCCGATGGCGACGCACATTACGACGGTGCCGCGTCGGGCGTTCGATCCTGTCCCTGTCTACGCGGGTGTGCCCGAGGGCTATGCGGGACTTATCGCGCAAGCACGGCCGGCCCATTCGCCGATCGGCACCGCGCAACCGCCAAGCACCATCAGCGCCTATGCCCCCGCCGCGCCGGGGACGGCGCTTGAAGACACGCCGCTCCCCCCCGATGCCGGGGCGTTGCCGATGAAGGGCGAGGCCAAGCAAGCCAAAAGCGCCGCGACGCCCGATGTCCTCCCCCCGCATCGCCTGGCGCGAAGCGAAACCGGCGACACGCACCCTCCTCTCGCCCGCAAGACGGCAAATAAGGCATGGCATAAGGCATCAAAAAAAGCACGAGGCAAAGCCCGCGGAAGGAAAGCCAGCTTCGCCAAAGCGAGCGTCCACAAACATTCGAAGAGCGCGGCAAAACTCGCCAAAAAGGCACATCCCTTGGCGCATTTCCCGGCGAAAGCCACGGCGCATGCCGGCAAGACGAAAAGCAAGACGCCAGAGAAGCATGCCAGGCGATGAGCTTTTAATCATGTCTTACTCGCCGTGCCGCCGCCGATGACCCGCGGCAAAAAAAGGCCGCCCGCGGCCTTTCCCGCTGACCGTCGTCATTTTCTTGGGGTCGGCAAGACGAGTCTCTTGAACGCCGTGCTGCGCGATCCGGCGCTCGCCGGTACTTTGGTCATCGTCAACGAGCCGCGAATTCAGTCGATCCAGCAAGCTCTCTTCTTAAAGAGGAGCCGCTAAGGCGCTTCCCGATCAAATGATTCCATGGGACCTGGAAGCGCTCGAGCCGCGCTAGACTATTGTTTGTGAGCTAATAAGTCCACCCGAATACCAACGAGCCCCATGGTTAGCATCGCGTGACGCGCGCGGAAAATCACAACACCATATATTGTTCTATCCTTTAATCATCACGGCCAGGTTTCCATTTTGGATTTGCCGGAACTTCGTGCGCGCCTGAAAAAACTCGCTCCGCCCGAAGCCGGTTTCTTTGCTTGAAATCGCGCGTCCAGTGGATATTTATTGTGGAAACGGGAATGACGTAAGGAAAGCGTGGCGCAGCGTCAGCGGCTCGACAAATGGCTGTGGTTTGCCCGCGTGGCTAAGACGCGCAGCCGCGCGGCGCGGCTTGTCGCCGAGGGCCATGTGCGCCTCAATGCGCGGCGGATCGAGACCCCGGCTAAGGGCATCGGACCGGGCGATGTCTTGACGATCGCGCTGGAGCGGCAGGTGCGGGTACTTAAGGTCGTGGCTCCTGGCGGGCACCGGGGCGGCTTTGCCGAAGCTTCTCTCTTGTTCGAGGAATTGCCGGACCCGGGGATTTGTCCCCTGCCCGGCCCGGCCAATGGTCTATTTAAAAAACGTGAACACTCCCCGGACA
>JBOHJT010000229.1:0-5571 GCA_050728715.1 Methylocella sp.
TGTCGAGGCCTTCCAGCACCTCAACAATCACCAAAGACCGCACGGAGCCCTTGCCGGAAAAACCCCAGCCGAATATCTCCCCATCTGCCGAGCCGCGGAAACACCCCAGTCTCATACCAACCGCCCGAGAACCTGACTCCTGGGGCGTTCCCAAACAGCCGCAAACGTGACTCGATACAGCACGCCGTTGATTCGCGGAGCCGGCGGCATGCCGGTCATCGAGATTACACGCCAAGATCTGAGTGTTTCGCAGTTACGCGCGGAGGTGGCGCACACGGCGGACGCAAAGCAGGCGCGGCGCGTTCCGGCGATTGCGATGGGCTGCCTGTCAGCATGGCTTCTCCGTCACTCTCTCCACGGCAGCCAGTCCCGTTCATCAATTAATCGAACCGCGTGACGACCGGCGTCTGCTCAAACTCCAAAGGCAGCTCGCCGCAGTCAAGCTCCTCAACGGACCGCTCGACTGCCGGCGTGCCGACGTCGAACGACGGTCTCGTGGAGAACACTGCATCCCGCCATCGGCGGCGGCACAAGGTCTCGCGCCGGGACGAGGCGCTAGCCATCGCGTGGACGTCGTTACGGCTCTAACCTCCGAAGCAGAGATCAGAGAAACCGCGCACTTGACATTGCGAGGCTAATGCTTCCGTCCCCATCATGCAGCGGCTCAAGCCGACTGCAAAGAGAACCGTGACCCCGCACCAGATGCCCAAAAGCTGCTGAACGCGGTTGAGCCAATGTGCTTGACGTCGGGGCCCGCAATAAGAAAACGGCCCCGCCTGTATTCATTTAAGACAAGAACCAGAACGACCACAAGGACCGTGCAGCGGTGCCCTGAACCTCTTGGTGCGGCACAGACAAGTTCCCCCAAACAGCGCGACGCTCGTGACATCGGGTTTGATGGCGGGAATTTCGACATGGTCATAGGCCTCGCAGGCGGACTGTAATCTTTGCGACACATCCGCACCACAATGTTGGCGGGAGGCCGCGAGCACGTCGCGTCTCGTCGCCTGATTGCGATGCAGCGGCCGGTGCGCCCCGGCGTGCGGCTTGCCGTTCGGCGTCCTGATCTCCCAGCCCGAGGCCTTGCGCCCATGGCACGGCGGCGTGCTCGAATTGTCCGGCGTCTCTTGCGGCAAATTCAGATTAGCTTCGAGTTCGGCGACCCGCGCGCGAAGCGCCTCGCACTCCCGCGTCGGCGCGGCGATCGTCTCCGCCTGCGCCAGAACCAAGCCCACGGCCGCGGCTACGCGTATGGTCTTGTCGGCCTTACGCCTGGCACTCGAATAGCATGGAAAACGAAAGTCGGAGGCAACATTTCCGAAACTCCCCGCGGTATCGACCACGTCTCAAACGAAGGTTTCTACTTCAACGATACCCGCTATCTTGTCATGGCACCAACTACGTTTTGAGAGTAAATGGCCACTGTTGATGCTCGGTCGTCCAAGACGACAATGCAGGTCTTTCCGTGGATCTCGCCACGTCAATGGCGGAGCTGGTTGGGCGCCGTATCCTTCCCAACGCCGCCTGATCGACGTGACCGCCGACGCCGCCCTGTTGCATGTTCGTCGACAGTTGTCAAAGCAAAGCACGATTGATTCGCTGCCGAAGCAATCAAAGCTCGCCTCAAGCAGTTGTGGCTTGTATGCGATCCGCCGTCCGCACGGCGATCGCCTGGATCGCGAGTGACGGATGAACGGCTCCAGACGTCGGAAAAACCGAATTGTCGCAGATGACGAGATTCAGGATGTCGTGCGCGCGGCCGTCCGCGTCGATGACCGATGTATTCGGGTCGCCGCCCTTCCGGCACGTTTCCGTGAGGTGAGCGGTCCGGTTCACGCCCCAGACGTTTTCGCCGCGGGCCGCTTGAAAAATGTCCTACATCCTTCCGATCGAGTGATCGATCGGCCGCTGATCGTTGTCGTGATGTTCGAAAAGCACATGGGCCACAGGGCCCCCCGTAGCGATCTCGCTCGGTATCGTGCGGCTTCATTCTGTTGTTGAGCTGCGGAAGGGTTTCGCCGACGATGCCCAGGCCTGACTAGTAATTGTAGTCGAACAACGCGCGACGGAGCGGTACCCAAAAGGTTCCGTGCGGCGCTAATCCGTCCGGCGAAATCGACAATGTGCGGTCCAATGATTTCGATGGAATAGCCACAGGAAAAACTAACGTCCGGCATGGTGCCATTGAAGTGCTGTGTGATCGCCAGTCCCGGCGGCGCCTTGTACTGACCGATCCGTTCCAAAATTTCGCGAACATCTGATGTCCGGCGTGGATCATGAAACATCTATTCACAATGCCTGAGGAATTGGCGAGACCGTCGGGAAAGAGCGAACTTGCCGAGTTCAACAGCAGGCGTGGTGTTTCGATGGCATAGTCAGCTGCGACGATGGCCTTGGCACAATGCCGAAAGAGTTCCGAAACGTTATGACCGATACTGGGCCAAGGTCGAAAATGCAGCACGCCGGTCACTCGGCCGGTGGCATCGTGCTCGATCCGGGCCACCATTGCGTTCGGACAGACCTCCGCGCCGGCGCGGATGGCGCGCGGGATATAAGTCAGGAGGATTGAGCTTTTCGCGTTTGTCGAGCAGCCGTAATTGCAAGATCCGCGGTACACGCAAGTGGGCCAATCGCGATAAGGCGCGCTCAAGGTGGCGACCGGTGCCGCGGCAACCGGGATTGCAAAGGTCGCGCAACCGCGCACCAGCAAATTGGCCGACGCGTTGAGCTGATGTTCCCACTGCGGAAATCGTCGCCGTTGTTTCTGCCAAGGATAATGACCGGGGCCTGCAATCTGCAGCGCCTGCTCGACCTTTTCGTAGTAAGGCTCGAGGTCTCCGTATGTGAGACGCCAATCCTGAAGATCGACTCCGGCGATCGCCAGCGGCAGGACCCGGCGCCGTCATCGTCCAAATGCCCGCGAGCGCGAGAGCTTGACTGCCGCACAGGCTTATGCCCAGGTAGGCGAAATTCTGGAAACACTGTACACAGAAGGATTTGATGTGCCCGAAAAAGCCAGTATCCCGACGGCGGCAATGGCTTTCTCGCTCGCCGGCCAATCGAAAGTTTGCAATTTAGTCAACAGGGCGGCGGCGGCCCGTTACGACGTGCTCGTGATCGCAGACAGTGACATCGATGCCTTGGCCGATTATCTCTCTGATGTCGTGAACATCCTGGAGAAGCCTGGTGTGAGCGCCGTCACCCGCCTCTACCACAGGTGGCGAGAAATACGGTACGGGGCGGCGTCTCGGATCTGGCCATTGTTCTGGGCCAGCCTGGAGCGCCATCTTGCAGAACGCAACATGATCGATGTGCCGAAGGACACGCGCTGCGAAGTCGGTGAACTTGTAGAGGGCCGCCCCTACCGCCAATTGGCGGTGCAAGCGGCCACCGTGTCGAACTTGCCAATGTCATGATTGCCGTAGGAGAGCGTTAGACAGCCGGTGGGCAAACGCCTTGGCTTTCTCTTTGGGTATCGTGATGACGGCCGCCATGCGCTCCGTCGATCCACGCTTTCGAATGATCCGGTGTCCCAAGAAGACAAGACCATCGTTGACGCGCGTGATATGGGTATTGTCCAAATTCAGCGCCAGCTTCAGACCGTCTTCAAGGAACGGCCGACATTCCTCGCGGAGGGCCTCGGGCTACGCCTTTGTCTCTTTACATGATGACGACAAAATCATCGGCATAGTGACAATGGCGTGAGAGACGAGGTTCTCGTCTGTCTTCAGATCGTCGGAGTCTTCAACCGATCTTGGTTATCGAGCTCTCGATGCCCCTGACCGAGTTTCGCCTCTTTCTCCTGCAATATCATGGCTTTAATTTGGCACCACACAGGCTCGAACCGTGCCCCTCTGCCCCTGAGCAGGCGGCATCCAGGCATGACCACGGCATCGCAAACGTCTGCTGGCATCAAATTCGTAGCGCTCGCCGAGGAACAATATGCCGAAGGAGTTTGTTTAATCAGCCCGTCCCAGGCAGTCTATCGCAAAAGCCAAACTGGCCATGCAGCTTAAGTCAGGCGAAACCGATGCAGAGAACCGATCCTAACTTTCTTCAGCGAACGGTCGTCTTCGTCCTCGTGGCATTAACGCCCTTTCTGGTTTGGTATCTCTTCAACGTCATTCTCATCGCGGTCGGCGCCATTGTGCTCGCATCTCTCCTGCGGCTCGGCGCCAAACCGCTTAGGCGATGGCTCCGGCTGCCACAGAGCATCGCGCTGACAATGTCCATTCTTCTATTGCTCGCATCCGTGGGTGGCATTGCTTATTTGTTCGGCGCCCAGATTACCAGCGACTTTCAAAATGTAATCGACCGCGCCCAAGTCGCTGAGGCAAGCATAAGGGCGAGCTTGCAAGCTTCGCAATTTGGCAAAACAGTTTTGAGTCATATCAGCGGCGCTAACTATTCCGTGACCAAGATCCTCTCGAGCGTGTTTTCCATTACTACTACATTTATCGAAGCGATTGTCGTTTTACTGATTACAAGCGTTTATTTAGCTGCTCAGCCAGAGGTTTATATCGCAGGGATTATCCAGCTCTTTCCACCGAAGCTGCACAAGAGCGCCGCTGACACACTGGACTCTATTGGAAATGGACTGCGCCTCTGGCTAATTGGCCAGATCATTCAGATGTTTTTGGTTGGGCTGCTGTCGGGGATCGCGGTTTGGATCATCGGATTGCCTTCGCCTCTCGCGCTTGGGCTCATTGCCGGGGCAGCAGAATTTATCCCCTATATCGGGCCTATCATTGCATCCATACCCGCGATTCTCGTTGCAGCGACAAAAGACAGTTCGGCGGTGATATGGACGATCGTCGCTTATTTGTTGATCCACCAAATTGAAGGAGATTTGTTCGTCCCTCTGATTCAACGCCGAATGGTCTACATCCCACCCGCGGTCATTCTCCTTGGCATCGCGACAATCACAGTTTTGTTTGGCTCCTTGTCGATCATCTTCGCGGCTCCAATTGTCATTATTGTCTTTGTCGCGGTTAAAAAGATCTACATACGCGATACGTTGCATGGAAAGACAGATATCCCAGGTGACGCGTCTTGACGTCTTTTATCGCGATAGTCGACAATAATGCATGACCGCGGGCAGCTCTTCGTGGGCCGGGCCTCTCGTGTCTGATAAAATCAACCTGTTGTACCAACGGACCTAAATTCTGACCTGTGCCCATTCTCTCGTTCCGATTGAGGCTACGACGTCAGGTGTGGCCATGAGGGTGTTTTAGGCATCGCAACACGCGCCGACGATCGCCTCGATGGTGTCCCAAACGCAGCGATTGAGGCAATTGCCGCGCGGATATTCCCAGATGACCTGAGCGAAGCGCATCAAATGCCCTTGATGCGCGGAGAGCTGCCGAAGGGTCCGTCGAATTCAGCTCGGACAGCAGCCATTGCTATCGCCTCCGGCTGATAAACAGGAACACCCGTTGCAGCGTCCGTGGTAGTGCGTTGCTCGCCCAGCCAAAATGAATGGCGTTAAAGGCTAGCAAATGGGCCATCATAAAGTGGGTTCGATCATGCTCAAGCTCGCTTCGCCAAGGCTTCGTAAGGAGTGATAATCCG
>JBOHJT010000230.1:0-5560 GCA_050728715.1 Methylocella sp.
CTGGACCGCCCTTGGCTACGCGGCTAAACCCATCGCATCTTATGTCCTCCGGCGGAAAGACTCTAGCCCCATGGCGCGGCAATTCATTTATCACATGCAAGGTCTCGGCAAGACCTACCCAGGCGGAAAAAAGGTCCTGGAAAATATCAATCTTTCATTCTATCCCGACGCCAAGATCGGCGTCCTCGGGGTCAACGGGGCGGGCAAATCGACGCTTTTGCGGATCATGGCCGGGATCGACAAGGAGTTTTCGGGCGAGGGTTTCGTCGCCGAAGGCGCCCGCGTCGGCTATCTGCCGCAGGAGCCGCCGCTCGACGAAAGCCTCAATGTGCGCGGCAACGTGACGCAAGGCGTCGCGGGGAAACAGGCGATCCTCGATCGCTACAATGAGCTCGCGATGAACTATTCGGACGCGACCGCCGATGAAATGACCAGATTGCAGGACGAGATCGAGGCCAAGGGCCTATGGGATCTCGATGCGCGGGTCGATCAGGCGATGGATGCGCTCGGCTGCCCGCCCGGCGATTCGGCGGTCGAGAAACTTTCCGGCGGCGAGCGCCGCCGCGTCGCGCTCTGCAAGCTGCTCCTCGAGCAGCCGGAACTTTTGCTCCTCGACGAGCCGACCAATCATCTCGACGCGGAAACCGTGAACTGGCTCGAGGGCCACCTGCGCGCTTATCCCGGCGCGATCTTGATCGTCACCCACGACCGCTATTTTCTCGACAATGTAACGGGGTGGATTCTCGAACTCGATCGCGGCCGCGGCATCCCCTACGAAGGCAATTATTCCGCCTGGTTGAAACAAAAGCGGCAACGCCTCGCCCAGGAAGGCCGCGAGGAGGAAGCGCGCCGGCGCCAGCTCGACGCCGAGGCCGAATGGATCGCCGCAAGCCCCAAGGCGCGCCAGGCCAAATCCAAGGCCCGTATCCAGCGCTACGAGGATCTCGTCGCCAAGCAGAACGGCAAGGCGGCGGCGACGGCGCAGATCGTCATTCCGGCCGCCGAGCGGCTTGGCAACAACGTCATCGAATTTTCGCGTCTCTCGAAGGGATACGGCGATACGCTGCTCATCGACGATCTCTCGTTCAAATTGCCGCCCGGCGGTATCGTCGGCGTGATCGGCCCGAACGGCGCCGGCAAGACCACTTTGTTCAGGATGATCACCGGTGAGGAAAAGCCCGATTTCGGCGCGGTCGGAATCGGCGAATCGGTGCACCTCGGCTATGTCGATCAATCCCGCGACGCGCTGGAGGCCAAGAAGACCGTGTGGGAAGAAATTTCCGGCGGCGACGAAACGATCTACCTCGGCAAGCGCGAGATCAACTCGCGCGCCTATACGTCTGCTTTCAACTTCAAGGGGCCGGATCAGCAAAAGAAGGTCGGGCAATTGTCGGGAGGCGAGCGCAACCGCGTGCATCTCGCCAAAATGCTGAAATTGGGCGCCAACGTTCTTCTGCTCGACGAGCCGACCAACGATCTCGACGTCGACACCCTTCGCGCGCTCGAAGAGGCCCTCCAAGATTTCGCGGGCTGCGCGGTCATCATCTCGCACGATCGCTTTTTTTTGGATCGCATCGCCACCCATATGCTCGCCTTCGAGGGCGACAGCCATGTCGAATGGTTCGAGGGCAATTTCGCCGCCTACGAGGAAGACAAAAAGCGGCGTCTAGGAATCGACAGCGTCATCCCGCACCGGCTGAAATATAAGCAGTTTTCAAGGTGATGCGGAACGCACGCTGCTTATCGGGTGCGCCGGATATGAGTGATGGCGAGACGGCAATGACCGACAGAGTAGCTGCTGCTGTTCGTTCAAAGATGATGGCTGCCGTCCGCGGCAAGGATACTGCCCCCGAGCGCGCTGTTCGTTCGGCGCTTTTTTCCGCCGGCTACCGCTACCGCTTGCATCGTCGCGATCTTCCTGGCTCGCCCGATATCGTCCTTCCGCGTTATCGCACGGCCGTGTTTGTCAATGGCTGCTTTTGGCATGGGCACGACTGTCCTCGCGGCCGGCGGCCGGGCTCCAACGTCAAGTTCTGGAACGTCAAACTTGATCGCACTCTCGCCCGTGATCGCGCCAGCCGCGCTGCCCTAGAAGCCGTCGGCTGGACGGTCACGATTGTCTGGGAGTGCTCGACCAAAAGCGATATCGAGCGCCTTTTGACGGACCTTGCGACACGCGCCTAAACACGTCGTGCCATGCCTTTGACCGAGTTGACAAGATAATCGGCGAAGAAGCACGCGAGCTTCGGAGGCACCGCATTGCCGATCATCCGTGCGACCGGTTCGATTTCATCGCCCGGATAAAACACATAATCGTCTGGGAAGGACTGCAGGATGGCAGCCTCGCGTAGCGACAGTGCGCGAACCTGGTTCACGTCGTAATGCCCGAACCGGCCGTTGGAGACGCTATGGCATTTGGTCGTGATCGTTGGCGATGGCCGGTCCGAATGCATCCGCGTGTAAACGTCGGAGAAGCATCGCGACTGCAATTTACGGTTTACGTCCTGGTGGCAGCGCAGCGACAGATCGCCGTGATCGGTTGTCTCCAAGTAGGCGTTCGATTCGCCCGGCTTTGCCGACGACAGGCGTTTAGAATTGATTTCCGACAAGGCGCGCGTGCGGTGATTTGGGATCCTCTTATGCACGTCGCCGGCGGCTATCGGAGCCAAGTGACCGATGGCCTGGGCGACGGAGACCATCACCGCATCGGGGTCCGCCTCAGGCACGAGCAGCTCTTCCTGCAGAATGTCGGCGAACCGTCCCGGACGCACAAGATCGCGCCGCGCAGCTATCAGGATCGAGCGCTTGCGGAACTGAGGGATGCCGAAACGCGACGTACAGACTATCTTTGATCCTGTCGCATAGTCGAGCCGTTCGAGCTTTCTGCGGAAACCCTCCCAGACGCCGCCGTATTTGGGATCGCCTATCCCGGCGACGTTTTCTGACACCACCAACTCCGGCTCATGCTTCCGAACGAACCGGCACGCCTCCCGCAGCAGGTTCATGTCGCGCGCCCGCCGCTCTATCCGCTCGTCGCTCATCTCCTTGCGTGCGAGCTTCGTGAACGGCTGGCACGGGGCGCAGATCGCGAAGAGCAGCGGAAGGCCGCAAGCTTTACGACGATAGTAGCCGATCAGCTCGCCCAGTTCGCGGAAAAGCGCACGCTGCTGCCCTCCTGGGTAGTCCCGAGAGCGCGGAAAAATGTCGTAGGTCAGGAAGCGGGCAGGACTGCGATCGATGCAGCGATTGATGTTGTTCTCGACGTAAGTTCGCTCGCAGCTAGCATTCTTATCGATGCCGGCCATGACATACCCGCCTGCGTCGATCATCCCGCGAGTCGTGCCGCCGGCCCCGCAAAAAAAATCGACCGCCAGAAACTTAGCCTCCTGGCGACGTCTCCCTGCTCGCTGGCCGCCGTTATCGCTCAGCGCCGTCGCCATTGCCCATGACCTCCCTTGTGATCCGCTCCAAGTCCTGATCCGTGAAGATTCGCCAGTTGTTCCGATCGCGCCGCACCTCGGCTATTCGCTTCTGCGCGAACCAGCGCAGAAGGGTGGGTTTCGAGACGCCGAGCCTTTTCGCCGCTTCTGCCGTCCCGCAGGTGGCCGACCGCCTCGTCCTCGCCATGGGACCCCCATTCCGAATGAGTATAGTCGAGTATACTCGTGCGGCGGAGGCGCGCAACCACATCTGGGGCTGTCCGCACAGTTTGCTCTCCCATATGTGGTGTCCGGAGGCGGCTAGGCACCTGAAGACATCGTGCATTTCACGTTGGCGCCGTACAGAACGCTGCTTGCCTCGTAGATATCGAAAATGTATGTGTTATGGGCCGTATATGATGTACGGGAGCCGGTGGTGCGCCAAACTGATCGTGAAAAATTCGTAGAATTGGCGAGGAATCGCGTATCCAAAGCCCTGAAAAACATCCAGCTTATCGGCAATCTCTCGAACCGTTCCAATTACGATTACACCGAAGAAGACGCGGCAAAGATCGTGAAGGCTCTGTCGGACGAGGTGTCAGCGTGTCGGAAGAAGTTCGACGTGGCCTTAAAGAAAAATTCCAAAACGACATTTGAACTGGAATAGGCGATGGCAAATATATTCGATGCCGACACCGTCTGCCGGCGACTTCTCGACGCAGAAACAGAGGCGGCCGTTCAGGCCGTCATTGACGACGTCCCCGAGATGGGGTTCCGAAAGAACTGGCGTCCGCTCGACGGCCGGGAGACGAACTTCAACGTCACGTCGAATCAGGCGTCGGACGGCGGCAAAGCCCTCACCGAGCTGATGACTAACATGGTGGACGCCGTGCTGATGAAGCACGCGCTCTTAAAAGGGATCGACCCCAAGGGGAAGAAGGCTCCCCAGACGATGCACCAGGCGGTCGATCTTCTCATCAAGCCGCTGCGCGGCGGCAAGCTCACCAATCTCGATCCGAACGACCCCTGGCTACGCGAGTTCGCGCAGAAGAACCTCGTCATCGGCGTTACCGGGGCCAGGACCAAGCGCACCGGTCTGCCTTGCTACACTTTTGTCGATAACGGCGAGGGCCAGAACCCCGAATGCTTCGAAAGCACCTTCCTGTCGCTCAGCTCGGGCAATAAGAAGGACATCCCCTTCGTCCAGGGGAAATACAACATGGGTTCGTCTGGGGTCCTTAGCTACTGCGGCCAGAAGAAGTTTAAGCTGATTGTCTCGCGGCGCTATGACGGGAAGGAGCCTTGGGGTTTCACGCTCCTGCGCAAAAGACCAGGCGGCGGAATGCCGGTTGCCGGATATTTCATGCTGCCTGGCGGTAAACTCCCGACCTTCCAGGAGGACGCACTCTTCCCATTCAGGAAGGGAGACGGGAAGCGCTACGACGGTGTGCATCTGAAGACAGGCACCGTCATTAAGCTCTACGATTACCAGATTGGCTCCCGCTTCTCGGGCGGGTTCCGGGGCTCACGCGAGGCGCTGAACGAGAACCTAGTCGAGACCATTCTTCCCTTCCGCATCCTGGATTTCCGCCAGACGCCTGACCCGAAGCGCGGCGGCGATCGCGCTGAAGGCATCGACCCGCGCGGGTTCTGCGGCATGGAATACCTTTTGTTGCGGTCGCACCAGGAGGCGGATAACGACGAGGAAGAGGAAGAGGCGGCCGGTACGGGCCGAATCGCAGTCGGCAGCATCAAGAGCCAGGCACTCGGCGAAATCCAGATTTTCGCGATCCGTCTCAAACGCAAGCTGCCGGGGTGGCTCAACGTCTCGAACAACCGCGTTTTTCACGCGGTAAACGGCCAGGTCCAGTTCAAGCAGACGCGTGGCTATCTCTCAACGACCTGCGGGTTCCCCGCGCTCAAGGATCGAGTCGTCATCATAGTCGATGCAAGCAACCTCACCTTCGACGCGCACAACGAAATCTGGAAGGGTGACCGCGAGCATGTGCGCGACACTATCGTGGGCGAGCATTACAAGGATGAGGTGACTGCGGCCATCAAGGCATCACAAGCCCTTCAGGACCTGCAGAACGAGATCGCGCAGGAGGAACTGCAGCAAGCAGCCAAATCCGAACAGAACG
>JBOHJT010000231.1:0-5552 GCA_050728715.1 Methylocella sp.
TGGCTCTAGCGACGCCGTCCGGCCGTTTCGGATGGTATGAGAGGGCAGGCTAAAAACCCGCATGGGGTTCTCCTTGTGATTCGAGCCTCGACAACCCAAACCTCGGAGAACCCCTCAAATCATGCAAACGTCCGTCAAGTCACAAGGTGGAAGGACTTAAACCCAAGGGCAGTCGTTACCGCCCTGGCGGTTTGAATGACTTGCCGAGGGCCCCGGCTGATTTAAACGCCTTCATGGCATCCTTGGCGGTCAACGCGACCGACGTTCTTAGGTGGGAGATCCCGCCGGACGCTGCCCCCGCGATCAGCGCGGAAGCCATGACCTCCTCGCTGGGCGCCTCGGTTATCGAGAGGAAATCATACTCGCCGAATGTGAAATAATGGGCAATCAGCTTGCCCCCCGCCTTTTCCATGAGGTCCGCGAGGGCCTTCTCCCGGTTTTCGGGATTGGCCACCATGCCCTTGACCGCATCGGGTGTGTACCAGCCCTGGGTGATATAGATTGGCATGAGTTGGTCCCTTTCCTGTTCAGACTTTTTGCGGATCGCTCAAACGTAATTAGTCGCCTTTCTCCGGTTTGCCAGGGGCGCGCCGTTCGCCGCAACACCCGCATTCGACAAGGAGGATCTAAAAAATTGATCCCGCGTTTGAAACTCTTTGGCCCGCGCTCCCGTAAAGCTTAGCATGGCGGACAACCACACTCAAAACGAATATCCGACTAGTGTCCCGCGCCCGACGTTCGGCGCTCTTCGCGGCGAACTGCGGGAACAGCAGGCCACTGAAAACAAAGAGCTAGTGTCCCCATCCTAGCGCTCAATCAATGCAACGAACTTCGGAATCGGGACACTAGGAGCGACAACAACGCTTCAACGGCGGCCACCATTACAATGGGGCGAGCCGGTCACCCGCCCTAGCCTTGCACCTGGTTTTTCATGACCGACCAATCATTATTGCTTTGGCCGCCGGTCCACCGGTTTTCTCCGCCACCCACTTGCGGGGAATGGTGGAACGGCGGCAATTCGCGTCAGCCGCGAGGACATCGGCATCGAACTCAATTCCGAATATTTGAAGCTCGCCCGCGAACGCATCGCCGGAACCGAACCTTACCGCACGGCGGCGGAGTGAGCGAAGACTATCGATGACAAGAATGCGCGTTCTAAGAGAGTTGATCGTCAAACGCAGAGAAATCGACAAAGAAATCGCCGCCCTCACCGGTGGCCAAGCACCGCCACGAAAATTCACCCGTTGCAGCCCCACGCGGTGAAGAGGGACCAAAGTGCCTCGCCGGCGCGGCCGAGCAGCGGCGGTCCTTGCCCTGTTTGGGGGATGCAGCCGGGCCACCGCGATGCCACTATTCCGCCGCGCTCAGGCAACAAAGCCAGCCGCATTTTATTTGGAGGCTTGAAGCCGCTTGCCAGAAACTCAGGACGCATTGGATCAGAGAGGCGTAATCGTCCGGGTCGGGGCGGGCTTACAATATGTGGTCGGCAGCCCCGCCGGGGTAGCGATCGTGAGCGTTGTGCTCGCCGTCATGTGGGTGGCTGTTGCGCTCCTATGGACACCCGAGCATGCCCCATCCGCCTCGAAGCAATCGGTAGACGCAACAAGCGCCATCTTGCCTGCGCCGATGCACGCCGGGGACAAGGACCACCCAGGTATCGGCACATCGCCCGAACTTCCTGCCGCTCCGGTGGTTGCCCTGACCGGGCCTCGATCCGGCATCGAGCCGGCACCACGTCAGCTCCAAGCGGAGCCCTCGCCCGTGCCGAACAGCCGTCAGGCGCTGTACGTGCCGCCCGCGGCGGCCATCGCGGCGCCGCCGTCCGAGCCGGCGGCCCCGTCCAGAAACGCGCCCCAACTGCTCCCCGACAATGCGCCGATCCGCGTGCTGGTCAGTTACGCGCCCCGGAGTGCTGCGACCACGCAAGACGCGACCGAGCTCGTGCGCCTGCTGCGCGGCGACGGGATTGAAGCGAGCGACCCGGCACCCGCCGCGCGGGTCGCGGGCAAGACCGGCATTATCTATTTCTTCGCGGAGGATCGCGACGGCGCCGCGCGCGTCGAGCACGACCTCGGCGAAAGGTTCGGGCCCACCCGGCTGTCGCCGCCGGCACCCGGCGAGCCGCTCCCCCGCCCTGGGACAATCGAGGTTTTGGTGCCGGCAAGGTGACCTCCGTGATCGGTCGCCAGTTTCGAAACTGCCGCTCTCGGCCATCAACTTGGGAGACTCTCATGTCGCTGCCCCGTTCATTCGTGATCCCACTCGCCGCCGCGCTTGCATTGCCCGCGGGCGCGGCGCTCTCGCAACAATCTGCGGCGTCCGCGGCGCCGACTGCGGCGCAGGCCGGGGCGCCGAGGTCGCTTGTGTTCTATTTCGACACCGGCAGCGCCAAGGTGCGACCAAAGGACGAGGCGTTGTTCGACCAGGCCTCGCGGCTCTACCGGGACGGCAAGCCGCTCGTTATGGTGGTCACGGGTTCGACCGATGCGGTGGGAACGGCCGCGGGCATCCTGCGGCTGTCGCAGCAGCGCGCCGATGGTGTGCTGCGCGGGCTGGTCGCGCGCGGCATCCCGATGGAACGCTTCCAGATCCTGGCGAAGGGCGAGACGGAACCGCCGGTCCCAAGCGCGTCCGGCGCGGCCGAACCTCGCAACCGGCGCGCCGAGCTCACCTGGCGCTAGCCGCAGGGTGGCCGGGCGTGCGCCGGACCGCGGCGGGTTTGCTTGTTGCGGTTCTCGCGGCCGTCGCATCGCCATTGCGCGCGGACGACCGCGACGCCAGGCGCGCGTTCGACGCCGGCCGGTTCGACGAGGCTCGCAGTCTGTGGCTGCCGCTCGCCGCGGCCGGCGACGCCGAAGCGGCGCTGAATCTGGGCCTGCTGTACGATCTCGGCCGCGGCGTGCCGCAAGATTCCTCGATGGCCTATCGCTGGTATCGCCAGGCCGCCGAGGCCGGGCTCGTGCAGGCGGCGTTCAATGTCGCGGTCATGCTCGACAGCGGCACCGGCACGCCCCGCAATGGCGCCCAAGCGGCGCTTTGGTACGCGAGGGCCGCCGCCAACGGCTACCATCGCGCGCAATACGCCCTCGCCCAGCTCTATGCGGCCGGCGACGGCGTGCCCCGCAATCCGGCGACCGCGGAGGCCTGGTACCACGCAGCCGCCATCGGCGGTCTCGGTGCCGCTTCCGCCCGCATGTCCGCGCTGCTGCGAGCTGGGCGAGCGGCGGCAATCCCGCCGCCGGGCGACTTGTTGCCCCGGCGTCCCGTCCCGGTTGCACCGGTCGATGTCATGCTGCCCGCGGGCCAAAACCCGTCGAAAGTCGCGTTGGTGTGGAATACGCCGGAGCAGCCGGTCCCAGTCGAATACTACGTCGAGCTCCGGGCGCTCGACGCGTCCGGATCGCGCGAGGTATCCGTGAGCTACTTCGAAGCCTCCGCCGCCCTCGTCGAGCTGCCGGGCGCGCCGCAGCGCTACGCGTGGCGCGTCTATGCAGTTGCAAGGTCGGGGGCGCACTACGCAAGCAGCGCCTGGAACTTGTTCTCAATCGGCAAGGCCACGGCGGATTAACGCCATGCCAATCTTGTAGGAGGGGATCCGTCGTGCGGCGCGGCGAGATTATCTGGTGCCGCGTTTAAACGCGCTGCCCAAGGAGTTCACTATGTCCACAACCAAAAAGAACGCGTGGACTATACTAGGTGTAGTGCGATGATTACTATTACACCTAAAATGGCGATTATTATAAAGCCCACCGCATCTTGGTGGTCAGATGTCTGGCGCATAGCCCAGCATTCCCCAGATTGGCGTCGGTATCGAGCCTCATTCTGCCTCCTTTCCGCTCTCCCGGCAAGGCCGAGCAGGCGCGTTTGCGTTCGCCACAAGCCAGTGCCGTCCGCCCACGCTTATTGGGCATGAGTTGGGCACGGCGGCGGAAAAGGCGGCAAAAACAGAATCTAATATAAGCGAACCCTTGCGCCGGTACCAAATACGGTGCTCAGGAGTTCGAATCGGCACCTCGGAAGCTGCGCCGTTCATCCAAGAGAATAGAAATATGAATGGAAATACATCTTTTGGCGCTATTTATTATGAAAAGTTAGTAACATTACCGTTATTATGAAGTTAATCCGGAAAATGGTTGATTCTATATTGTAATTATGATTAAAAGAGCATCGCCCTTCGGCATCCGCTGAAATTCATGCGAGATCCGACGAGGGATTTAAGTGACCCCTCTCCAACGTCTTCGAGTGAAGCAAATCAGGTTTACTAGCCACCTCGTGAGTGGTGTTGAAGCCCTGTTCGGCGCTAGCCGATTGATGCAACATCTGGCAAAACGGCCAGTTACGGCGCCGATTTTGAATGCTATCTTGGGACATCATCGCGTTTTCGATGACTTGCCGCAAGCCGTTGCGGCGGCGGGCACGACGCCCCGGGGGTAGGCGCACTGTACCTGGGGTTGTCGCAGTCCCCTCCTCCCGGCCCAGCGATTATGCGGCTTTCTATCACATGCAAGGCCTCCTATCTCGCTGGTCGAAGATTTTCGATCCTGGTGGAAATGTGGGAAATCTATTTTATTGCCATAAACGGTACTTGCATTTCGCGCCCCATCTGGTCTGGCAGGTTTATGATCTTCCCAAGTGGACGGAGGAAAGGCGGCGCCATGTCGCGGAACATGGCGAAAAGCAGCTTCAGTTCACGCGAAACTGGGAGGATGCATCCGGAGCGGATCTTTTGCTTGTCTCCAGCTCGCTCCAATTCTTTGATCCGCCCGTTTATCACATGGTAGCTGAGCTTCCGGAAAAGCCAGCGCACATCCTTATAAACCGCTCCCCCTTGATTGACGGGCCGACCAAGGCGACCGTTCGGGACGACGGTTTCTTTAGGACCGCCCGCGTCCACTACAACCGGGGGGAATTGATTGCGGCCTTCGAGACGATAGGCTACGAATTAATCGACAGCTGGCAAGCTGCGGAGCTTTCACTCAGTGTCGTTGGAAAGCCCGAGTTTTCAGCCGCTCCCTACTCTGGGCTCTATTTCCGGCTTGAGCCGCAAAATTAGCGCGGCGAGGGCGCCCCATTCCGGCTAACCCAGCGTGGAGAGTCTTGTTCTCATCGGTACTGTGACCTCGACCGCGGATTTCATCTACAAGATCACGCCGCTCTCTTTGTGGCGGGAGGCTCAAGGACGCGGCCGATTCACCGGCGCGCCGGCCGACCTCGCGGATGGATTCATTCATTTCTCGCGTCGCGCGCAGCTGGAAGCGACCGCCGCGAAATGGTTTTCGGGGCAAGCCGGTCTCATGCTCATCGCGGCCGATCCCGCGCCGCTCGGCGACGCCCTGCGCTTCGAGCCCTCGCGGGGCGGCGCGCTTTTTCCACATCTTTATGGCGATTTGCCGCTCGATGCCGTGGTCTGGGCAAAACCTCTGCCTCTCCGGCCGGATGGCCGATATGATTTCACGGGCCTTTTCCGAATAACTGACGAGCCGGGACCAGCCTAGCCGGGGACCTTTCGCATCAGCCAAATCAAATCTTCTTTCCATCCGCGCGAGCCTTGC
>JBOHJT010000232.1:0-5526 GCA_050728715.1 Methylocella sp.
GAGCTAACCAAGCATGCTTGTCGCCGATGTCGATCGCCATCTTCCGGGTCTGCCCGCGGGACAACGCATTGTCGTGCAGGCAATCGCGGTCGACGGCGCGTCGATTAGCGAGGCGGCGGCGCGTCTTTCGATGACCAACGGAGCCGTCCGGGTGGCCCTCCATCGCGGTCTTTCGGCGCTCGCCCGAAAGTTCAGAATGGAGGAATCGTGAAGACGGACGATCTTATCCGCGCCCTTGCCGCCGACTGCGGGGTCCGCCCGATGCCGCCGGGCCGAGTTCTGGCTTTGGCCTTGATCCCAGGTGTCGCGATCACCTTGGCATCTTACTTCGCGGTTCTCGGGCCAAGGCCGCATCTTTTTGCCTTGCTCGGCGAGCCGCGCCTTACCTTCAAGCTTGGTCTTACCTTCTTGCTTGTCGCGCTGTCTCCCGCCTTGGCCTTGCGCCTTGTTCAGCCGGGCGCCTATATTCGGCGCGCCGCGCTCTTTCTTGCGATTGTGCCGGGCTTGCTCGGCCTCGCCAGCCTCGCCGAGATCGCAACGGTGCCTCCTGCCGAATGGGGGCAAAGATTGATGGGCGTCAATGCGCTCTTCTGCTTGAAAACCATCCCCTTCCTCGCTTTGGCGCCGCTCGCGGCTGCGTTGCTCGCCTTGCGCCAAGGCGCGTGCGATCGTCCAGCCCTTGCCGGGGCTGGCGCGGGCCTCTTCGCCGGGGCCATTGGCGCGGCGCTTTATGCCACGCATTGCCCGGATGATTCGCCGCTTTTCGTCGCCGCCTGGTACTCGCTGGCGATTACCTTCGTCGTCACCCTTGGCGCCGTGGCTGGATCCCGGCTCCTGCGCTGGTAATATTCTGGTCACGTTTTTCAGCCTGCCTGAATATCTTCAACTCTCGCAGGCCAAATAGACAAAATCCACGTTGCGCTAATCGTGAGGATACGCCATCGCCTCGACGGACTTTACGAGTCTATGGAATGGCGCCATGGACACATGATTCTGTCCTCGGAACGGATTATTGAGCAAGACGACGAGCGCCATAATGAGGCCAATCAAAGCTCCAAGCAGCGACACCGTAGCCAGATGCATCCATAAGCGTGGCGCGCCGAAAAGATAGGTAAACATCATTAATATCACTGCCCCGGCAATGAGATTCCACCACAAGATCGGCGGCAATTCCGAGGTCGCGGCGTGGAAGCGGCCGCGGCGCGCGTCGTAAAGCTGGTTCAAAGTCTTGATGGTGTCGGCGCGCAAAACGCCGACACTTTCATTATTTGCTTGAAATTGCAGAAGCTCGGTGTGAAACTTGTCCATTAATTGCCAACCCTCGGCTTCGTCTGCACGTCCGGCGGCCAAGGCCAGCCACTCGTCTTGCACGACAATTTCCGCATAGACAAAGAGAAAGTGCCGCAATCTTGAAGCCGAGGGTTCCGGAAACGCCACAGTGTCGCGATATAGATCACCGACGAGATTGGCTTCCGTTTGCACTTGGCTGTCAATTAGTGCGAAATTTTGCCAGACGGCCACGGCCACGAACGCGAGCAAGACGGCGTAAGTGGTGCCGACTGTCGCGAACATGAAGCCCGACACGTCGTTGTGAACAGCGCGCACACCATGCGGCAAGATCGGGTGGACCACGAGTAGGCCAAGCGCCGAGAGTCCCGCACCGACAACGAGCGATACGATGACGGCTAGAGTGGTGGGCAAATCGGAGAGCCAGTGAGCTGCAGCCTCAAGCATTGGAAAGGCACCCAAGCTCCGTCAAGATCCACTCACTCGATTAAGGCGCTTCCATGCGAACCCGGCGCCGATTTGATTCACCGGGAATGGGCCCGCAGCTCCTTACGCAAGATTTTGCCGACGTTCGACTTCGGCAAATCGTCGCGGAACTCGACCAATCTCGGCACTTTGTAGCTGGCGAGTTCGCGCCTGCAGAAATCGCGGACGGCGGCGGCGTCGAGGGCTGGATCGCCGCGCACGACAAACGCCTTGACCGCTTCCCCGCTGGCCGCGTCGGGCACACCGATCACGGCGCATTCCTTCACGCCCGCAAGCCCGGCGAGCACCGCTTCGACCTCATTGGGATAGACATTGAAGCCGGAGACGAGGATCATATCCTTGCGCCGGTCGACGACACTGAAATAGCCCTCGGCATCCATTTTCCCGATGTCGCCGGTATACAGCCAGCCGTCGCGCAAGACATTTCTGGTTTCGCCAGGTTGCCGCCAGTAACCGGGCATGATCTGTGGCCCGCGCGCGACAATTTCGCCGGGTTGGCCGATCGCGACCTCGATTCCGTGGTCGTCGACGCATTTCATCTCGGTCGAGGGAAGCGGCACGCCAATCGAGCCAAGCTTCGCTCGTCTCACCGGATTGCAGGTGAGGACCGGCGAAGCCTCGCTCAGGCCGTAGCCCTCAATTACCGGAGTTCCCGTGACTTTTTGCCACCGCTGAGCTACCGCCTCGTATACCGCCGTGCCTCCGGCAACCGACACCCGCAGGCTCTTTGGCGGATTTGCGGAAAACCAAGGCTCGTTCAACAGGCCGTTGAACAAGGTGTTCACCCCGGGGATGACGGTTATGGCGTCCTTCTCGAAGGCCTTGTGGAGATTGGTCAGCGGCCTTGGGCTGGGGATCAGAATATTGTGCGCGCCACGTATGAAAAAACCCAGGAAGTTCACGGTGAACGCAAAGATATGATAGAGTGGGAGCACGGTCAGGACGTGATCGCTTTCCCGCATGTCGTCGCCCCAGAAACTGATGAATTGCGCCACGTTCATGATCAAGTTGCGGTGCGTCAGCATGGCGCCCTTGCTCACGCCCGTCGTGCCGCCCGTATATTGCAGGCATGCGACGGCAGATGGTTCCATCTCACTCGTGTAGCTCTTGACATTGGCCCCCGCGCGAATGCCGGCCGCGCCCAACGCAAGCGCTTTCGAAAAAGTGGCATGACGGAAATGCGTATACGGCACCTGTTTCTTGACGTATTTCTGCATGAACCCGATGAGCCGCCGCGACGCCATGGGAAAAAGGCTCGCCGCCTCGGTCAGAACGACATGCGGGATGGGAGCTTGCTTGAGGGCCTCGGCGAGCTTATCCGCGAACATGTCGATCACAACAATCGCAGCCGGTTCCGCGTCCTGGAAGAGATGCACCATTTCATGCGCGGTGTAGAGCGGATTGACATTGACGAGCACGCATCCAGCCTTGAAAGTGCCGAATGCGGCGACCGGATAGGCGAGCCCGTTTGGAATTTGGATCGCGACCCTGGCTCCCTGCTCGAGGCGCAGCGTTTCGCGCAAATAGGCCGCGAAGGCATCTGAATGGCGATCGACTTCCGCAAAAGTCAGGCTTGCCGCCATGCCGTTCGGCATGATGGTGGTAAATGCCCGGGCTGCCGGCTTGCGCGCCGCCAAGTCCGGCGCAATTTCGCCGAGCAAATCGTAGGGCGGCGTCTCGATCCGCGCCGGCACGCCGGCCGGGTAGGCGGCGAGCCACGGGAAGCCCACGTTATCCGTCTCCTTGGCGCTCCGCACTTCGTCGTCCATTGGCGTTTCCCAACTTTGTCTGGTGCCGTTATACAACGGGGTTTGAGCTTCCGCGAGAGACTTGCCCGGCGCGCCTTGGTGGATATAGTGGCAAAGCGCCCGCGCGGTGAACCGGCGTCCCCCGAACTGGCTTTCATACGGAGCAACCTGGATTTTGGCTGAACCGAAAAAAATCAACTGGGTCCATGTTTCGACCCTCGTCGCGGTCGCCATTCTGGTCGGCACCGAAATGGTCGGCGCTTCCTGGGCGGCGGGATGGGCGCTCGGCGGCCTCCTGCAGCTCGATCCCCTCGTCAGCCGCGTCATCGAGGCGGGATTTGGTCTTTGCGGCTTTGGGCTCCTCTATTATTTCATGCGCACCGCGATTCGCCACGAACCCATCCGCTAGAAATCCCTCTGCTCCCTTCTCTCCGCCTAGCCGCGGGCAACGCCTGTGCCGCTTTGCACATGGGCTACGCCAACCGGCCATTGGGCCGCTAGACCCGAAGGAACGTCGAATGGCAACCACCTTTGACCGGAGATCGGTGCTGAAGGCCGCTGCCGCACTCGGACTTTTCGGAACCAACGCAGGACAAGGATTTGCCGCCGGCGTGATGAAACTCGGCCCGGCGGTGCCATTTTCCTTCGATACTCTCAAGGCCATGGCGCGGCGCATGGCGAAGGAGCCTTACGCCGGCCCGGCGCGGCCTTCGCCCGATATCGTCGCGAAGATTAATTATGAGGCCTGGGGAAAAATCAAGTTCGACATGGACCATGCCCTTTTCGCCGATGGGCCGGGCCGGTTTCCCGTGAGCTTTTTTCACCTGGGAATGTTTTTTCAAAAAGCCGTCGAAATGCATGTCGTCGACGCAGGCGGCGCGCGGCAAATCATCTACGATCAGAGCTATTTCGAAATGCCCGCGGATTCGATTGCGAGGAGGTTGCCGCAAGGCGCGGGCTTCGCCGGGCTGCGCGTCCAGGAATCACGTGCCGGCCCGCTAGACTGGCGCAAGAACGATTGGGTCGCCTTCCTCGGCGCAGATTATTTCCGCGCCATCGGCGAATTGCGCCAGTACGGGCTTTCCGCGCGGGCCGTCGCGCTCGATGTGGCGGTCGCGGAGCGCAAGGAAGAATTTCCGGACTTCACGAAATTCTATATCGACCGGACTGAGACCAGCGACTCATTGACGATCTACGCTCTGCTCGAAGGCCCATCGATCGTCGGAGCCTGCCGCTTTGTGCTGACGCGCACCAAAAGCGTCACGATGGACATCGACCAGGTGCTTTTTTTGCGTGGCGATGTCGCCCGCTTCGGGCTCGCGCCCTTGACCTCCATGTACTGGTTTTCCGAAACGAAAAAAGTGACAGCTATCGACTGGCGTCCGGAAGTTCACGATTCCGACGGTCTCGCGCTGTGGATGGGGAGCGGCGAGAGGGCGTGGCGGCCCCTCAACAATCCGCCGCGCATCATAACGTCCTCCTTCGCGGACGAAAATCCGCGCGGTTTTGGGCTGTTGCAGCGCGATCGTAACTTCGATCACTATCTTGATGGCGTCTATTACGACCGGCGCCCCAGCCTTTGGGTCGAGCCCAAGGGCTCTTGGGGCAAGGGCGCCATAGAGCTCGTCGAAATCCCGACCGGCGATGAAATACACGACAATATCGTCGCGATGTGGGTGCCCAAGAACGCAGCGGCGGCGGGGTCCGAGGTCACGCTTTCCTATCGCCTGTATTGGGCCGCCGACGAGCCGTTCCCGGCGGATCTTGCGCGCTGTGTCGCGACACGCTTGGGCAACGGCGGCCAGCCAGGCAAGCCGCGGCCAACGGGAGTGCGGAAATTCATGGTGGAATTCAAGGGACTGCCGCTGGAAGCCTTGGCTTACGGCGTCAAGCCGGAGCCGGTGCTTTGGGCCTCGCGCGGAACCTTTTCCTATATCTTTACGGAAGCCGTGCCCGACGATGTGCCGGGCCATTGGCGTGCGCAATTCGATGTCGCCGTCGACGG